>DATFWA010000281.1:0-17618 GCA_035259825.1 Candidatus Methylomirabilota bacterium | reverse complement strand
CTCGGCGGCCCAGCGCCAGATGGACGACCTGGAGAAGAAGAGCCTGATCGTGGTGGCGACCCGGCGCGCCTTCGCCCGCAACGTGCTCACGGTGGTGAAGCCGACGGACTCGCGGGTAGACATCGCCAAGGCCGCCGACCTCCTCGAGTCGACGGTCGGCATGATCGCGATCGGCAACCCCAAGAGCGTGCCCGCCGGGCAGTACGCGGAGGAAAGCTTGCGGGCTCTGGGCCTGTGGGATCGCCTGCAGCCCAAGCTCGTGTTCGCGGAGAACGTCCGCCAGGTGCTCGACTACGTGGCTCGCGGCGAGGTTGACGCCGGCTTCGTGTACACCACGGACGCGGCCACGCGGATGCAGGGAGTGAAAGAGGCCTTCCGTCCGCCCGACGACACCTATCGTCCGGTGATCTACCCGGGAGCGGTGGTGGCGGCTTCCAAGCAGCCGGCGCTCGGTCGGGCCTTCCTCGATCTGCTCGAGAGCCCTCAGGGCCGGACCGTGCTGAGCCGGTTCGGCTTCCAGCCGCCACCCGCCGGTGCCCGCTGAGTCAGCAGGCCGCTGCCTGAAAATCGAGTCGACGAGGCTCGAGGGCGGGGTCCGCTGGATCGGCGCCCAGCGCGACGTCCTCGACGGCGACATCCGCGGGCACGCCGCGCTCGTCGACCTGGCCGCGATCCCCCACCTCTACGGCCTCGGTCCCCTGGAGGGTGTGCGCGGCGAGGTCTCGATCTTCGGCGGTCCGCCCTCCATCGCCCGCATCGACGCGGGCGCGGTGGTGACCACGGAGACTTGGGACGCGCGCGCCTGCTTCCTCGTGTGGGCGCAGGTGGCGTCCTGGGCCGAGCGTCCGCTCGCCTCGGCTCTGGCCGGCCTCGACCCCGTCGAGCACGCAGTGGTCTCGCTGGCGCGCGAGCGAGGGCTCGACCTCGATCGGCCGTTCCCGTTCCGGATCCGTGGCGTTGCCGCCGCCGCCACCCTGCACGTGCTCGACAAGCGCGACGGCCTGCCGCACAATTCGGAGCAACACGAGCAGGCGAAGGTGCGGCAGACCCTGGAGGGGACCGCCGTCGAGCTGATCGGGTTCTACTCGCGACAGCACCGGGGGGTCTTCACCCCGAGAGACTCCAATATCCACGTGCACCTGCGCACCGAGGGCGGGCAGGTCTCCGGACATCTCGAGGACATTCAACTCGAGCCGGGCGCACGGGTTGCAGTCCCGGCGACCGGCTGGATCCAGTAGATCGAGGAGGCGACCATGCGCCTGAGCGCGCGCAACATCTTCAAGGGCAAGATCCTGGAAGTCACCAAGGGGACGACCACCGCGCACGTCAAGATCGACGTCGGCGGGGGAACCGTGGTGTTCTCGTCGATCACGAACGAGGCGGTGGAGGCGCTGGGACTCAAGGTCGGGGATTCGGCCTACGCGGTCATCAAGGCCTCCGACGTCATGATCGGCAAGGACTGACGGTGCACCCGGTCGCGAGCGCGCTCCGGGCCGTCGGCGCGCTCGCGATCCTGCTGTCCGGCGTGGCCGCGGCGCCCGCCGCCGACACCCGCGTCGTCACCGATTCGGCGGGCCGCCGTGCCGACGTGCCCGCGCGCATCGAGCGCGTGTACGCCGCCGGCGGGCCGGCGAGCGTCTTCCTCTACACGCTGGCTCCCGAGAAGATGCTCGGTTGGAACCGGCCGCCGAGCCCGGACGAGCGTGCGTTCATCCCAGCCCGGTTCGCGGAGCTGCCGACGCTCGGCCGCCTCACCGGCCGCGGCAACACCGCGAACGTGGAGGTCGTGCTGGCCGCGCGCCCCGACGTCATCCTCGACTACGGCTCGATGACCGGCACCTACCGCTCTCTGGCCGATCGCGTGCAGCAGCAGACCGGCGTGCCGTACCTCCTCTTCGACGGAAGCCTCTCCGCCGTCCCGACGGTTTACGGCCTCATGGGTGACGTGCTCGGCGTTGGCGACCGCGGGCGCGAGCTCGGCCGCTACGCGCAGCGCGTGCTCGCCGAGACGGACCGTCGGGTCGGCCAGGTCCCAGCGGCGAAGCGGCCTGCGGTCTACTACGCGCGAGGGCCTAAGGGGCTCGAGACGGCGGCGCGCGGATCGATCAACGTGGAGAGCCTGGAGCGCATGGGCGCCCGCAACGTCGCCGAGCAGCTCGGGAGCGCGGGAGTCTCGGCGGTCTCTCCCGAGCAGGTCCTGGCGTGGGATCCGGAGATCATCATCGCCATCGATCCGGCCTTCGTGGCGGCCGTGCGCACGGATCCGGTGTGGCGAAACGTCCGCGCGGTACGGGAGGGCCGGGTGTACCTCGTGCCTCAGGCGCCGTTCCCGTGGGTGGACTTCCCGCCGTCGGTGAATCGGCTCATCGGGCTCAAGTGGCTCGGCCGGATCCTCTACCCCGACCAGTTCCCGGAAGATCTGCGGCAGGAGACGCGGGCTTTCTACACGCTCTTCTATCACCAGGCGCCGTCCGAGGCGCAGCTCGACACGTTGCTGGCCGGGGTCGAGCGCCCCCGCCCCTGAGCGCCGCGGCTCCGATGACCGGGGCGGCCCGTCGCCGCGAAGCGACCGGGTTCCTCCTCGCGGGCGTGCTGCTGGTGGCGCTGGTACTGGTGGCCTTCTCGGTCGGCCGCTATCCGGTCTCGCCCGGCCAGCTCTGGGCGCTGCTATGGGCGAAGATCACCGGTAGCCCGAGCACGCTGCCCGCCGCGATGGAGACCGTGGTCTTCCGCGTGCGCGGTCCCCGCGTGCTGTCCGCGATCGCCATCGGCGCCACGCTGGCCGCCGCCGGCTCGGCGTACCAGGGACTCTTTCGCAACCCGCTGGTCTCCCCCGATATCCTCGGCGTCTCCACCGGCGCCGCGCTCGGGGCAACGCTCGGCATCTTCTTCTCCTGGGGCGTGGCCGGCATCCAGGGCCTGGCGTTCGCGCTCGGCCTGGCCGCGGTGGCGGTGGTCTATTCGGTGGGCGCCGCGCTACGCCGCCACGATCCGATCCTGGTGCTGGTGCTGGCCGGCATCGTGATCGGCACCCTGCTCGGATCCTGCATCTCGCTGCTCAAGTATCTGGCCGATCCCTACAACCAGCTCCCCGCGATCACCTTCTGGCTGCTCGGCAGCCTGTCGTCGATCACCGTCGTGGACCTGCTGGCGATCCTGCCCGGTGTCGTGGTCGGGCTGATCCCGCTCTGGCTCCACCGCTGGCGCATGAACGTGATGACGCTCAGCGAGGAGGAGGCGCTCACCCTCGGGGTGGACACGCGACGCGTGCGTCTGACCGTGATCGCCGCAGCCACCCTCATGACCGCGGCGGTGGTCTCGGTGAGCGGGGTGATCGGCTGGATCGGGCTCCTGATCCCGCACTTCGCGAGGCTGCTGGTGGGCCCGGACTTCGCGCGCCTGCTGCCCGCCGCCATGCTGCTGGGCGCGGGGTACCTGGTCGCGGTCGACACGCTGGCGCGCACGATCGCTCCGCTCGAGATCCCGCTCGGGGTGCTCACCGCGTTCATCGGCGCGCCGTTCTTCATCTGGTTGCTCGCCGTGTCCCGGCGAGGCTGGCAGTAGCGCATGCGGCTCGAGGTCGCGGATCTCGCGTTCGGCTACCCGGGCAAGGAGGTCGGCCGCGACGTGACCTTCGACCTAACCGGGGGCGAGGTGGTGTGCCTCCTGGGGCCGAACGGCGGCGGCAAGACCACGCTGTTCAAGACGATCTTGCGACTGCTCGCTCCGCGGCACGGACGCGTCGCGGTCGATGGTCAGTCGATCGCCGGCTGGGCGCGTGACCGGCTGGCGCGCGTCTTCGGCTACGTGCCCCAGGCCCAGCTCGGGATCTTCCCGTTCACGGTGACCGAGATCGTGCTGATGGGGCGCACCGCCCACATCGGCCCGTTCGCGACGCCGTCGCGCGCCGACCGCGCGATCGCGGAGGAGATGCTGGCCACCCTCGACATTGGCCACCTGGCCGAGCGCCCCTACACCGAGATCAGCGGCGGCGAGCGGCAGCTCACCCTCATCGCGCGGGCGCTCGCCCAGCAGCCGGCGATCCTCGTGATGGACGAGCCCACCGCGAGCCTCGACTTCGGCAACCAGGTCCGCGTTCTCGGTCAGATCGAGCGGCTGGCCGATCGCGGCATCGCGATCATGCTGTCGACCCACGATCCGGACCACGCCTTCCTGTGCGCGCACCGCGTGGCCTTGCTCCATCACGGGCGCCTGGCGCGGCTGGGTCGGCCGGACGAGGTGATCACGGCCGAGAGCCTCCGCGAGGTCTACGGCGTTCAGGTCGCGATCACTCCGGTGGCCCGTGCCGACGGGCGCACGGCCCGCGTCTGCGTTCCCGCCCTCGGTGATGGCATACTACCCGCGCACCCAGGACCCCCATCGTGAGCCCGGACAGCATCTCCGCCCTCCGGTTGTCGCTCCAGGTGGCGGTGGCGGCCACGGCACTCAACGCGCTGATCGGCATCCCCATCGCCTACTTCCTGGCCCGCCGTCGCTTCTGGGGCAAGAGCCTCGTGGATCTGCTAGTCACGCTGCCGCTGATCCTTCCGCCCACCGTGGTCGGCTACTACCTGATCGTTCTCCTCGGCCGTCGGGGCCTGCTGGGGCGGCCGCTCTACGAACTGACCGGCTGGACGGTGGCGTTCACCTGGTACGCGGCGGTGATCGCGGCCACCGTGATGGCCCTGCCGCTCCTGGTGCGCACGGTGCGGGCGGCCATCGAGTCCGTGGACCGCGATCTCGAGCGCGCAGCCTACACGCTCGGGCGCTCCGAGCTGCGGACGGCGCTCGAGGTGACGCTGCCCCTGGCCCGCAACGGCATCCTGGCCGGAATGGTCCTGGCCTTCGCGCGCGCGCTCGGCGAGTTCGGCGCCACCCTGATGCTGGCCGGCAACATCCCCGGCAAGACCACCACGGTACCCCTCTCCATCTACACTGCGGTGCAGACTGGCGAGAGCAGCGAGGCGGCGGCCCTGGTGGCGGCGCTCACCGCGCTGTCGTGCGTGGTGCTGATCGCGGCCAATCGCCTCGGGGCCCGCGCGGCATGACGAGTCGGCTGGAGGTCTCGATCCGCAAGTCGCTGCCCGGCTTCACTCTAGATGTCGACTGGAGCGCGGGGGACGGCGTCGCCGCGCTCTTCGGCCCCTCGGGTGCGGGCAAGACGCTCACGCTTCAGTGCCTGGCCGGGCTCGTGCGCCCGGACGCGGGCCGCATCGTGGTAGACGGCCAGGTGCTGTTTGACGCCGCGGCCGGCATCGACGTGCCGCCCCAGCGGCGGCGCGTCGGCTACGTCTTCCAGGGCTACGCGCTGTTCCCGCATCTCACCGTCCGCGACAACGTGGGCTTCGGCCTCCGCGAGCGGAGCCGGGCCGACCGGAGCCGGCGCGTGGATGAGGTGCTGACCCGGCTTGGGCTCGAGCCGCTGGCGGAGCGCCACCCGAGCGAGCTGTCGGGCGGCCAGCGCCAGCGGGTGGCCCTCGGGCGCGCGCTGGCCACCGATCCCGCGCTGCTCCTGCTCGACGAGCCGCTGTCCGCGCTCGATTTGCCGCTGCGCCAGGCGCTGCGCGACGAGCTGCGCGCCGTCCTCACCGAGTGGGGCATTGCCGCGGTGCTGGTCACCCACGATCTCGGCGAGGCCTACCGGCTGGGCGACCGCATCGTGGTGTACGAGGAGGGTCGCGTGATCCAGGCCGCGCCGCGGGCCGAGCTCTTGTGGCAGCCCTCGTCACGCTCCGTCGCGCGCATCATGGGGATCCGCAACCTGGTGCAGGGGGTCACGCTCAAGGCCACCGCCGACCGCATCCAGTTCCGCTGGCGTGGGCAGGTGCTCGAGGCCGTGAACTCGCCCACGCGCTCGTATCTGCCCGCGCCGGACAGCCCGCTCGCGTTCTACATCAGGCCCGAATACGTTCGTCTCATCCGAAAAGACCGCGGCCGGGTCGACGGGGCCCACCACATGAACCTCATGTCCGGCAGCGTGGTGCGCGAGGTGGACCTGGGCACCGCGTGGACGCTCTTCCTGCGGCTCGACGAGCCGGGCGAGCCCGCGCAGGGCGACTACGATCTCGAGCTGGACGTCCCGCGGCTCGTATACGAGATCCTCGAGATCGAGCGGGACCGGCACTGGCAGTTCTCGCTCCACCGGGGCGCGATCCATGTGCTGCCGTCGGCGTGATGGCGCCGCCAGTCGTCGCCTTGCACGGCATCCGGGTCGTCCGCGGCGAGCAGACCGTGCTGGACGTGCCCGAGCTGACGGTGGACGCGGGACAGGTGCTCGGCGTGATCGGTCCCAACGGGGCCGGCAAGTCCACGCTCCTCCGCGTGATGGGGCTCCTGGAAACACCCACAGCGGGCAGCGTGCGCTTCCAGGGTGAACGGGTGAGCCCGGCCGAGGGCCTGGCGGTCCGCCGACGGATGGCTAGCGTCTTCCAGGACCCGCTACTCACCGACGCGACCGTGCGCGACAACGTGGCGCTCGGGCTCCGATTCCGCGGTGTCGACGACTCCCGCACGGCGCCGCGGGTGGCCGAGTGGCTAGAGGTGCTGGAGATCGCGCACCTGGCCGACCGCCAGGCCCGCACGCTGTCCGGCGGAGAGGCGCAGCGCACCGCGCTGGCCCGCGCGCTGGTGCTCGAGCCCGAATTGCTGCTCCTCGACGAGCCATTCTCGGCGCTCGATCAGCCGACGCGGGAGGCGCTGATCGAGGACCTCGGCCGGATCCTGCGCCGGCGGCGGGCGACCGCGGTGCTGGTGACCCACGACCGCGGGGAGGCCCAGGCGCTGGGCGACCGGGTGGCGGTGGTGCTCCGGGGCCGACTGCTCCAGGTGGACCAGGCGGGTCAGGTCTTTCGCGCCCCGGTCTCGGAGGAGGTGGCGCGCTTCGTCGGCGTCGAGACCCTGGTGGAGTGTCGGGTCCGCGCAGTGACTGACGGGCTGGCCATCCTCGAGGCCGGTCAGCAGACCATCGAGGTCGCCCAGCCGGCTGAGGCTGGCGAGTGGGTTCGCTTATGCGTCCGACCCGAGGACGTCACGCTCTCCGTCCGGGTCGGCGACGCGCCATCGAGCGCGCGGAATCACCTCGCCGGGCAAATCGTGCGCATGGCGGCGAACGGACCGCATGTGCGCGTCACCATTGATTGCGGGTTCCCGCTCGTGGCGCTCGTGACGCAGCGCTCCGTCGATGAGCTGCGGTTCACGCCGGGCAGTCCGGTGACCGCGCACTTCAAAGCCACCGCGCCGCACCTCCTGCGCCATTCGAAGCCTTGACAGTCCAAAGAGCCGGGGAGTATAACGCGGGTACATCACCCGCAAGTGGGGCAGGGTCCTGAGCCAGCGCTTCGCAAGGAGGTCTGCATGCCCGACGCTGAAGCCTTCATCGAGCGGCTCACCAGCGAAAACCACGATTTCCGCAAGCTCCGCGAGGAGCACCAGCGCTACGAACAAGAGTTGACCGACCTCAACGGTCGCGGCTTTCTCTCTTCCGAGCAGCAGTGGCGTGTGAGCGAGCTCAAGAAGCTCAAGCTCATCGCGAAGGATCGGATGGAGGTTCTGCTCCGACACGCGCGCGCCGCGACGCACGCCTGAGTCGGGTTCCGCGCCCGGCCGATGTCCACGCCGCGGGACGTGCAGGGGTTCCGCGGCCTGTCCCACCTGACCCCCGCGGGTGAGGCGCGCATGGTGGACGTCTCCGCCAAGTCGGAGACGGTCCGCGAGGCGGTCGCCCGCGTCACGCTCCGGATGAAGCCCGCGACGCTCGCCGCGGTCCGCGCGGGCCAGCTCGCGAAGGGCGACGTTCTGGGAGTGGCGCGCACCGCGGGCATCATGGCGGCCAAGCGCACGCCCGATCTCATCCCGCTCTGCCACCCGCTGCGGATCACCGGCGTGGACGTGGAGTTCGTGCTGGACTCGCGCCGCTCGACGATCACGGTGCTGGCGCGCGTCCGCACGGTGGACAAAACGGGCGTAGAGATGGAGGCCCTGACCTCGGCCGCGGTGGCCGGCCTCACCGTGTACGACATGGTGAAGGCGGTGGACCGGGGCGTGGTGCTGACCGATCTGTGCCTGGTCGAGAAGTCGGGTGGCAAGTCCGGGACGTGGAAGCGTCCTCGCTTGGCGAGGCGCCCATGACCACGACCGCGATCATCTATTCTGACGAGTGGCGCCACTTCGACTACGGGCGCGAGCACCCGCTCCGAATGGAGCGGCTCGGGCTCACCTGGCGGCTCATGGAGGCGTACGGTCTCACGGCGCTGCCACGGGCCAAGGTCCTCGCCCCCGAGGCGGCGCAGCTAGACCAGATCGCCCGCTTCCACACCCGCGAGTACATCGAGATCCTCCGAGCGGTCAGCGCGGGCGACTGGGTCCCTCACGCCGCGCGCTACGGCCTGGGGCCCGGCGACAACCCGATCTTTCCGGGGCTGTGGGAGGCGGCGCAGCTCGCGGCGGGCGGCTCGCTACTGGCCGCCCAGCTCGTGGCCGGAGGCGAGGTGGACCGCGCGTTCCACTTCGCGGGCGGGCTTCATCACGCGATGCCCGGGCGCGCCTCGGGCTTCTGCTACGTCAACGACGCGGTGCTCGCGATCATGCACCTGCGCGGGCGAGGCCTGCGGGTGGCCTACGTGGACATCGACGCCCATCACGGAGACGGCGTCCAGTTCGCCTTCTACGACGATCCCAAGGTGCTGACGATCTCCACTCACGAGCGCGGTGATCGCCTGTTCCCGGGGACCGGCTTCGTCGTGGAGATGGGCGAGGGCGAGGGCCTGGGCTATTCCGTCAACGTGCCGCTCCAGCCGCTCACCGACGACTCGGTCTACCACGAGGCGTTCGAGGCGGTGGTGCCGCCGCTGGTGACCGCGTTCAAGCCGGACGCGCTGGTGATCCAGCTCGGCATCGACTCGCACCGCACCGACCCGCTGACCCACCTGGGCCTCACCGTGCAAGGGTTCGCCCGCGCGGTGCGGCGGCTCCTGCCGCTGGCCCCGCGCGTCGTCGCCCTCGGAGGCGGCGGCTACGACCTTCCCAACGTGGCGCGGGCCTGGACCGCGGCGTGGGCGGCCATGAACGAGGTGGAGCTGCCGGAGGCGCTGCCGCGGGAGAGCCACCCAGACATGCAGCAGCTCGGCCTTCAGCAGATGACCCTGGGCGATCCCGACGAGGCGGTGCCAACCGAGACGCGCCGCTGGACTGAGGACTATGCCCGGCGCCAGGTCGGCGAGATCCACGAGCGGATCTTCCCCCTGCACGGACTGTAGGCCGGTTCCGCGTGGAGGCTACCTCGAGCGACCCGCAGCAGGCGACGGCGGACCCGGCGACACGGGAGGCCGCCGCGGGCACCACCCCGATCCGCGTGCCCCTGAAGGTCAAGCTCAGCCTCCTCATCACCGGGCTGGTCGTGCTCACGGTGGCCCTCGTCGGCCTCTTCCTGCTGCGCCAGCAACAGCAGAGCCTGACCGCAGAGATGACCAAGCGCGGCCTCACGATGGCCGAGAACTTCGCGGCGGGAGCCAAGACCCCGCTGCTCACCGGCGACGACCTCACGCTCGGAGTCCTTGTCACCGACGCCATGAAGGACCCCGACGTGGCCTACGTGATCGTGGCCGATCACGACGGCAAGGTCCTCGCCCATTCCGACCCGCGGGCCGCGGTCAAGACCGCAGTGGAGCGTCCGAAGGGCCTGGAGCCGCTGAAGGATCGGCTGCTGGTGCAGTCCTACAAGGCGCCGCAGGGCCGCATCATCGACTTCGCGGTGCCGCTCGTCTACAGCGGGGTGCCGGTGGGTGCGCTCTACCTGGGCTTCAGCGAGGAGGCCATCGCGGCGGCGCTGGCCAGCGCCCGCAACCAGGCGCTGCTCATCACTCTGTTGATGGTGCTGGCCGGCCTCGGCGGGGCGGTGGGCCTTGCCGCGCTCCTCTCCCGGCCGATCTTCCGCCTGGTGCGTGCCACCGGAGCCATCGCGGCGGGCAACTTCAACATCTCGCTGCCGGTGGCGTCGCGCGACGAGCTGGGCGCCCTCACCGAGTCCTTCAACCACATGGCGCGGAGCCTGCGCGAGAAGGAGATGATCAAGCGCGCGTTCACCCGCTACGTGGCGCGGGAGGTGGTCGAGGAGATCTTGAAGAACCCGGAGAAGCTCGCCCTGACCGGGGAGCGCCGCGAGGTCACCGTGCTCTTCTGCGACGTGCGCGGCTTCACCCCGATGTCGGAGCGCATGAATCCCGAAGAGGTCGTGCTGCTGCTCAATGACTTCTACAACCTGATGATCGAGACCACCTTCAAGCACGACGGCACGCTGGACAAGTTCCTGGGCGACGCGGTGATGGCGGTCTTCGGCGCCCCCATGGCGCATCCCGACCACTCCGCGCGGGCCATCCGCACCGCGCTCGCCATGCAGGAGGGGATCAGCGGGCTGAACGAGCGGCGCGCCCGCGAAGGCAAGGAGCCGATCACCGTCGGCATCGGGGTCAGCGCGGGCGAGGCGGTGGCGGGCACGGTGGGCACCGAGGACCGGATGGAGTACACGGTCATCGGCGACAGCGTCAACCTGGCCGCGCGGCTGGAGTCCAACGCCAAGCCGGGCCAGATCCTGATCAGCCATCGCACCTACGAGCGCGTGCGGGACCTGGTGGAGGCGCGTCCGCTCGGGCGGATCCGCGTGAAGGGCAAGGAGGAGGAGGTCGAGGTCCACGAGGTGCTCGGGCTAGCTCCCGTAGTTTGATCTATTTGTTCGCCCCGGTCGTTTACGATAGTCAGGTATGAATACGACTGCTCGGGCGCGCGCACTGATCCTCGCCGGCATCGCCCTCGTGGCCTCGGCCTGCGCGTCCGCCGCGCCTTCCACGCTCTCCACGGATGCGGTCCCGACCGGCGCCCCCGCCGCCACGCCGGCCACGCCCGCGAAGCCCGCGCCGCGGCCCGCCGCGTACCAGTCCGACGATTTCATCGTCACCTTCGCCCAGTCGGGAGACACGCCCGAGACGCTCGCCGCGCGCTACCTGGGCGGCGCCGACCGCGCGTGGATGATCGAGGACTACACGGGTCTGCGCGCCTTCGCGCCCGGCCAGGAGGTGGTGATCCCGCGCAAGCCGTGGAACCTCTCCGGGGTGACGCCGGGCGGCTACCAGATCGTGCCGATCCTCACGTATCACAACCTCGCCGAGCAGGCGAAGGGCCGCCTGGTGCTCGCGGCTTCGAGCTTCCGCGAGCAGATGCGGTATCTCAAGACCAACGGCTACCGCGTGGTGAGTCTCGCCGCGTTCATCGAGTTCACGCGCCTCAACCGTCAGCTGCCGCAGCGGGCAGTGGTGCTGACCTTCGACGACGGCTACCGTGCCTTCAAGGACTACGCCTACCCGGTCCTGAAGGAGCTGGGATTCACCGCGACGCTCTTCGTCTACACCGACTGGGTCGGAGCCGGACGTGGGGCGCTGTCGTGGAACGACCTGCGCGAGCTGTCCGCCGAGGGGTTCGACGTCCAGGCGCACACGAAGACCCACGCCGACCTGCGCCGGGCCACCGGTGAGACCGAGGCGCAGTACGCGCGCCGCATGCAGGTCGAGCTGGAGCAGCCGCAGGATCTGTTCAGCAAGAACCTCGGCCATCGCAGCCAGATCCTGGCCTATCCTTACGGCCGCTGGGAGGAGGGGCTGCTGCCGAAGGTGAAGGAGCACGGCTACATCGCCGCGTTCTCGGTGCGTCGCCAGGGCAACGCCTCGTTCGTGCGGCCGCTGACCGGGCACCGCAGCCAGATCTATGCCGAGATGACCTTGGACGACTTCGTGCGGAACCTCAACGTCTTCCAGGAAGAAAACCTCCGGTGAGTCGGGCGCGCGGGCTCGGGCTCTTCGCGGCGGCGCTCGCGCTCGGCGGCTGCGCCACCGCCGGCGGCGGCAGCGCTGGTGTCGGCGGCGCTCCTACGCCGAGCGCCAAGACGCCCACCGCGGCGGCCGCGGTGGCCGCCGCCGATCCGATCGCCGCGAGGCATGGCCCGCAGGCCGAGGCGCTCGAGCGGGACGGTCAGCTCCGCCGCGCCGCCGAGGAATGGAAGATCGTGCTCACGGTCACCCCCGATGACGCGAAGGCGCGTGAAAGCCTGCGCACCTTGCAGACGAAGATCGAGCAGCAGGTGGCCGAGCGCATCGACGAGGGGCGCAAGGCGCTCGCCCGCGGCGTGCAGGTCGAGGCCCGGCGCAAGTTCCTGGCCGCGCTCGCGCTCGATCCCGGCAACCGGGGGGCGTTCGATCTCCTGCAGAGCAATACCCGGGAGGTGGAGTTCATCACCCACACCGTACGGGCCGGAGACACCCTTAGCGCGCTGGCCCAGCGCTACTACGGCGACCGCTCGCGCTCGGAGGTGATCTGGGAGACCAACCAGCTGCCGCCCAACCCGCGTTTGGCCCCCGGCAGCACGCTCAAGATCCCGGAGATCCCGGGCGTGCCGTTCGTGCACGCGGAGGCGCGCAAGCCGCCGCCGGTGTTGGCCGCGGTTCCCACCCCCGACATGCCGCGCCCCGGCCCGGCCGCGCCGGCGTCGCCGGCCGTCGCGCCTCCGGCGAAGGAGGAATTCACGCCCGAGGTCAATCCTCTGTTGGCCGAGGCGCGTGAGGCGCTCGAGCGCAGCGACTACCCCGACGCGCTGGGCACGGTGGACAAGTACCTGGCCGGCAAGCCCGGCGACCGCGAGGGCATCACGCTGAAGAAGCAGGCGCTCTACGGTCAGGCCAAGAGCCAGATGGAGGCCAAGCAGTATCCGGAGTCCATCCAGAGCCTGACCCTGCTGGCCCGTATGCAGCCGGACTACGAGGACACGCCGGCCCTGCTCAAGCAGGCCCGCACGCGCATCGTCGAGCAGCACTACACTCAGGGGGTGCGGTTCTATCGGGAGGAGAAGCTGAAAGAGGCGATCGCGGAGTGGCGGGTGGTACTCGAGATGGATCCCAACCACGCGAACGCTCGCCGCAACATCGACCAGGCGGAGAAGCTCCTGAAGGGGCTCGAGCAGCGCATGAAGAAATAGACGGCACGACTCAGCCGACACCCGAGGAGACCAACCTGATGAATCGACAGTTCAAGTCTCTCGCCGCAGTGGTTCCGATTCTCTCGCTCACCCTCTTCCTCGCCGGCTGCCCGAAACGGCCCCAGATGACGCAGGCCAGTGCGCCGCCGCCGGTGCCGCCGCCGGCCGCCGCCCCGCCGGCGCCCGCGCCGCCGCCGCCCGCTCCCGCGCCGGCCCCGACCCCACCACCGGTGGCCGCACCCACACCGCCGCCGCCGGCTCCGCCGAAGGAGTACCGCGCCAACGACGCGCTCAAGCAGATCTTCTTCGCCTTCGACAAAGCGGACATCCGTCCAGCCGACGCCAAGGTGCTGGATGCGAGCGCGGCCCATCTCAAGGCCAACCCCAACCAGCTCGTGCTCATCGAGGGCCATTGCGACGAGCGGGGAACCTCCGAGTACAACCTGGCGCTCGGCGAGCGGCGGTCCAAGTCGGCCATGAACTACCTGATCGCCAACGGCATCGAGGCCAGCCGAATCACCACGATCTCCTACGGCAAGGAGCGGCCGGTCTGCACCGAGCACAACGAGGCCTGCTGGTCCAGGAACCGCAACGATACGTTCCTGACCAAGGAGAAGTGAGCGTCAGACGCTCTCACGACCTGACCGGGTGACCGGAGAATGACCATGCCCGCCCACGACCTGATCATCGACCTGGCGATCCGCTACGGATTCCAGGTGCTGGGCGCGCTCGTGATCCTCAGCGTGGGGTTTGTCCTCGCGTGGTGGGTCGGCAGCGTGGTCGAGCGGCCGCTCCGGCGCATGGCGCTCGAGCCGCCGCTGCTCCGTCTCATCGTGCGGGTCGTGAGAGTCGTCGTCCTGCTGTTCGCGCTGGTCATCGCGCTCGACAAGTTCGGCTTCCAGATTGCCCCGCTGGTCGCCGGGATCGGAGTGGCCGGCCTCGGCATCGGCATCGCGCTGCAGGGCGTGCTCGGCAACGTGATCGCCGGTCTCACGATCATCTTCACGAAGCCCTTCCGGGTCGGCGAGCACATCGAGATCGTGGGGATGAAGGGGGACGTGGCCACCATCGAGCTGTTCTCGACCACGCTGGTGCACCCCGACCAGTCGCGCATCATCATCCCGAACCGCAAGATCGTGGGCGAGATCCTCCACAACTTCGGGACGGTCAGACAGATCCACCTGACGGTGAGCGTGCCGCACGGGTCGGATCTCGACGCGGTACTGGCGCTGGCCCGGGACGTGGTCGTCGCCAACTCGCGGGTGCTGCCGCAGCCGGCCGCGGTGATCGGAGTGGCGCAGATCGAGGTCGGCGGGATCCGGATCGGCATTCATCCGTGGGTCCGCGTGCCGGACGTGGTCCCCGCCGAGGGCGAGCTGTACCGGGCTCTCGTCGAGCGCTTCGGATCCGCGGGGATCGCGGCCCCCGTCCCCCGCCACGAAGTCAAATTGCTGAATGACGGCGGCCTGAAACAGAGTTCTTGACATAGCCGGTCGGAATAGTACCATTCGATCATGGCTGCCATAACCGCTGCTGCCGTCGAAGCCTCCGCCATAACCCGCTGTCAGGTTTGCGCGACCAAGATCGTCGTCCCGGGACCGGACGAAGTCGTCGTGAAGAACGCGATTCTCCGCGTGGAGCGCGCGTCGGGGCAGGTCACCGCGAAGTGTCCACGCTGTAAAGCGTGGGTCGAGATCCCCTTCCGCTATTTCGGATGAGGCAGCCCTAGAGAAGGCACAAGTCGGAGCACCGAGACAGAAAGCCGAGTGAGGGCCGCGAGCGAGCGGCCCTCCTCGGCTTTCGTTCTTTGGCAAGGAGACCAGCGTGAGCGAAGCGGTGAAGGAGACGAAGGCGCAGCGGGTGGAGCGGCTGAAGCAGGAGATGAACCCGTGGGCGGCCTACGCGGAGATCGAGCGGTTCGCCCGGAACGGCGTCGAGTCGATCCCGCCGGAGTGGCTGGGCACCTACTTCCGCTGGTGGGGCATCTACACACAGGGCGATGGGGTCGGCGCGATCGGCGGCAAGGGCGGCGAGGGCCGCGCGGTGCCGTATTTCATGCTCCGCATCCGCATCCCCAACGGCTTCCTGACCTCCGCCCAGCTCCGGATCATCGGCGACCTCGCCGAGCGGTACGCGCGCGGGGTCGCCGACCTCACGGTCCGTCAGAACCTCCAGCTGCACTGGGTGCGCGTCGAGGACCTCCCCGCGATCTTCCGGACGCTCGGCGAGTGCGGGCTGAGCAGTCTCGGCACCTGCGGCGACGTGATGCGCAACATCACCGGCTGTCCGCTCGCCGGGCTTGACGCCGACGAGATCCTCGACGCCTCGCCCCTGGTGCAGGCGGCGACCGCGATGGTCAACGGCAGCCCCGAGTTCTACAACCTGCCGCGCAAGTACAAGGTCTCGATCACCGGCTGCCGCGTCTGGTGCTCGTATCCCGAGATCAACGACGTGGGGCTCACCGCGCACCAGGATTTCTACTCGGGTCGGATCGGCTTCGCGCTGCGGGTGGGAGGTGGGCTCTCCACCCAGCCGCACCTGGCGAAGCGGCTCGACGCCTTCGTGCGGCCCGATCAGGTGCTGGCGGTGGTGAAGGGCGTCTCGGAGATCTTCCGCGACAGCGACGCGCTCCGCCAGAACCGAGAGAAGGCACGGCTGAAGTTCCTCTTCCTCGAGCAGGGATGGACCGCGGAGCGCTTCCTCGCCGAGCTCGAGGACCGACTCGGGTACCGGCTCGATCGCGGCGTGCCCGAGCCCCTTCCGGACGAAGCCTATCGCGACCACGTAGGCATCCATCCGCAACGGCAGGAGGGGCTGGTCTACGCGGGGCTGCCCATCTTGAGAGGCCGGCTGACCGCCGACGAGGCGCGGCGCATCGCGGGACTGGCGGAGCGGTACGGCACCGGCGAGCTTCGCGCCACCGGGATGCAGAACCTCATCGTCGTCAACGTCCCCGAGCCACGCGCCGAAAATCTGGTCAGCGAGGCCGGACGCGGCGGGCTGCGGCTGGCCGGCTCGCCCTTCCGGCGCGGCACCGTGGCCTGCACCGGCAGCGAGTTCTGCAAGCTCGCGCTGACCGAGACCAAGGGATTCGCGCGCTGGCTCGTGGAGGATCTCGAGGAGCGGTTGCCCGGCTTCGAGGAGCACGTGCGGATCAACGTCACCGGGTGCCCCAACTCGTGCGGGCAGCACTGGATCGCGGACATCGGCCTCGAAGGCAAGAAGGTCAGGATCGATGGCCAGATGACCGACGCCTACTACTTCTGCGTGGGCGGAGCCGTGGGCCGGCACCAGGCGATCGCGCGCCCGGTAGGCTACCGGGTGGCCGCCGCCCAGGTGCCCGAGGCGCTGGAGCGTCTGCTACGGACGTATCTGAGCGCACGGCGCCGAGGGCAGACGTTCCGCGAGTTCTGCGCCGCGCACACCGACCTGGAGCTGCGGACGTTCCTGGCCGGCGCCGAGGTCGCAGCGGTGACCCGCGACGCCTCCCCCGGGCCCGTGCCGCACGGGCTCGACGGATGACCGAACACCGAAACCAACCTCAAAGGAGAGACCACGATGACCCTACGACTCGGTGATACCGCTCCCGACTTCCAGGCCGAGACCACCGTTGGCCCGATCAGCTTCCACGAGTGGGCCGGCGACAACTGGACCGTCCTCTTCTCGCACCCGCGCGACTTCACCCCAGTCTGCACGACCGAGCTGGGTTACATCGCGCGCCTGGCGCCCGAGTTCGCCCGGCGCGGGGTGAAGGCGATCGGGCTCTCGATCGATCCGGTCACCTCGCACGAGGGGTGGCTGGCCGACATCAAGGAGACGCAGGGGTACGCGGTGAACTTCCCGATCATCGCCGATTCGGATCGGAAGGTGGCGAACCTCTACGGCATGATCCATCCCGCCCACGACGAGGTCTACACCGTCCGCACCGTGTTCGTGATCGATCCGAAGAAGAAGTTGCGGCTCTTCATCACCTATCCGCAGACCACCGGGAGGAACTTCGACGAGATCTTGAGGGTGATCGACTCGCTGCAGCTGACCGACGCGCATCGAGTGGCGACCCCGGTGAACTGGCAGCCGGGCGAGGACGTGATCATCGTGCCCGCCGTCTCCGACGACGAGGACCGCGGCAAGTTCCCGGACGGCTGGCGCGCGCTCAAGCCGTATCTCCGGCTCACCCGCCAGCCCGGCGCGGCCGAGCCGGCGAAGCAGTGAGCGTGGGCTACTACCCCATCTTCCTCGACCTCACGGAGCGCCCCTGCCTGGTGGTGGGCGGCGGTCCCGTGGCCGAGCGGAAGGTCGAGTTGCTCCTGGCCGTCGGCGCGCGGGTCACGGTGGTGAGTCCCACCGTGACCGCGCGCCTCGCGGCCTGGGCCGACGCCGGCCGCATCGCGCATCGAGCCCGCGCCTACCGCGCGGACGATCTGGCCGGCGCCCGCATTGCCTTCGCGGCGACCGACGACGCGGCGGTGACCGAGGCGGTGGCCGCCGACGCCCGAGCGCGCGGCGTCTGGATCAACGCGGCCGACGAGCCGGCGCGCTGCGATTTCATCCTGCCGTCGGTGATCCGGCGCGGGCGCCTCACGGTCGCGGTGTCCACCGGCGG
>DATFWA010000280.1:0-5641 GCA_035259825.1 Candidatus Methylomirabilota bacterium | reverse complement strand
TGCGGTCCCGCCTCCGACGCCTATCTGTCCTTCCCGCTGGAAGGCACGACGCTGGCGCTCGACCTGCCGTACCGAGGCGCGCCGACCGAGAACCTGCTGCACGACCTCAACGCCATCGTGATGGAGCACGGCGGCCGCGTGTACCTGGCCAAGGACGCGATCACGCGGCCGGAGGATTTCGCGCGCATGATGCCGCGCCTGCGGGAGTGGCAGACGGTGCGTGACCGCTGGGACCCGGCCCGACGCTTCCGCTCCGGCCTGTCGGTGCGCCTGCTGGGAGACCCCGCGTGAAGGTCGCCTTCGTGGGCGCGACCCGCGGCATGGGGCGCGCCCTGGCGCGCGGCCTGGCCGAGCGCGGCGACGCCCTCTTCCTGCTCGGCCGCGACCCTCGCGAGATGGACCTCTCCGCGCGGGACCTGGAATCGCGTGGCGCCGCCGCGCCGGTGGGCCACGGCTCCCTGGACCTGGCGCGGCCCGAGGGCTTCGCCGGGGCCCTCGACGCGGCGGAGCGCGCGCTGACCCGAATCGACGCGCTCGTGGTGACGGGCGGCGCCTTCGAGAGCCAGGACGATCTGGCGAGGGACCCGGCGCGCCTCGAGGCGTTGCTCCACGCCAACTTCACCGGCACCGTGCTCCTGTGCCAGCAGGCGGCGGAGCGACTGGCCGCGCGGGGCGGCGGCCTGATCTGTGCCTTCAGCAGTGTGGCGGGCGATCGAGCGCGGCGGAGCAACTATCTCTACGGTGCGTCGAAGGCCGGGCTCTCGGCTTTCCTGGACGGCCTGGATCTGGCCTATCGCGACCGCGGCGTCCCGGTGCTCTGCGTGAAGCCGGGCTTCGTGCGGACCGCGATGACCGCGGGCCTGCCGGTGCCGCCCTTCGCGGGCGAGCCCGACGCCGTGGCCCGCGACGTGATCGCGGCGATGGACGCGCACCGCCACGTGGTCTACGCTCCCTCCGTCTGGCAGTGGATCATGCTGATCATCCGGGCGCTGCCCCGCGCCGTGCTGCGGCGCGTGCGATTCTGACCGCAACGAAGGAGAGGAGGGGAGCCTGATGCCGAAGATCTGGCGGGTCTACAGCGGGGCCGACGGGCAATCCCACGTCGAGGAAGTGGCGCTCGGCATGAAGCCGTTCACCGACACCGAGGGCGCGCACGGGGAGGGCACGCCGCTGCAGGCGGGGACCGGCATCGTCTTCCGCGTCTCGCCGCCCGGCTACGTGCTGGACTGGCACTGCGCGCCGCGCCGGCAGTACTCGATCACGCTCTCGGGCCAGGCCGAGATCCAGGTCGGCGACGGCACCGTGGTACGGGTCGGCCCCGGCGACGTGCTGCTGGCCGAGGATCTCACCGGTCAAGGCCACGTCACGCGGTCGGTGGGCGACGGGCCCCGCTTCTACGCGATCGTTCCGCTGACCTGATCGCTCAGGGCTTCTCGGGCGGCGCCACCGGCACGCCGCGCACACCGGACTTCTCCAGCGCGCGAGCCACGAAGCCAGAGGCCTTCATCTCCTCGATGAACTCGCGGGCATAGGCGAGGCCGGCGTCGCGGCCCTTGGGCAGGCCCATGGCCTGCTCGATCACCATGAAGCGGTCGTCGAGCACTCGGGAGCCCGGAAGCTTGGTCTGGTCCATCAGCAGCAGCTGACGCACGCCGGCGATGACGTCGGCCTTGCCGGCCTGGAGCAGCCCAAGGCCGGCGCTGTTGCCGGTCCCGCGGACCAGGGTCGCGTGCTTGATGGTGCGGCTCAGGAAGTGATCGTAGGCGCTCTTCTCGGAGACCGCGATGCGCATGCCCGAGCGGTCGATGTCGGCGGCACGGGTGTCGCTGGAGCCGGCGGGCACCAGATAGGTGCCCTCGATCAGCAGGTGCGGCGCGGTGAAGCCGACCTCGCCGGCTCGTCCCGCCTCGCGAGCGAGGAAGGCCACGTCCCACGCCCCGGCGGCCAGCGCGTCGGTCATCTGGCCCGCCGAGGAGTATTGGACCAGCTCGACGGGCACGCCGAGCCGCCGGCCCAGCTCCTGCGCCAGGTCCACCGCGACTCCCTTCACCTCGCCGGTCGTGGGGTTCTTCTGGGCGAGGACCAGATTGCCGTGATTGATGCCGACGCGCATCGTGCCGGTCGGCGCGAAGTCGGAGCGGACAGCCGGGGATACCTGTGCCATGGTCGTGGCGGCTCCTATCCAGAGGAAGGTGACGACGATTGCCGTGACATGCGATCTCAGACGACGCACTGGCCGTCGCGGGCAACGACTCGCCCGCGGCTCACCACGAGGGTGCGGGGCGGCCGCATCCCCACGATGTCGCCGATCGTCTCGCCGGGCAGCACGACGAGGTCGGCGCGATCGCCGGGCTCGAACCCGTAGCCCTCGAGGCCCAGCACCGAGGCGTTGCCGCGGGTGACGACGTCGAAGGCGCCGTGCACCAGCGCATCGGTGCGGAAGCCGTTGCGGTAGGCGATCAGCATGGCACGCTCGAGCATGTCGGCGTTGCCGAAGGGCGTCCACGCGTCTCGCACGCCGTCCGATCCCGCGCCCACTGTGACGCCAGCCTCGCGGAGGCGGCGCACCGGAGGCGTCGGCCGGTCGCCCGGCGCGGTGGTCATGATCGCGATGCGGTCTTTGTGGAGGAGATCGACGAGACGGGCGGCCTCGCTCTCGTCGACCATGCCGAGGCAGAACGCGTGGCTGATAGCCACACGCCCGCCCAGCCCGAGGGCGCGGGTGCGCTCGGCGATCATGCGGATCTGCTCGGCGCCCTGCTCGCCCGGGTCGTGCAGGTGGATGTCCACGCCGGAGCCGTGGCGCCCCGCGATGCCGAAGATCGCGTCCAGCTGGCCGCGGGCGTCGCCGTCGATACCGGAGGGGTCCACGCCGCCGATCAGCTCGGCCCCGTCCTTCACCGCTCGCTCGAGCAGATCGGCGGTGCCCGGACGCGTCACCACGCCGCTCTGCGGGAAGGCCACGACCTGGATCGAGACGAGGTCGCGCAGCCGCCGCCGCGCCGTCATCACGCCCTCGAAGTTGCGCAGGCCGACCTCGGTGTCGATGTCGACGTGGCTGCGGATGTGCAGCGTCCCACGGCTGACCGCCTGCCGCACCAGCCCCTCCGCCTGGATGTCGATCGGCAGCCGCAGCTCGCGCCGGAGCCGCCGCTCGTTCTCGATGCGCTCGAGCGTCGTCGGGCCCGCCTCGTGAGGCCGCCACGGCAAGCCCCAGAACGTCTTGTCCAGGTGCATGTGGGCGTCTACGAGGGCGGGAAGGAGGATGCCGCCACGCCCGTCGACGACCTCGGCACCCGCCGGCGGCGCGATGCCAGGCGCCACGCGCGTGATCAGGCCGCCGGCCGCCAGCACGTCCACGACGGCGCCCGCCACCGGGCGGACGTTTCGCAGCAGCAGATCGGGCGCGACGAGCGGATCGGCCATGACCGAGCGAGTGTACGGCCGACCCGAGGGGCCTTCAAGCCCGCGAGGTCGGCCGCTCGATCGACACGGGATCTGCTAGTCTATGGCGGCCATGGACCTCAAGGATCGCGTCGCGCTGGTGGCGGGCGGCACCGGCGTGCTCGGCATCGCGATCGCGCGCGCGCTCGCCCGCGCGGGCGCGGACGTGGGGATCACCTACCTCGAGCGCCGGGACGCCGCGCGCGAGACCTGCGCGGCGGTGGACGCGCTGGGGCGGCGCGCGTTCAGCGTGGCCCTCGACCAGACCGATGCGGGCGCGATCCCCGGGGCGATCGAGGCGGCGGTCCGCCACTTCGGGCGGCTCGACGCCCTCGTGAACAACGCGGCGTGGAACATCGCGATCCCGTTCCCGGATCTCGAAGCCCTGGACGCGGCCACGTGGGACCGGCTCTTCTCCACCAACCTCCGCGGACCGTATCTCCTGTGCCGGGCCGCCGCGCCCCGTCTGAAGGCCAGCGGCGCCGGCCGCATCGTGAACATCGCCTCGGTGGCGGGATTGAATCCGGGCGGCAGCAGCATCGCCTACGCGACCAGCAAGGCCGGCCTCATCCATCTCACCCGCTGCCTGGCGGTGGCGCTGGCCCCGGAGGTCACCGTGAACTGCGTGGCCCCCGGCCTCATGGAAGGGACGCGGATGACCTCACGCCTGCGTCCCGAGACCGCGGAGGGCGCCCGTCAGCGCGCGGCGCTGAAGCGCGCGGCGAGCGTGGAGGACGTGGCGGATCAGGTGGTGACGTTCTGCCGCTCGGACAGCGTGACCGGCCAAGTGCTCAACATCGACGCTGGCGTCTTCTTCCACTGATCGCCCGCACCGCCGGGCGGGGCCGACGTCCTAGGAGCCGGCCTTCTCGATCTTCGCCCAGGTGTCGCGGAGGGCCACGCTCCGGTTGAACACCGGACGCCCGGGCGCGTGGTCCTTCCAGTCCGCTACGAAGTAGCCGACGCGCTCGAACTGCGCGTGATCCTCGGGGGCGGCCGCGGCGAGCGCCGGCTCCACCTTCGCCCCGCGCACCACCTCGAGTGATCGCGGGTTGATCACGCTCTTGAAGTCGGGCGCCTCGTCGGGCTTCGGCACCGTGAAGAGCGTGTCGTAGAGCCGCACCTCAGCGTCGACCGCGTGCACCGCCGAGACCCAGTGGATGGTGGACTTGATCTTGCGTCCCTTGGCCTCGCCGCCCCGCGTGTCCGCGTCGTAGGTGCAGCGCACCTCGGTGACCGCGCCGGTGGCCGGATCCTTGGTGAGCCCGGTGCACTTGACGACGTAGGCCGCGCGCAGCCGCACCTCCACGCCGGGCGACAGGCGGAAGTACTTGGGCGGCGGCGTCTCGCGGAAGTCGTCCTGCTCGATCCACAATCCGCGCGAGAAGGGAACTTTCCGGGTCCCGACGTCGGCATCCTCCGGATTGTTGGTGGCCTCCATCTCCTCGGTCAGGCCCTCGGGGTAGTTCTCGATCACGAGCCGCAGGGGCCGCAGCACCGCCATCCGCCGGCTGGCGCGCCGGTTCAGATCCTCGCGCAAACAGTGCTCGAGCAGCGCGACCTCCACGAGGTTCGTGGCCTTGGTCACCCCGATGCGCTCGCAAAAGTCACGCAGCGACTCGGGGGTGTAGCCGCGCCGCCGCAGGCCGGCCAGGGTGGGCATGCGCGGGTCGTCCCAGCCGCTCACCAGCCCGTCCTGCACCAGGGTGAGCAGCTTGCGCTTGGACATCACGGTGTGGCTCAGGCTCAGGCGCGCGAACTCGATCTGCCGCGGGTGATACACGCCGAGCGCGTCGAGATACCAGTCGTAGAGCGGGCGGTGGTCCTCGTACTCGAGCGTGCACAGCGAATGGGTGACGCCCTCGATCGAGTCGGACTGGCCGTGGGCCCAGTCGTACATCGGGTAGATGCACCACTGATCCCCGGTCCGGTGGTGCGACGTCTTGCGGATGCGGTACATGACCGGGTCGCGCAGGTTGAGATTGGGATGCGCCATGTCGATCCGGGCCCGCAGCACCTTGGCCCCGTCGTCGAACTCGCCCGCGCGCATCCGCCGGAACAGATCGAGGTTCTCCTCCACCGAGCGCTCCCGCCACGGACTCTCGCGCCCCGGCTCGGTCAGCGTGCCGCGGTGCTCGCGGATCTCGTCGGCCGAGAGATCGTCCACGTACGCTCGGCCGGCGCGGACGAGCTGCTC
>DATFWA010000279.1:0-12384 GCA_035259825.1 Candidatus Methylomirabilota bacterium | reverse complement strand
CCGCCGGTGGCGAAGACCAGGGAGGGCGAGAGGCGTCTCAGCAGCCGCCAGGACCGGGCCAGCCCGGCGGGCGCGCGCACCGCCAGGTCCGGGACGTTCTGCCAGTCCCAGTAGCGTCGCAGCTTGCCCACCGGGATCGTGTAGAACGGCACGCCGGCCTCGGGCACGCGGCGCGCCTCGATGCCACCACGGCTGCCGATCCAGTGCCCCTCGGCGCCGATTTCACGAAGGCGGGCGGCGACCGCCAGGCCTGGGCTCGTGTGTCCGCCGGTACCGCCGCCGGCTATGACGACTCGCATGACGCCTCCGGCGGGTTGTCCGCCGCATGGGGGAGTGCGAGGGCCATTTCTGGGCCCCCGCAGATGAAAGGCCTGAAGAAGCAGACGGTGATTCGCGGGTCCCGCGGAATGATGCCCCCGGCGTCACCGGCGCTCGAGGGCGAGGTCGATGAGGCGAGAGATCAGCTCGGGGTACGGGATGCCGGAGGCTTCCCAGAGGCGCGGATAGGCGCTGGTGGCCGTGAAGCCCGGAATCGTGTTGATCTCGTTCACGAGCACGCGGCGGTCGCCCTCGATGAAGAAGTCCACGCGCGCCATGCCCGCGCAGTCGGTGGCGAGGAAGGCGCGGAGGGCGAGAGAACGCACCTCCTCCGTGACGTCGGGCGCCAGCGGCGCCGGCACCTTGAACGTGGTCTGACCCGCGCCGTACTTGGTGTCGTAGTCGTACCACTCGCCCGGGTAGCACACCTCGCCCGGCACCGACACGCGCGGCTCGTCGTTGCCCAGCACCGCCACTTCCACCTCGCGGCCCTGCACCGCGCGCTCGACGACGATGCGGCGGTCGTGCTGCGCGGCCAGGTCGATGGCGGCGGGCAGATCCTCGGGGGCCTTCACCTTGCTGATGCCCACGCTCGATCCGAGGTTGGCGGGCTTCACGAAGCACGGGAAGCCGATCTCGGCGCCGATGCCCTGCGCGATGGTCTGCCGCCCGCCGTGCTCCCAGTCGTGACGACGAACCACCGCGTACTCCACGAGCGGGAGCCCGTGGGCGCGGAAGAGATCTTTCATCGCCACCTTGTCCATGCCGACCGCGGAGGCGAGCACGCCGGCGCCGGTGTAGGGCACGCCCGCGAGCTGCAGCAGGCCCTGCACGGTGCCGTCCTCGCCCTGCGGGCCGTGGAGCAGGACCACCATCACGTCCAGGCGGTCGCGCAGGCCCGCGGGCAGGCCCTCGGAGGTCTCCATGCGCATGAGAGAGGCGCCGGTGTCCTGCGCGGTCGCGCGCTCGAGCAACTCGTGCTTGGTGTGGGCGTCGGCGCCACCGGCGGTCAGCGCCTGGCGCGCGGCCTCGGCGGCGAGCGCGCGCAGCGGATCGCCGCCCACGAGCCACCGGCCGTCCTTGCCGATGCCGATGGGCACCAGCTCGAACCGGCTCCGGTCCATCGCGGCCATCACCGAGGCGGCGCCGGCCAGCGAGACCTCGTGCTCGCCCGAGCGTCCACCGAAGACCACGCCCACTCGCAGCTTCCGGGGCTTGTCGGCCATGGATCCAGTTGTATCAGACCGCGCTTTTACCGGGGAGAACTCGTTTGAGCGCTCAGGCGGGCTTCTGTTTCTCGCGCCACGCCCGCCACTTCGCGAGACGCTCGGCGATCTCCTTTTCGGCCCCTCGCGTGGTGGGACGGTAGTAGACGCGGCCGCGCAGCGCGTCGGGCAGATGCTCCTGGCTCACCTGCGCGTCGGGCGCATCGTGAGCGTACTGGTAGCCGCGGCCGTAGCCGAGGTTGGCCATGAGGCCGGTCGGGGCGTTGCGGAGGTGTAGCGGCACTGGCTCCGCCGGATGCTCCTGGATGTCTCGATGTACCGCGTTCCAGGCGGCGTAGACCGCGTTCGACTTGGGCGCCAGCGCGAGGTAGCAGACCGCCTGCGCGAGGGCCAACTCGCCCTCCGGGGTGCCGAGGAAGTGGTAGGCGTCCTTGGCGTCGAGGGTGACGCGCAGCGCGGCCGGGTCCGCGTTGCCCACGTCCTCCGAGGCGAAGCGCACCAGCCGGCGCGCCACGTAGAGCGGATCCTCGCCCGCCTCCAGCATGCGGCCGAGCCAGTAGAGCGCGCCGTCGGGATCGGAGTCGCGCAGCGACTTGTGGAGCGCCGAGATCAGGTTGTAGTGCTGCTCGCCCGACTTGTCGTAGAGCAGGGCCTTTTTCTGGACCGCGTCGCGCACCGCGGTCTCGGTCACACGCGCGCCCGGGCCGGTCACCGCCAGCTCGAGCACGTTGAGCGCGGTGCGCGCGTCGCCGTCGGAGAGGCGGGCGATCAGGGCGAGTGCCTCCGGCTCCACGGTGGCTCCGAGCCCGCCCAGTCCGCGCTCGGCGTCGCGCAGCGCCCGCTCGAGGATGACCACGAGGTCCGTCTCGCCGAGCGGGCGCAGCACATACACGCGAGCGCGCGAGAGCAACGCGCCGTTGACCTCGAACGACGGGTTCTCGGTGGTGGCGCCGATCAGAACGATGGTGCCCTTCTCGACGTAGGGCAGGAAGGCATCCTGCTGCGCCTTGTTGAAACGGTGGATCTCATCCACGAACAGGATGGTTCGGCGACCGAGCCGCATGCCTTCGGCCTCAGCCTCGGTCATGACCTGGCGGATCTCCTTGACGCCGGAGGTGACCGCCGAGAACGGCACGAAGCGCGCGCCGGCCACGTCGGCCAGCAGCCGGGCGAGCGTGGTCTTGCCGGTGCCGGGCGGGCCCCACAGGATCATCGAGTGGAGCGCGCCGTCTTCGAGGGCGCGCCGCAGGGGCCGGCCGGCGTCGGTCAACTGCGGCTGGCCCACCACCTCGTCGAGGCTGCGCGGGCGCATGCGGTCGGCCAGCGGTGCGGGGGCCCGGGGAGCGGCGGCCGGCGGCGAGTCGAAGAGATCCACGCGCGCAGTATACCCGCGCTACATGAGGGCGGCCGGCAGGTCCAGCAGCGACTGGATGCGCGCGGCGATCACGACGCGCCGCTGCTCCATCTCCGCGAGGTCGGGCCGATAGGCGATGAAGGGCACCCCGGCGGCCTGCGCGGCGAGGCCGTCCACCCACGAGTCGCCCACGATGACGATGCGCGGGGCGTCGGGCCAGCGCTCGCGCACCACGCGCACGCCGTCCGGATCGGGCTTGAGCCGGCGCACGTCGTCACGTGTGACCACCAGATCGAGGTGGGCTAGCAGCCCGAAGCGGGCGAGAACGTGATCGGCGACCACGCGGTCGTTGTTGGTCCAGATCGCGGTAGCGAAGCCCAGCGCCTTCATGGCGGCGAGCGCCTCGCGCGCGAAGGGCTCGAGCGTGGCCTCGGCCATCGCCCGCCGCTCGTGCGCCACCGGAATCGCGAGCAGCTCGGCCTCGAGATGCGCGGCCTCGCGCCGCACCAGATCGA
The DNA here is from genome assembly GCA_035259825.1 of Candidatus Methylomirabilota bacterium. Taxonomy (GTDB): domain Bacteria; phylum Methylomirabilota; class Methylomirabilia; order Rokubacteriales; family CSP1-6; genus CAMLFJ01. The sequence goes on along the minus strand of DATFWA010000279.1, from coordinate 8,971 downwards.
ACAGCTCGGCGCCCGACCAGCGAAGCTCGCGCGCGGGCAGGCGGATACCGCGGGCGAGGACGAAGGCTTCCATCTCGCGGCCCACCGCTCGCAAATCGAGCGGCGAGCTGACGAGGGTGTGGTCGAGGTCGAAGACGCAGACCGCGGGGCTCGCGCCTATGCCACCGCCTCCGGCTCTCGCAGGATCAAGGCCCGCAGCAGGTCCGAGTGGGTGAGGATGCCGACGAGACGCTCCTCCTCGATCACGAGCGCCTCGTGAGCCGACCGCTCCAGCAGCCGCCGCGCCGCTTCTGCGAGCGGAGTCGCCGCCTCGATCGTGAGCGCGGGCTCGATCGCGTGCTCCACCGTCAGCCGCGCCAGGGCGTCGTACAGCTCGTGACGCGAGAGCGTCGTCGCCTCGGACGGAGTCAGCGCGAGAAGCCGCTCCTGACGCACCACGCCGACGATGCGGCCGCGCTCCACGACCGGCAGGTGCGCGATCCGGTTGTCGCGGATCAGGCGCAGGGCCGCGCCCACACTGGTGCGCGGGGTAACGGTGAGGGGCGAAGGGGTCATGGCGTCGCGGGTGTTCATGTCCGCTCTCCTTCGGTCTGGGCCAGGAGATCCCGCAGCATTTCGATCCCGCCGGAGTCGAGGCGCCGGTAGGCGCCGATCAGCTCGATGTCGTGCGGGAACCGGTCCCGGAGCAGGGCCGCGGCCTGGTCCGAGCAGACCACCACCCGCGTCTTCTCCAGCATGCGATCGATCGACCACGGGTCGTCGGCGGAGGCGAGCATCGGCACCACGTGCGACAGGCCGGCCGACTGGACCGAGCTGAGGATGTTCTGGCTGCCCCGCGCGGTGGCGCAGACCAGCCCTACCGTCGAGCCCTCGGGCAGCTCGGTGAGCCGCAAGAGCGAAGAGATGTTCGCCTCGGAGAGGAGCGCCACCGCGGGCGGCCCGTCGATCGGGAGCGCCTGCTTCACCTCGTGGATGTGGAAGAACGTGGTGACCACCACGCGATAGGGCTCGAGGAAGGCGGGCTCGCGGAAGCGCACGTCCACGTCCTCGACGAGCACTCGATCCACCGTGATGGACAGCTCCTCCTCGAGCTGCTCGCGATAGCGCGCGAGCTCCGGATGGTTGCACTCGACCAGCAGCACGCGCTCGCGCGTGCGCCGGGCCGTGCGGGCGTTCGGAGCCCGCGCCGCGATGGTGGCCGCGATCTCCTCGTGGGTGAACCCGAGCCGGCGCGCCCGCTCCAGCGTCTCCTGCACCAGCCGCTCCAGGCTGCGGGCCGCCCGGCCCTCGCGGGCGGGCGGGCGTTCCGTGACGAAGGTGCCGCGGCCCTGGTGGCTCTCCAGGTAGCCGTCCTGGTAGAGGTCGGCCAGCGCGCGGGCCACCGTATTGCGATTGATGCGGAGAAAGCCGGCGAGCTGACGCACTGTGGGCAGCTGCATGCCCGGCTTGAGTGAGCCGATGTCGATCAGGTGGCGGATCTGGGTCTGGAGCTGCACGTGGACGGGCACCGCGCTCTTGCGGTTGACCCGGAGCCCCGAGGGCGGGGCGATGTGCGAGGATTCCCGCGCCACGTGCTGGCTCCTCCCTAGGCGGCGGCCCGTCGCGGCGCCGCCACGCGTCGGGGCGCCCGGCCGGCCACCCAGTAGCCGGCTCTGATGAGGGCATGGCCCACCATCACGCGCACGGGACGCCGAGCCGGACGAAGGCTGCGGAGAAGGGCCCACCGGGCCGCCTCGGCCCGCGCCTCATTCAACCGCTGCCTGGCCACCTGCTCTTCGAGCTGCGGATTCATCACGATCCTCCTCGTCCGAGTGTCACCCGGGCAGTGGCCTAGGACACTATGCCAGAAGGCCAGCCGGTGAGGTCTTAATGTCCTAGTACATTAAGACAGTGGACGAGGCCCTTGTCAACCTATTCTGCGGCCAGGCGGTAGCCGACACCCGGCTCGGTCAGCAGGTAGCGGGGGCGCGCGGGATCCTGCTCGAGCTTGCGCCGAAGGGTGCCCATGTAGACCCGGAGATAGTGGGCCTGCTCGGTCTGCGCTGGGCCCCAGACATCCTTCAAGAGCTGCCGCTGGCTCATCACGCGGCCGGCGTGACGGGCCAGCGTCGTGAGCAGCCGGTACTCGATCGGGGTCAGGTGGACTTCCTTGCCGGCCACGGTGATCTGTCGCTTGACCTGGTCGATCCGCAAATCTCCAACCGTGAAGGTCGGCTCCCCCGTGTCGCCCGCGGCCGCGTGGCGCAGAGCGACGCGCAGACGCGCCTGGAGCTCGCCCACCGCGAAGGGCTTGCTCACGTAGTCGTCGGCGCCAGCGTCGAGCGCGGCCACCTTGTCGCGCTCCTGACCGCGCGCCGAGAGCACGATGATCGGCACGCGGCTCCACTCGCGCAGGCGCCGGATCACCTCGAGCCCGTCGATGTCGGGCAGGCCCAGGTCGATGATGACCACGTCCGGCTGACGGCTGGCCGCCTCGATCAGGCCGTCCTCGCCGGTGGTGGCCTCGTGCAGCCGGTATCCCTGGCTGCCCAGCGTGGCGCGGAGGAAGCGGCGGATCTGCGGCTCGTCCTCGATGAGCACGATGACCGGCGCGGGCGCTTCCCCGCCCGCCGCGGATGCCTCACTCATCGGGACTCACAATCGGCGGGATTTCCTTCACCGGCAAGCTGAACCGCACCGAGACCCCGCCTCCGTGGCGATTCTCCGCCCAGATGCGCCCACCGTGAGCGCGCACGATGCCGCGGCTGATGGCGAGCCCGAGGCCGGCTCCGCGTACCGGCGGTCCGGCTTCCGTGCGGTGGAACTTCTCGAAGATGAGCCGCTCCTCGCCCGGCGGCAGCCCGGGACCGCGATCGGCCACCTCGAGCACCACCGCGCCGCCCTCGTCTTCAGCGTTCACCTCGATCGGGCTCTCAGGTGGCGTGTACTTGATCACGTTGTCGATGAGGTTGATCAGGACCTGCTCGATGAGCACATCGTCCATGGGAACCAGCGGCAGGTCGGGAGGAATACGGGTCGTCACAGTGCGGTGGGCCAGCGCCTTTCCAAAGCGGCCGAGGGCCGCCCCGGCCACTTCCTCGACCGAATGCCATTCGGTCTGGGGCTGCAGCGCGCCCGCCTCGAGCCGCGTCATCTCCAGCAGGTTCTGGACCAGTCGATTCAGCCGGTCGGCCTCCTCGTGCAACGCTTCGAGCAGGTCGCGACGTGTAGCCGCGTCGAGGCGCGATTCGCCTTCGAGCAAAGTGCTGGCCGCGCCGGTGATCGAGGCCAGCGGCGTCCGAAGGTCGTGGGAGACCGAGCTCAGCAGAGAGTTCCGCAGGCGCTCGGTTTCCGCGTGCACCTGCGCCTGCTCGGCCTCCTCGGCGAGCCGAGCCCGTTCGATCGCGAGCGCGGTCTGGCTGGCGAAGGCCTCGAGCTGGTGCAAGCGCTCTGGAGCCTGCAGCGAGCGCGCATCGTTGGGCCGCAGCCCGAGCACGCCCACCGTGCCCCGGGAGCCGATCAGTGGCAGATACAGCCCGGACGCGCCGGGTAGGGTGTCGGTGCCCTGCCCGGCGACCTGGCCGTGCTCGTACACCCATTGGCTCACCGCCACCTCGCTCGGATCCATCGGGAACTGCCCGCCGGGCGCCTCATCTCCGCCCAGCCGCCGGCTGGCATCCGGTAGCAGGACCACGACCCGGGCGCCGAAGACCTCGGTGATGTGTCGGACCGCCACCGCCAGCAGGCCCTGTACTCCACGTGTGCTCGCAAGCTCGCGGCTCATCGCGTACAGCGCGGCCATCCGGCGCTCGCGTTCCCGGGCGGACTCGGCCTGGGCCCGGATCTGGGCGGCGAGGCTGCCGATCACGACGGCCACGATCAGCATGACGGAGAAGGTGATGAAGTACTGCGTGTCCGAGACCGCGAACGTGAAGTAGGGGGGGACGAAAAAGAAGTCGATGCAGGCCACGCTCAGCAGCGAGGCCGCCACCGATGGCCCTCGTCCCCAGCGCGTTGCCACCACGATGACCCCGAGCAGGTAGACCATGACGAGGTTGGAAAAGGCGAAGTACGGAAACATGGCCCAGGCAATCCCGGTGCAGCTCGCGACAACGGCCAGCGTGTAGGCATAGGGAATCCAGTCGGTCTGGCGCCGCCAGGGCCGCGGCGGGAGCGGCCGCGAGTCGTCGCGATCGCCGCTGATCACGTAGACGTCGATCTCGCCGCTGCCCTGCACGAGGGTGTCGACGATCGAGCCCATCGCGATGCGCTGCCAAAGGGCGCGGGCCGGTTTGCCCACCACGATCTTGCTGACGTTGCGCGCCCGAGCAAACGCGAGGATCTCGTCGCTCATCCGCGGCCCGGTCAGGGTGTGGGTCTCGGCCCCGAGCTGCTCGGCCAGGCGCATGGTCTGGGCGACCCGGTCCCGGGCCTCCGGAGGCAGCCGGAGCTGCGCCGGCGTCTCCACGTAAGCCACGATCCACTCCGCGCCCAGACCTTCCGCCATGCGCTTGGCCGCCCGCACCAGCCGGATCGAGGTCGGGCTGGGCCCGATGCACACCAGCAGGCGCTCGCGCACCGGCCAGGTACCCGGGATCGCGTGGTCCCGCATGTAGTGTCGCATCTCGGCATCGACGTGCTGCGCGGTCACCCGGAGCGCGAGCTCGCGCAGGGCGATGAGGTTGCCCTTGCGGAAGAAGTTCTCGATCGCCTCGCGCGCCTGGTCTGCGACGTAGATCTTGCCGTCCCGCAGCCGCTGGAGCAGATCGTCCGGCGGCACGTCGATCAGCTCGACCTCGTCGGTGTGCTCGAAGATGGAATCGGGAACCGTCTCCCGCACGATCACGCCGGTAATCCGGGCCACCACGTCGTTCAGGCTCTCGACGTGCTGCACGTTCATCGCGGTGTAGACGTTGATGCCGGCGTCGAGGAGCTCCAGCACGTCCTGCCATCGTTTGGCATGGCGAGAGGCCGGCGCATTGGTGTGGGCGAGCTCGTCCACGAGGATCAGCGCAGGTCGGCGCGCGAGAGCCGCGTCCAGGTCGAACTCGGGGAGTACGGTCCCGCGGTAGTCCACCGGTCGCCGGGGCAGGATCTCCAGGTCTCCCAGGAGCGCTTCCGTCTCCGCGCGGCCATGTGTCTCGACCCAACCCACGACGACGTCGACGCCCTGTCCGCGCTGCTCCCGTGCGGCCTCCAGCATCGCGAAGGTCTTGCCGACTCCGGCGGCGGCGCCGAAGAAGATCTTGAGCTTGCCGCGTGCCTGGCGAGTCTCCGCTTCCTTCACGCGCGCCAGCAGTTCGTCCGGATCCGGTCGACGCTGGATGGTCATCGCGAGCCCCGCGTCAGCCTACGACGGAAGAAGCCGCCGATTCAACCGGCGGTCCAGCTCGTGCTGGAGCCGCCGAGCGAGAACCGCGAAGCGGCCCAGCAGGCTCCGTCGTCCGCCAGTAATAGCCGCCACCACCGAGTCCCGCAACAAGTTGCTCGTCTCCGACGGTGCCGATCGCCCGGCGGTGGTCCGGGTCACACATTGGCGCCACGATCTTGGCCATCTCCTCCGATCATGGATAGCGGACTCCATGTCAAGACCGCGTCAAATCGGACACCGCCCGACCCAAGAGGTTCTCAAGGTGGCTCGAAACCGCCCATGAGAAGGTCTTGACGGGGGTCAAGCCAGCTTTGACTCGGTCTTGAGGGGAGGCCTGGCATCGTCTGAAGTGGTGCCGACGATGGCCGAGAGGGAGAACTATCTAGCGTTGGCGTGAGGGAGGCAGCCCGCGATGCTTCGTTCGACGTTGGTAGCGCTAGACGGCTCGGCCTATAGCGAGAGTGCGGCCACGCTCGCGATCGACTGGGCCTATCGATTCAAGGCGCGGCTGCTTGCCCTAGGTGTGCTCGACGCTCCCACCATCCAGAGGGCGGAGCCGGTCCCCCTGGGGGCCAGCGCCTACAAGCAGGCGCGTGACGAAGCGCGAATGACCGATGCGCGCCATCGCGTGCAAAGCTTCCTGGCCGACTTTCGCGGGCGCAGCCAGTCGGCCGGCGTTCCCGCGGAGGTCATCGAGGACATCGGCGATCCTGCCGCAAGCATCGTGAACGAGGCACACCGCTGCGATGTGGTCGTCCTGGCCCGGGAGACCCACTTCCACTTCGAGACCCAGGATCGGCCCGACGAGACGCTGGCCCAGGTCCTGCGCAGCAGCCCTCGGCCGGTGGTAGTCGTGCCGCGTGAGCTTCCGGAGGGACGGGGAGTGGTCGTCGCCTACGGAGGCGGACGAGAGGCCTCGCGGACCTTGCAGACCTTCCACCTCCTCGGCATCGCGGCGGGCGAGACCATCGAGGTTCTGAGCATTCACCGTGACCGCGCGCAGGCGGAGGCGCTCAGCCATCAGGCCGCCGAGTACCTGGCCGCCCACGGCGCGCCGCACCGGCAGCACGCCATCGTCTCGGCCGCCCCTCCCGCGGAGGTGATCCTCGAGCGGGTGCGACACGCGCGGCCGCGTCTGCTCGTGATCGGCGCCCACGGGTACCATCCGCTGCGAGATCTGTTCGCCACGTCCGTCACCCGCGCCGTACTGCGGGCCTGCCCCGTCCCGGCCTTCGTCGGAGCCTGAGGAGCGGTCGAGCTCGTCCGCCCGGCCGGTCGGCCCGATGGGAGGAGGGCCGCTGTGCACACGTGCTCGGAATCACGAATCAACCACCCCGGGACCGGATCGGCTCACGGCGCGTCTATATGTGAGCAGGGATCTTGACAGCTCCTTGACGGGCAGTCGTTCGATCTTGAGGGGCGGCCGCGCCGGCGGCGGCTAACCTTCATGGATGGGGAGATCGGGATGTCACCGGCAGTAGACGAGAAGGAGATCGCGTGATGGCGGACATCGTGTTCCTGGCCGTGACCGTGGCGTTCTTCTGGCTCTCCTGGCTGCTGGTCAGACTCTGCGATCGCCTGTAGGAGGACGCCGTCCATGCCTATGCTCTACGTCGTCGGGGGAGTGGTGTCGCTGGGACTCCTCGTCTACCTCGTGCTGGCGCTGCTGAAGCCGGAGCTCTTTCAATGACTGCGAACGGGATTCTCCAGCTCGTCTTCTACGTGGTGGTGCTGCTGGTCCTCGCCAAGCCGCTCGGAGCCTACATGGCGCGGGTCTATGAGGGCCGGCAGATCGCCCTCGACCGGGTCCTCGGCTGGCTCGAGCGTCTGATCTATCGCGCGGGTGGGATCAAGCCGGGCGACGAGATGGGCTGGAAGGGCTACGCGGCCGCGATGCTCGCGTTCAACTTCCTCGGTCTTCTCGCCGTCTACCTTCTGCAGCGTCTGCAGGGTGGACTACCGCTAAACCCGCAGGGGATGGGCGCGGTGTCGGCCGATTCTTCGTTCAATACCGCGGTGAGCTTCGCCACCAATACGAACTGGCAGGGTTACGGCGGCGAATCGACCATGAGCTACCTCACCCAGATGCTCGGCCTGACCGTGCAGAACTTCGTGTCGGCGGCTTCCGGCATGGCGACGCTGGTCGCGGTGATCCGTGGCTTCGCACGGCGCTCCGTCGAGACCATCGGCAACTTCTGGGTCGACCTCACCCGCACCACGCTGTACATCCTCTTGCCGCTGTCCGTGATCCTGGCCCTAGCCCTGGTCTCACAGGGGACGGTGCAGACCTTCAAGGCGTACCCGACCGCGACCATGGTGCAGCCCTCCGAGTACGACGAGCCGGTGGTCAATAGGGACGGCAAGCCAGTCCTCGACGAGAAGGGCCAGCCCAAGACCAAGAAGTCGAAGCTGAGCGAGCAGGCCATCGCGGTCGGGCCGGCCGCCTCGCAGATCGCCATCAAGCAGCTCGGCACCAACGGCGGCGGCTTCTTCAACGTCAACTCTTCCCATCCGTACGAGAACCCGACGCCGCTGTCGAACTTCCTCGAGGTGCTCTCTATCCTCGTCATCTCGGGCGCACTCTGCTACACGTTCGGGGTGATGGTCGGCGACACCCGCCAGGGCTGGACCGTGCTGGCCGCCATGACCGTCATCTTCGTTGCGCTTCTCGCCACGTGCTACATCGCCGAGCAGAACGGTGCCGTCCTCGCGAAGCAGGGAGTGGACCATACCGCGAGTGCGCTCCAGTCCGGCGGCAACATGGAGGGCAAGGAGGTACGCTTCGGCATCGCAAGCTCCGCGTTGTGGGCCACCGCCACGACTTCCGCCTCGAACGGCTCCGTCAACTCGATGCACGACTCGTACACGCCGATCGGCGGGCTCGTGCCCATGTGGCTCATGCAGCTGGGCGAGGTGGTGTACGGGGGCGTGGGCTCCGGACTGTACGGCATGCTGATGTTCGCGATCGTCGCCGTCTTCGTGGCGGGACTCATGGTGGGCCGCACTCCCGAATACCTCGGCAAGAAGATCGAGGCCTACGAGATGAAGATGGCTTCGCTCGTCATCCTCATCACGCCGGCCCTCGTCCTCATCGGCACCTCGGTGGGCGTGGTCGTCGCGGCCGGAAAGGCCGGGATTCTCAACCCCGGGATCCACGGCTTCAGCGAGGTGCTCTACGCGTTCTCCTCGGCCTCGAACAACAACGGCAGCGCGTTCGCCGGGCTCTCCGTCAACACGCCCTTCTACAACACCGCGCTCGGGCTCTGCATGCTGTTCGGTCGCTACTGGCTGGCCATCCCGGTCCTGGCCATCGCCGGCTCCCTCGCGCGCAAAAAGACGGTGCCGGCCGGGCCTGGGACCCTGCCGACCGCGACCCCGCTCTTCGCCGGCCTGCTGGTCGGCGTGGTGATCCTGGTCGGCGCCCTGACCTTCGTGCCGGCCCTGGCTCTCGGGCCGATCGTCGAGCACCTCACCCTGATCGCGGCGAAGTAGGCGAGGAGTCCCAGACATGGCGAGCACGGTCGTGCGGTCGCGGTCGCTGTTCGACACGGCCATCATCAAGCAGGCCGTCGTCGATTCGTTCAAGAAGCTGACGTTCCGCCGGCAGGTGCGGAACCCGGT
>DATFWA010000278.1:0-3447 GCA_035259825.1 Candidatus Methylomirabilota bacterium | reverse complement strand
CCACCGCCATGATCGTCGAGGGCCGAGGCGGCGCCGGACGGATCGGACGCATCGGGCTGCGCCAGCTGGTGACCTTCGGGGGCCTCGGGCTGCTCATCGCGAAGGGCTGGGCACATCCCGTGGGCGTCGGCGTCGGCCTCGCCGTGCTGCCGCTGGTGCTGCTGGCCGAGGGACTGTTGGACGCGCGGCGCGAGGCCTCCCGGCCCGACGCGTAGAGGACGACCAACATGGAGATGATCGAGCACCCCCCGATCCTGCACGTGTCCGCCATTCCGGATCACATCCTCTATACCTGGATCGTGATGGCCATCCTGGCGGTCGTGGCCATCGTGGCGACGCGGCGCCTGTCGCTGGTGCCGTCCGGCACTCAGAACTTCATGGAGATGGTGCTGGAGCAGTTCGTGAAGGAGATGGACGAGACGGTGGGCCACGAGGGCCGGGCCTACCTGCCCTTGATCATGACCCTCGGGCTCTTCATCCTGACCTCGAACCTCATGGGGCTGGTGCCCGGGTTGATCGCGCCGACCGCGAACCTGAACACCACCGCGGCGTGCGCCCTCATCGTCTTCGTCACCTATCACGTCATCGGCGTCCGGAAGCAGGGGTTCATCCCCTACATGAAGCACTTCGCGGGGCCGGTGCCGACGGTGCTGAAGCCCTTGATGTTCGTCATCGAGATCATCAGCCACTGCGCGCGGCCGCTGTCGCTCTCGCTTCGTCTTTTCGGCAACATGATGGCCGGCCACATCCTCCTCGCCATCTTCTTCTTCATGATGGGGTTCGACGGGATGCTGGGCTGGGCCCTCTCGGGCACCCTCGGCGGGATCGTGGTGGGGGCGCCCGCGGCGGTGATCATGGTCGTGTTCGTGGTGGGCTTCCTGCTGCCCCTGAAGATCCTGGTGGCCTTCATCCAGACCTTCATCTTCTGCAAGCTCGCCATGCTGTACATCGCGGCGGCGGTCGAGGAAGCCGAGCATCACTGAGTCTCAGTCACCCCCAACAAGGAGGAGAGCCGTGCAACGCATTCTCACGATAGCCTTCATGGCGATTCTGGCGGTCCCAGGGCTGGCCTGGGCGCAGGCGGCGGCGACCGCGGGGAGCGGCGACCTGGCCAAGGCCCTCGCGGTCCTGGCGGCCGGTCTCGGCTTCGGTCTGGCCGCGGGCCTCTGCGGTCTCGGTCAGGGCCGCGCGGCGGGCCAGGCGGTGGATGCGATGGCGCGGCAGCCCGGCGCGATCGCGCGGATCCAGACCGCCATGCTGCTCGGTCTGGCCTTCATCGAGTCGCTCGTGCTGTTCGTGTTCGTGATCGCGGTCATCCTGCTGTTCGTGAAATCGTAGAGAGAAGGGAAGAGCGAAGGCACCGTCCCCGGGGCCACGCCCCGGGACGGCACACGGGCCGCGCGGCGAGGCGAGACTCGATCGCGGGCCCGTGGGGCGCGGGGAGCGCCCGAATAGAACATGGCGCGAAGGTCACCGTTCAAGATCCCCCGGATTCCGGAGATGACGGTGCGCCGCCTGTCCGTCTACACCCGCAGCCTCCAGCAGCTCGAGGAGGACGGCGTGAAGACCATCTCCTCGCAGGAGCTCGCCGAGCGCTTCAGCCTCAACTCGGCCCAGGTACGCAAGGACCTCGCCTACTTCGGCGAGTTCGGGGTGCGTGGCATCGGCTACTACGTCTCCGGGCTCAAGGCCGAGCTGCAGCGAATCCTAGGGCTGGACCGGGAATGGCAGGTGGCCCTGGTCGGCTTCGGTAATCTCGGCTCCGCCCTCTTCCACTACAAGGGCTTCGCGCGGCAGGGTTTCCGGATCTCCACCATCTTCGACGAGGATCCGGCCAAGTGGGGCAAGGCGGTGGACACCGTGAGGATTCAGCCGATGGAGGATCTGCCCCGCGAGGCGAAGGCGCGCAACCTGCAGATCGCCATCGTGGCGGTGCCGGGGGAGTCCGCGCAGGCGGTCACCGAGAAGCTGGTGGCGGCCGGGATCAAGACCATTCTCAATTTCGCTCCGGGCCGTATCAAGGCGGGCAAGGACGTCCGCCTGAAGAACGTGGACCTGGCGATCGAGCTGGAGACGCTGTCCTTCTATCTGGCGCAGGGCTCCCGCTGAGCCGGCGCGGCGTTGACGCCGCGCTCCGCCGATGGTACCTGTGAAACGTCCTCGCACGTGATGATCGTGTCTGCCGAGTCGGTGTTGACCCGCTGGGCCGCGTTCGAAGAGGTCCTGGCGGCCCTCTCCCGGGGAGTACCCTGCCTGCGCGCCGACTCATTGTGGGGCTCGTCGCGCGCGCTGGCCATCGCCGGTCTGCTGCAGCGCACCGGGCGGCCTCAGCTCGTGCTCACCCCCGGCCCGTCGCCCCGTCACCAGATGGCTCAGGACACCGGCTCCTTCCTAGCCACGCTCTCCGGCGGCCGCGCGGATGCGGTGGGCGAGGAGCGCGTGCTCGAGTTCCCGTCGGGCACCGGTGCCTCGTGGCGCGGGCGCCAGCATCGCGAGCCCGACGCGGAGCGCGCGCTCTGCTGCCGACGGCTCCTGGACGGCGACGCGGTGGCCATCGTGACGACGCCGTCGGCCCTGTCGATAACGGTGCCGCCGCCCGACGCCTTCAAGCGCCGCACGTTCACCCTCACCGTCGGGGAGAGTAGCGATCGCGAGATCCTGATCGAGTTGCTGGAGGCGGCGGGCTACGAGCGGGTCGAGACGGTGATGGAGGTCGGACAGTGGAGTCTGCGCGGCGGCATCGTGGACATCTTCTCGCCCACCCACGACCGGCCGGTACGCACCGAGTTCTTCGGCGACGAGGTGGAGTCGCTCCGTCTCTTCGATCCCACCACGCAGCGCTCGACGGGCGCGCTGACCGAGCTGACCGTGCTGCCCCTCGGAACGAAGGACGCCGCGCCGGTCACGTTGCTGGACTACCTGCCGCCCGAGACGCTGGTGGTGCTCGAGGATCCCGCGATGCTCGAGGCCCCGCCGGACGACGCGCCGTCGGCCGCGCCGCTCGGTGCCATGCTCGAGCGCTATCAGCGCCTCGAGCTGCCGCTGCTGCAGCGGAGCGACGGGGCCGGGCCGCGCGTCGCCATGGGCACGCGCTCGGTCGGCGGCTTCCGCGGCCAGTTCAAGACGCTCGCGGCCGAGATCCGCGCGTGGCGCGGCGAGGGCTTCACGGTGCGTCTGGTGGTCGACGACGAGCGTCAGAGCGAGCGGCTCCGGCAGATGCTCGCCGAGCACGATCTCGAGGCGTGGCCCCAGGCCACGCTCTGGAGCCCGGAAGGGCTCGGCGTGCTGGTGGGCGAGTGCTCCGCCGGCTTCCAGGTACCGGCCCTCGGCCTGATCGTGCTCTGCGAGGAGGAGATCTTCGGGGCGCAGCGGCGACGCCTCCGCCGGCCGCTCTTCCAACGCGGAGCCGCCATCGCCACCTTCAACGACCTGGCCCCGAACGACCTG
>DATFWA010000277.1:0-10129 GCA_035259825.1 Candidatus Methylomirabilota bacterium | reverse complement strand
CGCGCTGGCCCGGCAGATCGTGCCGGAGGCGCCGCCGCCCGAGCGCCTCGAAGCGGCGCTGCGCGGACGCGAGGCCGCCGCGCGGCTGCTGTGGAATCCGCACACGCAGTACCGCAAGCTCACGAGCCGGCTCGGCCGGATCACGGCGCCCACCCTCGTGGTGTGGGGCGCGCAGGACCGTGTCCTGCCCCTGCCGCTCGGCGAGGCCTATCAGCGCGGCATCCCGGGCGCGACGCTCACGACCATCGACGGCTGCGGGCACCTGCCGCCCATCGAGCAGCCGGAGCGCTTCGCCCGGATCGTGCTCGACTTCCTGTCCGCCTGAGCCGAGGAGCGACCCATGCAATTCGTCTGCTTCCACCTCATGCCGTGGCCCCATTTGCCCGCCGACTTCGAGCAGCGTCATGAGTCGGCCTGGCTCGACCTGCCCAACACGCTCTACGATCCGGCGCGCGGCCATGCCCTCTACAACGACTACCTCGACCAGCTGGTGGCCGCGGAGCGGCTCGGCTTCGACGTCATCGGGGTCAACGAGCACCACCAGAACGCCTACGGCCTGATGCCCTCGCCGAACATCATGGCCGCCTCGCTCATCCAGCGCACCCAGCGCATCCGGGTGCTGGTGCTGGGCAACGCCCTGCCGCTCTACGATCATCCGCAGCGGGTGGCCGAGGAGCTGGCCATGCTCGACGTGCTGTCCAACGGGCGGCTCATCACCGGGATGGTGGTGGGGCTCGGGGTGGAGGCCTTCACCTACGAGGTCAATCCCACCTTCATCCGCGAGCGCTACCGGGAGGCGCACGACCTGATCGTGCGGGCGTGGACTCAGCCGGGGCCCTTCCACTTCGAGGGCAAGCACTACGACTTCCGCTGGGTCAACGTGTGGCCCCGGCCGATTCAGCAGCCGCACCCGCCGATCTGGATCCCCGGCTCGGGGAGCATGGAGACGATCCGCTTCGTGGCCGAGCGGCGCTACCCGTGGATCGCGCTGCCGTACTCGCAGTTCGAGGTGATGAAGGAGCACTTCGACCTGCTCCGTGAGTATGCCGCGACCCACTGCGGCTACGAGGTACCGCCCGCGCAGATCGGCTGGCCCGCGATGATCTACGTGGGCGAGACCGACCGCCAGGCGCGCGAGGAGTTCGAGCCGCACTTCTGGTACCTGGCCAAGAAAGGCCTGCGCCTGCCGCGCGAGTACATGTTCCCGCCCGGCCACACCTCGGTGGAGTCGCAGCTGCGGCCGAGCCACGTCAAGCGCAAGTTCATCTCGCTGCTCTCCTCGTGGCAGGAGGCGGAGGAGGGCACCTACGCCATCGTGGGCAGCGCGGAAACAGTGCGCCAGCGCCTTCGCGAAGGGATCAAGGCCGCGGGCTGCGGCATCATCCAAGGCATCTTCCAGGTGGGCAGCATGCCGCACGACATGACGATGGCGAGCATGGAGCGCTTCGCGCGCGACGTCATGCCCGCCCTGCGCGCCGAGTTCCCGTGATGGGCTAGGGCAGCAGGATCGAGAGCAGCTGGAGCAGGAAGGCCAGCCCCAGGAGCAGCGGGGCGATGGTGCGGCGGGTCTGGTGGCGCACCAGGCGGACGCCGGCTACGACGCCGATGGCCAGCGCTGCGAGGCTGAGCACGGTGCGCAGGCTGATCGGCATGGGGCCGCCTCCCGGCCGCTCCCGCCGTGTGATGTCGAGGGTGCACGTGGGCGCGGCCTGACGGGTGCCGTCGGTGAGGCCCTTGAGCACGATCCGCTCGCCCTCGATCTTCGGCGCGCCGACGTCGCCGAACTGGATGAAGTACGGGGTCTGGGTCCTCTGGCCGGCCGGCTCGCGAAAGCGCTCCAGCGCGGTGACGGAACCCTGCAGCAGCTCCTGGTTCTTCTGGGTGTCGCGCCAGCGATCGACGTAGCCCGCGTACCGGACCGGCGATGCGCGGGCGCCCTCCTCGGCGCAGGAGCCGACCACCAGTATGTGCTCGATCAGGACGAAGCGCTCGGACGAGACGATCTGAGACGGAGATTGGCTGCAGGCCGCGAGCAGACCCGCGGCGAGCGCGAGGAGCCAGGCGCGCGCGGCCGGTCCGTTCACTGGATCGCCTCCATCTCCGCATCGTAATCAAAAAGCCAGCCGCGCGCCGCGTATGGCGCCTCCTGGGCCAGGCCCGCGTAGCGGGCGTCGCGCTCCTGCTGGGCTGGCCCGTCGGGCAGATGATAGGTGGTGGCGTTCTCGTACGAGCCCTGCTGGATCCGGGTGGCCCGCGGCTTCCTGAGAGCCTCGTAGCGGGCGAGCCGGTGGGGCACGGCGTCCCGATCCGCGCCGGCCAGGAGCCCGGCCAGCACCGCGGCGTCCTCGATCGCCTGACAGGCGCCCTGGGCCAGGAACGGCAGCATGGCGTGCGCGGCATCGCCCAGCAGCGTCACGCGGCCGCGCGACCACGCGGGAAGCGGCGTGCGGTCGTACAGCGCCCAGCGAAACGTCTCGTCCGCCGCGCCGATGATCTCGCGCACCATCGGGTGGAAGCCGGCGAACTCGGCGAGGGCGTCCTCGACCAGGCCGCGGGCCGACCACGACTCGAGCCGCCAAGCGCCGGCCGGACAGACCGCGACGAAGTTCAGCAGGCGCCCGGCCGCGACGTAGTAGTGCACGAAGTGGCGGTCCGGACCGAGCCAGGAGTAGCCCTGCCGGGGCAGGTGCAGGCGCGCCAGCCGCTCCACCGGCACCAGACCCCGGTACGCGGTGCTGCCGGAGAAGCGGGGCGACTCGGGGCCGAAGAGCGATTCGCGCACCGTCGAGTGGATGCCGTCCGCGCCGATCACAACGTCGGCGCGGGCCGACTCGCCGTCGGCGAACCTGAGCGCCACGTCGTTGGTCCCCTCCTCCAGGGAGGTCAGACGACGGCCGAGGCGGAGGATGCCGCCCGGCAGCGCATCGCCGAGCACGGCGAGCAGGTCGGGCCGGTACAGGTGATAGTACGGTGCCCCGAAGCGCGCCTCGACCGTGTCGCCCAGCGGCTGGCTCCAGAGAATGCGGCCGTCGTCCCACCGCTTCACCTCGGTGCACGCGGGCCTGACCGCCACGCGGGCCAGCGCCTCGGCCACGCCGAGACGATGGAGGATGCGAGTGGCATTGGGCGCCAGCTGAATGCCCGCGCCGACCTCGCGCAGCGCGGGAGCCTGCTCGTACACCCGCACGGCCAGGCCGGCCCGCGCGAGGGTCAGCGCTGCGGTGAGACCTCCGATGCCCGCGCCGATCACCGCCGCATCCATGCCGGCGCTGATGGTCTCACAGGCCGCGGCCGGCGCGGTGCTAGGATGTCGCCCTCGACGAATTCATGAAGGAGGAGCCCGCATGAGCCGGACGCTCACGGTCCTGATGCCGTTCCACACCCCGTTCTACGCGCCGTTGGCCGCCGGGGTCGCGCTCGGCCACTTCCGCGACACCGGGCTCGACGTCATCGCCGTGCCGGCGGCGCGCTTCGGCAAGGCCACGATGCCGGCGCTGCTCGACGGCGACATCCAGATCAGCCTGGGCGGGCTCATGCGCAGCTTCGAGCTGGCCGACCGCGGCGGACCGATCGTGGTGCACTTCGCGGAGGTCTGCAGCCGCAACGGCTTCTTCCTGCTGAGCCGCGAGCCTCGGCCCGGCTTCCGCTGGGCGGATCTGGCCGGGCGGACGGTGCTCTCATTCCATGAGGCGCCGACGCCGTGGCAGTGCATGCTCACGGTGCTGCGCGCCCACGGGGTCGATCCGGCGTCGGTGCGGATCGAGCGCCACCGGCCGACGCCTGAGGCGGTGGCCACCTTCCGAGCCGGGGAGGGAGACTTCCTCGAGCAGCCGCAGCCGGTGGTGGAGCAGTTGCTGGCCGAGGGTGCCGGGCACCTGGTCGCGTCGATGGGCGAGGCGACTGGACCGGTGCCGTTCACCTCCTACATGACCACCCCCGAGTTCCTGCAGCGCGAGCCCGACACCGTCCTTCGCTTCACGCGCGCGGTCCATCGCACCCAGAAGTGGCTGGCCGAGCACGACGCGGCGACCATCGCGAAGGTGACCGGACCCGCGTTCGCCGACACGGATCCCACGCTCCTGGAGCGGTCGGTGGCGCGGTACCTGGGGCAGGACACGTGGTCGCGCGACCCGCTGCTGCGACGGGAGGGCTACGACTACCTCGAGCGCATCCTGATCTCCGGTGGCCTCATCCGGCGTGGTCAGCGCTACGAGGATCTGGTGGACACCGCGCTCGCCCGGCAGGTGATGGCCGAGGACGGGACGCGAGCCGGCGGCTAGGGCTTCCCACCTTTGGGCGCGTCGGGAGCCGGCGCGCGCTCGCCGCCCGGAGCCCGGGACGGATCGAGTCCCGGGACGATCGGCTTGAGGAAAGCGTTCTGCAGCAGGCGCCCGATCGTCTCCCAGCGGCTGACGCGCGGCCGCTCCAGCGGCCCCGACACGTGCACGACCGTGGCGACCTCGCCCCGCGAGTGGTTCTTCAGCACCTTGCCGGCCACGTTCATCATGCCCTCGTAGAGGCGCCGCTTGAGGCTGCGGTCGCCGTCGGCCGAGCCGTCGATGCGCACGTCCTTCACGAGCGGCTTGACGTAGCCTTCGATGGTCCCGTTCTCGAGCTTCAGCTCGGAGTAGATGGAGAGCGCGCCCTGGGTCACGCCGACGCCGCCGTGGGCGCGCACCACATCGCTCAGCCTCGGCAGGTCGGCGTCCTCGATGAGCGTGGTGATGTCGAGGTCGGCGCGTCCCGGGCGCGGCTTCACCGACGCGCTGATCCGGGTCGACCCCTTGCCCATGAGCTGCCCCCGCAGCGCGATGGAGGCGTGGCCGTCGCGCGGCTGGTTGCTCAAGTGCTGCAGGGTGATGTCGGTATCGGTGAGCTGGAGCCGGTAGGCCGGGCTGGCCGCGCGGTTCACGAAGCCGAACGTGCTTCCGGTGACGTCGAGCCGCTTGATGGCCAGCTGGGCGGTCGGGGTCTTCGTGGCCTGCCGCGCGACCGCGGCGGTCTGCTCCACCCGCGCCTTCTCGGCGCCGGCGGTCTCGCGGGTGTGCGTGTATTCCAGGGCCACGCCCTGAACGCGGACCTGCTCCAGCGACACCCGCGTGATGTTCGGGCCGACCTCGAAGCCGCCCTCCAGCGACAGCGTGCCGTTCCGCACCGACATGTTGTAGCGGTTGGTGAGCGGCCGGAAGTAGTCGAGCGCGATGCGCTCGAGCCAGAGCGCGCCCTCGACGCCGGGGTATGGCGTGGCCAGGAAGTCGGCGTGCCCGTCGAGCCAGATCTGGCCCTGCTCGAAGACCACGCCCTCCAGGTGGATCTCGGACGGGTAGGTGCGCTCCTGCGTGCGGATGTTGCGGATGTTGTCGGCCTGGATGTTGAGGTGGCTGAGATGCAGCGGCTTGAACGGGCCGCGGTCGGCGTAGGTCACGTCGCCCTGCAGGATGCGCAGCCGGTTGATCTTGAGATCGAGCGTGAGCGCCTCCAGCGCCTCCTGCCAGCCACGCTCCTTGACCGGCGTGGGATCGGCGACCTCGCTGCGCACCTGGCGGAGGTCGAGATGCACCGTCGGATGGTCGAAGGTCACGTCGGCCACCACGCGGCCGTGGATCAGCGCCCGCCAGTCGAGGCTGGTCACGAGACGACGGATGTGGAGGACCGCCGGATCGGGATTGTCGTTCTGCACGAGCGTGGCCTCGCGCATCTCGATGGCGGCGGCGAGGAGATGCAGGCGCAGACCCGGAATCGAGACGGTGTAGCCGGTCAGCCGCCGGTTGACCTCGGCTTCCATGTATCGGCGGACCGGCTCGTCGAGGGAGCGCACCGCGATCCACGCGGCGATGACGAGGAGCGCGAGGGAGCCTGCGATCCACAGCCCACGGCGATGGGAGCGTCGCATGCGACAGGAAGGTTACAAGCCACGTGCCACTGGGGAAAATCCGCAATGAGCGCGAGAATCATCGACGGAGACGCCTGCCCGGCTGGTAGTTCTTACATCGGGGTCCGGGTCTCCGGAGAAAATTTGTCCGGGCGGCCCGCCCGGGTAATCAGCGACGACGCGACGCGAGATCCGCGAGCGGCCCGCTGATGCGGATGATCTCGTTGAGCCCGAATACGCCGCTGCGAATGACCGCGACGAAGAGATCACCGGCGAGGCCGGCCGCGCGCGTCTCGGGCGTGGCCGGCGCGATGGTGAGGGCGCGCGGCGCGTCGCCGTGGGTGAAGCGGGCGAGGATGACCTGCTCGCCGTCGGGCGTCAGCGCGAAGACGTAGGCGCCCTGGCGGGCGGCCACGAACATGACGCCTCCCGGGCCGGGGGCCAGGCCCTGCGCGACCGGGCCCTCCAGGACCAGACGCGCCTCGCCGTCGGGGCTCACCCGCCAGATCTGGCCGGGACCGGGCTGCCACGGCGCCTCGGCGCCGGAGTCGGCGCCGATCCACAGGTGATCGGCCTCGTCGATGGCGATGGCGCGGGGCCGCACCACGCGCGCGAAGCTCTCGTCGAGCACGCGCCCCTCGGCGTCCAACCGCACGACGACGCCGCGCTCGCGATCCGCCACGAAGACGTGGCCGGCGCGGTTGACGGCGACGCCCTCGGGCTGGACCAGCACCGGCGCCACGCCGGCCTCCGGCGCGCCGCCCGCGAGCAGCCGCATCTGACCGTCGATGAGACGGTAGACGACGCCGACGCGCCGGTCGCGGTCGAAGGTGGTCACGAACACCTGGCGTCCGCCGATGTCGGCGCTGACCTGCGCGTTGTTGAGCGGGGGACCGTGGAAGAAACGCGGCTCGCTCTGCGGGGTCACGCGCCCGCCTCCCGGGGGAACGCGGTAGATCGGCGAGAGGTACTCGTACTCGCCGCCGCTGTACCGCCGGCCGGAGCGCGCCAGGTAGAGCGTGCCGGTGTGGTCCACCGCGAGGCTGCTGGTCGACGGCATGCCGGCGCCGCCCGCGCCGCCGCTGGCTGCGTTGTTGCCCTCGCCGCTGATGTAGACGGTGGCGGTGAAGCCCGCGGGCAGGGAGATGTCAGCCCGCGCGCCGGCCGGCGCGAGGACGGCGCAGAGGGCGAGCAGGGAGACGAGCGCGCGTCGGATCGGTCGCGGCGTCATGGGGCGGATCATAGCCTCTCGCAGCCGGACGCATCAACAGGTGTACGCTACAGAGGGAGGATTCGAGCACATGACCGACGAGACATCACGACGCAACGTCCTGCGCGCCGGGCTGGGCGTGCTCGCAGGCGCCCTGATCCCGGCCCGCGCCCTCGCCCAGCAGAAGATCGCGCAGAAGCTCGTGCAGTACCAGGAGAAGCCGAAGGGACCGCAGGAATGCGACAACTGCCTGCACTTCGTGCCACCCGCTGCCTGCAAGATGGTGGACGGGAAGATCAACCCGAAGGGCTGGTGCCAGCTGTACGCCCCGAAGCCGAAGTCGTAGCGCGCCCCGCTAGTCGCGGGCGCGTCCGCACAGTACGTTGACGACCGCCTGACGCCCCTCCCGCACCGCGGCGAGGGCGCGCCGCAGGGCGGGCCCGACCTCGGCCGGCCTCTCGACCCGCTCCCCGTGGCCGTCGAACGCGCGCACGATCTCCTCGTAGCGTGGGGCGGGACCGAGGCTGGTGAGCGGGAACCGGCCGGCTGCCTTCGCGTGGCCGTCGGGATGCACAGCCAGCGTGCTCTGCTTGACCGCTTCCCACTGCTGATTGTTGTAGATCACAGTGAGCACGGGCACGTCCTGCTGGCGGGCGGCCAGATGGCACGCGACGGGCTCGTTGAAGAGGTAGGCTCCGTCGCCCAGGGCCGCGATCACGGTGCGGTCGGGGGCGCCCAGCTTGACGCCGAGCGCGGCGGGCAGAGCCCAGCCGAGCCCGCTCGAGTGCGGCTGGCCGAAGAAGGTTCCCGGGCGATCGAAGGCCAGATGCCGGCGGTCGATCGGGTACTCGTTGACCACGATCGTGGAGTCGTCGATCACTTCCTGCAGGCACCGCGTGACCCACGCGAAGCCTGGCCGCGACCACCCAGCCTGGGACTCGGCCTCCGCGGCCCAGCGGGCGCGCCGCCCGCGGTGCGCTTCCTCCACCGCCGCGCGCCGAGCCGCGACGACGCCGGGATCCGCGTGCCGGCGCACCGCCTCGGCCAGCAGGGGCAGGGCGGCGGCCGGGTGCGCGGCGACCGGCACGTCGCACGGGAAGCTGCGCATCGGGTAGCGCGAGAACGACGGGTCGACCGCGAGGTGGATGACCGAGGCGTCGGCCGGCGGCCGGACCAGCGCCGGATACCACGGCACGTCAGCGTCGATCACCAGCAGAACGTCGGCCTCCGCGACCGCCGGGTCGGTGCCCGACGGCTGCGTGAAGCCCACGTGCAGCGGGTGGCTCTGTGGGAAGTTCACGTGCGTCGGGTCCGCCTCGACGATGCCGAGGCCGCCGGCCTCGGCGAGCGCGACCAGCGCGGACACCGCGGCGGGATCGCGTCCCGCGCCCGAGACCAGCACGAGCGGCTGGCGCGCCCGCGCCAGCAGGCGCGCGGCCTCGTCGATCCGCGCCGGGTCCGGATGGCGGACCGAGGCGACGTGACGACGGCCGGGCGAGGCGATGGTCATCGCCTCGACCGGCGCGGCCAGCACCTCGCGAGGCAGCGTGAGATACACGGGACCCCGCGGCTCGCCCAGTGTCAGCTCGAGCGCGCGGTCCACCACCGCTTCGAGCTGCGCGGGCGTCCGCAGCTCGTAGTCCCACTTGACGTACTCGCGCAGCATCGCGGCCTGGTCGAAGCTCTCCTGCGCCCAGTGGATGTAGAGATCGCGCGAGCCAGGCAGGCCTTCCTCGGTGATCGGGGTACGGCCGGCGCTCATCAGCATCGGCA
This sequence comes from Candidatus Methylomirabilota bacterium, assembly GCA_035259825.1. Classification (GTDB taxonomy): domain Bacteria; phylum Methylomirabilota; class Methylomirabilia; order Rokubacteriales; family CSP1-6; genus CAMLFJ01. The sequence continues at coordinate 1,274 of DATFWA010000277.1, read as the reverse complement.
CCTGCGAGCGCGCCGCGGTGATGATCCCGCACGCGGCGTTCGCGGTGCCCACCGTGACGTGCACCATCACCGCCTGCGGCCGGCCGGTGGCCAACCACACGCCGTGGGCCATGCCCACTGCCACCGACTCGTGCGGGGCCACGATCGGCCGCGGCGCGCGCTTGCCCTCCGCCTCGCGTCGCGCGAAGGCGTCCACCAGCGAGGCGAAATCGGTGCCCGCGTTGGCGAAGAAGAAGTCCACCCCACGGTCCTCGAGCAGCTCGAGATAGGCCTGCGCCACGTTGTCGACCTTGAGCGTCTTCATCGGCGGCCATCGTAGCAGATCGCCGACGCGGTGCGCAGCGCCCCTTGACAACGCCTCCGGGCCGGGTGTAGTCATCGGCCCATCCCAACGGCGCTCGAGGGATTCTTCAACGGCAGCACAGCGCGGATTGCTCGCAACGGTGCGGTGCCCACTCATTCGCAGGCTCGGGCTCGCTCACGTGGAGGGCCCGGGCGGGAGAAGCCGTCATGGACGAAGACCGGAGCACGTTCGAGGCGCTCGAAGCCGCGTTCATCGAGGGGCGACTCAGCCGGCGTGATCTCCTCCGCCACAGCGCGCTGATCGGAGCCAGCGCGTCCGCCGCCCACCTCCTGAGTTCGCTCGGCCTCGCCACCCCGGCGCGGGCACAGGGCACCCCGAAGAAGGGCGGCACGCTCGTGATCGCCAAGGAGAGCGAGCTGGACATCCTCGACCCGCACAGCGCGGGCGGCTGGGTGACCTGGCGGGTGAGCAAGCAGATGCACGAGGGCCTCATCGACGAGGACCTCACCCAGTCGAACGTGCCGTACCCGAAGCTGATCCCCAAGCTGGCCACCTCGTGGGACGTGTCGAAGGACTCGCTGACCTATACCTTCAAGCTCCGCAAAGGCGTGAAGTTCCACGATGGCACGCCCTTCGACGCAGCCGCGGTGAAGTTCAACGTGGAGCGTTGCTACAAGGAGGACGCGCCCCAGTTCTATCCGCGGGCGAGCGCCTACACGCGGTGGATCTGGCAGTTCCTCAAGGAGGTGAAGACGCCGGACGAGGGCACCGTGCAGTTCGTCCTCAAGGAGCCCTACGGCGACTTCCCGCGCCAGCTCGTCCAGGGCGGCGGCGGTGCCGCGGTGTTCATCAGCCCCACCGCGCTCAAGAAGTACGGCAACGAAGGGATCGCCGAGCATCCCACCGGCACCGGGCCGTTCCGCTTCGTGCAGCGGGTGCGCGGAGAGAAGGTTGTCACCGAGCGCAACCC
>DATFWA010000276.1:0-11803 GCA_035259825.1 Candidatus Methylomirabilota bacterium | reverse complement strand
TCCGACAGCTCGGCCGCGATTCGCCGCGTGGCTCGCGCGCCGGGACGTCGCCGCCCTCGACCCCGAGGGCGTCGAGACGCTCCGCGCGGCGCTCGACGCGGATGACCCGCCGGTCACCACCGGACGCGGCGGGACGCTCGTCGGTTATCTCCCCGGGCCCGCCCGACGGCGCCTCGTGCAGTTCGATCGCCTGGGCCACCTGGTCGCGGCCTGCCGCTGGCGGTCGGACGGTGCGCTCGCGTGGGCCAAGTGCCAACTCGCGGACGGACGATGGCTCGGCATCGAGACCGGCGCGGCCACCCACGCGGCCTGGGGCGCCTCGGATCGCGTCTGGCTCATGGAGCCAGACGCTCCCTGGGCTCCGCGCGAGCCGGTCACGCTCTTTCAGGCGCTCGGCTACCACCGGCCCGACTTCATTCCGCCGCTACTGGAGCCGAGACGGCTACCGCCCGGCGGCGGCACCGTATTGCTGAACCTCATCGCCGCGCTCATGAAGGACCAGGGCGTGGCCAACGTGCGCTATCGTGGTCCCTATCCCACCGAGCAATTGTTCACCGCGCTGCTGGAATGCTTCCGCTACGACGCACGCGAGGCCCTTCCGCTCGAGCGCTTCCTGGCCGACGGCGCGCTCGACTGGCACCCCGCCCCGTTCGAGACGCATCACGTGGCGCCGGGCGTGGTCGTGCACCTCCGGCACGAGGTGGAGAAGGTCACGCTGGACGGCGTCATGTTCTACCGCGCGCAGTGGCAGGAGATCCGCCGCCGCGAGCCCCACGTCATCCGCGACGACGGCGATCGCCTCGTCTGCTCGCTGTGGGCCCTCGGCGGCTCTCTCGAAGACCGCCTCGTGCTCGATCGCCTGGGTGAGGTGCTGGACGCGCCCGCAGCAAGCTCGGACTCGAGCGCGCCCTCTCCGCTGCCGCCGGTGTGGCGCGCCGCCCTCGGCGACCTGATCGCGCGAGAGAGCGCCCCGGCCCTGGCCTCCTCCATCGCAGACGTGACCGCGTCTCTCGATCTGGAGTGGGGGCCCGTCCCCGGCGACCTGCTCCGCGTACAGGGCCAGCGGATCCGGCTCAGTCGCCGCCTGCGGGAGGCGGCGGAAGCGGCGCTCACGGGCGCCGCGTCGCCTCAGGAGCGCGCCGAGCAGGCACTGCGCTTCGTGCTGGAGGTCGCCCGGCTGCTCGGCCCCGAGGTGCGCGCGCGCGCGCAGGCCCATCTCGAATCCCTCGGGGAGGAGGAGCAGCGCCGCATCCTCGAAAGCGCGGCGGAGTTGCCGGAAGCGGTGGGTGAATCGGTGGGGCGGTTGATCAGTCTCGTGGTTCGCGGCGGCGGGTAGGCGCGGCTTCGGTCGGGGCCGATCGCGTGGGCTAATTCGGTGACTGCTCTTCATCTGCGGGGGCCCAGAAATGGCCCCCGCACTCCCCCACTCGGCGGATAGCCCGCCTGGTTTCGCGCCGCGCTCTCCGAACCCGCCTACGACTTGCCGGCGCTGCTGAAGAGCCAGACGTTGAAGAGGATGAAGCCGGCCACCGACGCGAGCGAGAGCGTGAAGTAGGCCAGACAGATCGCCTCCTGGCGGGTGAGCCAGGTGGCGGTGCGGATGCGCCGCCAGAGTGATTCGCGCACGAAGCGGACCGAGTCGTTGTTGAGCGTGGGCACGCCGACCACCTCGACCAGAACGTGGTAACCGTCCATCTCGAGGAACCAGAATGGATAGAGGCAAATCAGGAACGATTGCAGCTGCAACAGCGCGGAGGCGGCCAGGAAGCCCTGCATGAGACCGGGCCGCAGCTGGACGGCGATCCAGAAGCAGAAGAATCCCAGGAAGAGATGGAACAGCGGCCCCGCGATCGAGTTGACCACGCGAGCCCGCCGGGTGGCCATGAAGATGTCGGTCACGTCGGCGTAGAACGTCGGGATGAAGCCGTGCAGGATCGTGAAGCCGAACTCGCGCACCCGCCGCTTGTAGTGGATGCAGGCAAGGGCGTGGATGATCTGGTGATTGATCACGGTGAGCCAGAACACGATTTTCACGAGCAGGATTGCGATGAGCGGATGGCTCGCCAGCCCGTGGGTCACCTCGCTCAGGTCGTGCCAGATCGTGATCGCGCTGCGCGCACCCACCACCACCATGATCGCCAGCACGATAAGCGCCCACGGGGTGAAGAGCATGAAGCCGCCGTAGCGGTACACGCGCTCGAAGAATACGTGGGAGCGCCGGCTGCTCACGGTCAGTCGCTCCAGCGCGTGGAGCGTGCCCTCCATTGCCCGCGCGGCCGGGTTGCGCCGGTTGCGCGCGAGCACCGCACGCAGGCGCGAGACTGGGCGCATGGTGAGCAGGTCCGCGCGCAGCAGCTTGACGATGAGGGTCGGGATGACCTCGAAGTCAAACGAGCCGTAGTGCAGCAGGTACGACGTTCCGATCTCCTGCAGCGAGGCGCGCCCATCCATCTGCTCCCACAGGAACTTCTCGGCCTCGCTGATCTGGATGATCTGCTCGGTGCGGCGATTCTTGAGCGCGTAGGTGATCACGCCCTGCGGGGCGTACGGCAGGCGCGCCATCTCCCAGTCGGCGTCTGGGATGCGCTGCGGGCGGCTGTGCAGGTAGGCGACCGCGCTCGGGATCTCGCGCGTCTCGAAGCCGTCGCCGTCACTCTGGCGGACGAGCAGCTCGATGCGCGTGCGCTTCGGGCGGCCCTCCGCGGTTTCCTTCGAGACGTCGCTCACGCTCGCTCCGCGCGCCCTACTTGTGCTCGATGTCGAGGCCGGTGGCCTCCAGCCCCCAGCGGGTGACCTCGGCGACCAGATCCGATGCGTCGCGGAGGCGCTTGAAGGCGATCTGGGCCATATGCTGAAAGAACTTGGCCGCGGCGAGCGGGCTGCCGGTGATGAACCGATTCAGGCTGTCGCGGTCCAGGCTGTAGAGCACGCTATCGGTTTCCGCCTGGCAAGTCGCGGAGCGGCGCGGCTCGTCGCCGAGCACGCTCATCTCACCGAAGGCCTCGCCCGGCCCGAGCCGCGAGAGGACCTGCTCCACGCGCCCGGTCACCGGCTTGGAGACCACGATGCTGCCGTCCTTGATGAGGAACAGCTCCTCCCCCGGGTCACCGTTCCGGAAGAGTACGTCGCCCTTGCGGAGACGACGCTCGCGGAACGACGGCCACAGGGCGAGGAGGACCGGCTCGTCGACGTCCTTGAAGAGCACGACGCGTCGGAGAAAACCGATCTCGGGAAGGCTGGGCACTCAGCTCCGTCCGCGGGGCGCCGACATCAGGTGGCCCAGCGCTTGAGCATCACGTTCTGGATGGCGCGGGCCCGCTCGCGGTCCGAGACGTGAGACGTGCTGCCGAGCGCGTGCATGATGGCGGTCTTCTCGTCGCCGGTCAAATCGAAGCCGGCCAGTACCTTTGCAGGATCTCGCACCAGATCGGCAAGGAACTCCTTGTCGATCATCACTTGCCCGACCAGATCCTGGATGCCCTTGCCCGCCACGTCCTGACCTCGACCTTTCGGGGCCCGGACCGGCGGCCCACGAGGTCAATTTAGCAGAGGTGGCGCGGTTTTGGAAGCGTGTTGCTCACTCGTAACGAAGGGCGTCGATGGGATTGAGATGTGACGCCTTCCGGGCGGGGTAAAAGCCGAAAAACACCCCGACGGCGGCCGCGAAGAAGAAGGCCACGATCACCGCCTGAGAGCTGACCAGGGTGCGCCACTGCGCGAAATGGGCGATCGCGTACGAGCTGGCGAGCCCGGCCGTGATGCCGATGAGCCCGCCGATGAGCGACAGGGTCACCGCCTCGACCAGGAACTGCAGCAGGATGTCCCGGGCGCGCGCGCCCACCGCCATGCGCAGCCCGATCTCGCGCGTGCGCTCGGTCACCGACACCAGCATGATGTTCATGATGCCGATGCCGCCCACCAGCAGCGAGACCGAGGCGATCGCGGCCAGCAGCAGGGTGAGCACCCGGGACGACGCCTCCTGGGACTGGAGCACCTCGGTGAGGTTGCGAATGCCGAAGTCGTCCTCCTGGAACATCTGTAGCCGGTGCCGCTGGCGCAGCAGGCCGCGGATCTCCTGCTCGGCCTCGGACATGGCCCGGGCCTCGCGCACCTTGACCGCGATGGAGCCGACCGAGCGCGCGTTGGCCTGGCTGGCCCCGAGCACCTTCTTCTTGGCGGTGGACAGGGGGATCAGCACGGTGTCGTCCTGATCCTGTCCGAACGTGGTCTGGCCCTTCCGCTGGAGCAGCCCGATCACCGTGAAGGGCACGTTCTTGATGCGGATCACCTGTCCGAGCGGATCGCTATCGCCGAAGAGGGTCGACGCGACGGTCTGGCCGAGCAGCGCGACCTTGCCCGCGCCGTCGACGTCCTCCTGGCTGAACAGGCGGCCGTCGGCCACGTCCCACTCGCGCGCGGTGAAGAACTCGAGAGTGACGCCCTGGATGTTCGTTGCCCAGTTCAGGTTCCCGTAGACCACCTGCGCGCCGCCCCGCGAGGTCGGCGCCGCCGCCGCGACCACGGGCAGATCACGCTGGATGGCCCAGGCGTCGTCCTCGGTGATGGTGAGCTGGCTTCCCGATCCCATCCGTACTCCGCCCGCCATCACGGAGCCGGACAGCACGATGATCATGTTGGAGCCCAGGCTCTGGATCTGCTCGGCCACCCGCGCCTGCGCCCCGGCGCCCACCGCCACCATGGTGATGACCGCGCCCACCCCGATCACGATGCCGAGCATCGTGAGCGCGCTCCGCAGCTTGTTGACTCGGAGAGCCCGCACCGCGATCGCCGCGCTCGCCCACGCACTGGCCCAGACGTTCACCCGCTCCCTCCTCCCGGCGCCGGGCGACTCACTCGTCATCTGCTGACGGGGCCGGCCGTGAGCACCCGCCGCTTTCGTGACGAATGGAGAGGAGTTGCGGTTGACCGGGGTCAACCCGGCGACCGGCTGATTCGTCGATCTAACAGGAAAAGTAAATGAACCGGCATGGGACAACCGTCAGAGCGACGTGGAACCCTCGAGGAGCCCCGATTCGCTCGTCGACGCCCACTACGGGCGGCTGCGACGGCTCTGTCGTCTGCTGCTGGGCGATCTCGAGGAGGCCGAGGACGTGGTCCAGGATGTCTTTTTGAAAGCACACGAGGCGGCGCGGTTCGGCCAGCCCCCGATGGACTGGGGGGCGTGGCTGACCCGGGTCGCGGTGAACGCCTGTCACGACCGACGGCGGGCGGGCGGCTGGATGCGCTTCCGCTTCTGGAGCACTCCGGTCGAGGACACCCCGCTGGCCGCCGAGATGCTCGGGCCCGTCGATGCCGCGGTCGGGGCGGAGACCAGGCGGCGCATCTGGGAGGCCTTTCGCGCGCTGCCCCGGCGCCAGCAGGAGGTGTTCGCCCTGCGCTATGTCGAGGAGCAGTCCACGCCGGAGGTCGCAGCCGCGCTCGGGCTGACCGCGGGAAGCGTCAAGCGTCATCTCTATCGCGCCATCCGTCAGTTGCGGCGCTCACTTGGAGACCGGACATGAGCCGCTGCCTGTCAGAGGACGCGCTGGCGCGCGTGCTGGCCGAGTTGGCCACCGATGGGGAGCGGGCCCACCTGGCCTCGTGCGCCGCGTGCGCACGGCGATCCCGCCGCCTGCGCCACGACCTGACGACGATCACCGGCGTGCTCCGCGACACCCCGGAGCCGCGGCCGCGCGCGACGGCTTTTCGCCGGCGCTGGCTGCCCGCCGCGGTCGGACTCTCGGCCGTCGCGCTAGCCCTGCTCCTGTGGGTTGAGGTCGCGGTGTGGCGCGCGGTGACCCCGGTCCCGCCCACGATGCAACCGCAGGATGTCGCGGCCATTCTGGCCGACGTCTCCGCGTCGCTGTTCTCGCTCACCGGCAGCCCTGCGACCGCGGCCACGACGTCCCCGGCGCCCGCCGATCCCGACGACACGCCGATCACGCTCGAGGCGATGGCGCAAGAACTCGACAGGACGCTCACCGGAGGCGAGCCGTGACGAGGGGCCCGCGCGTGATCCGTGGCGCGCTGATCGGCCTGCTCGGCGGTCTCGTGCTGACCGCGGCGGCCAGCGTCACGGCCCTCGCGCAGGCGCCCGGCCCTCCGCCCGGACACGAGCCCGGCATGCGTGGCGGTATGGGTCGCCCGGACGGCGAGCTGTGGCTGATGATCCGCGCGGCGAACCTCACGCCGGAGCAGCAGACCAAGGTCCGCGGCATCCTCTCCGCCCACCGCAACACCGCGCGGCCGCTGATCGAGCAGCTGCGCGCGGCCCAGCAGGAGCTCGGCGCCAAGCTGCTCGCTCCCGGCACGGTGGAGACCGGCGACATCCAGCCGCTGCTCCTCCGGATCAGCCAGCTTCGCGACAACCTGGCTCTCGACAGCGCCCAGGCCGTGCTCGAGGTGCGAGCGGTGCTCATGCCGGAGCAGCTCGCGCGCGCCGCGCAGACCCGGGAGCGCCTCAAGCAGCTTCGCGAGGAGATGCGCCAGCTCACGCAGCCGGCCCAGCCCTGAGCGTGCCCTCCACGAATAGGTGATCCCGGCCGACCGTCCACTGACTGCGATGTGGCCTTTCCTCCGCGCGCCGCTGCTCGCCGTCGTGCTCACGACGGCGATCACGCTCCCTGCGCTCGCCCAGGCGAGCCCTCCCGATTCGACTTGGATCGCGGGGGTCTACGACGATGCCGACTACGACGACGTCGTCGTGCGCATCACCTCGGGCACCGGCGACGTGCCCTCGGGCCCGCCCACCGACCTGCGCCCGCTGCACGCCCTGGTGCTGCGCCTCGCGCCGTGGTCCGAGTCGGCGCCCGCTTCGCTCACCGGCTTCGCGGTCCGGCCGCGGGCCCCACCCGCTCGCTAGCCTCCTCGGCTTCGTTCCCGACTCGACCCCGGGCGGCTCGCGGTGGTCGTCACGCTCCCTTTTCCGATGAGGAGGATGCCATGTTCAAGATCTGCACAGTGCTGCTCGCAAGCGTCGTGATGCTCGGAATCCCGCCGGCTCGGGCCGACTGGGACGAGGAAGCCTACCTGAACAAGACCCTGGACTCTCGCGACGACGGCTCGGTCGGGGATCACTTCTTCCACGTCGAGTGGTCGACGGCCCCCGCGACGGACGGCCGCGTTAGGATCACCGGTTACGTCTACAACGACTACGGCGACGACGCCATCGAGGTCGACCTGCGGATCAACGAGATGGACGGCAGCGGCCACCGCACCGCGCAGCTGATCGAGCCGGTCCGCGGCTCCGTCCCGGCGGGCGGGCGCACGTACTTCGACATCCGGGTGCCGGCCAGCGCGTCGTACCAGGTGTCGGTCGCGTCGTTCGATTTCGTCGAGATGGCGAACTGAGGAGGGCCCCCCATGACCTTGACCACGCTCACGCTCGCCGAGCCGCTGTCGTCGACGCCCGATCTACGGTCCCGCGGTGATCTCTGGGCCGTCGTGCTCGCCGGAGGCGAAGGCCTGCGCCTGCGCGCTCTGACGCGAGAGATGTACGGAGTGGCGCGTCCCAAGCAGTTCGCCACCTTCACCGGCTCCAAATCGCTCCTCCGGCAGACTCTTGAGCGCGTCACGCTGCTGGTTCCACCCGAGCGCATCGTCGTCGTCACGCAGGCCAGCCACGCCCGGTTCCTCGGCACCGAGCTGGCGGACCTGCCCGCGGTTCACGTCCTCTCCCAGCCGTCCGACCGCGGCACCGCCGCCGGGGTCCTGCTCCCCGCTCACTGGATTCGCGCGCGCGACCCGCACGCGATGGTCGCGGTGTTCCCCGCCGACCATTTCATCCTCGAGGAGTCCATCTTCATGGGCCACGTGGCCGAGGTGGTCGACTACGTCCGCGAGCATCCCGACTGGCTCGTCCTCCTCGGCGCACCCCCCACCGATCCCGATCCCGACTACGGCTGGATCGAGCCCGGCCTCCGGCTCGGCTGGGCCGGCTGCGGCGCGGTCCACCAGGTGCGGGCATTCCGCGAGAAGCCGAGCAAGGAATCGGCTTGCCGCCTCTTCTCGCTCGGCTGCCTGTGGAACACCTTCATCTTCACCGCCGGGGTCGCCGCGTTGATCGACGCCGGGCGGGCGTGCGTGCCGCTGCTCCACGACCGCCTGGTCCGTCTCGCCGTGTTCGCGGGCACTCAGTTCGAGGCGTGGGCGGTGCGGCAGGCCTATCTCTTCGCCCCAGCCGCCGACTTCTCTCGCTCCGTGCTGGCGTCGACCCTTCCGCGGCTGGCCGTCGCGCGCCTGCCCTCGTGTACCTGGTGCGATATGGGAACCCCGGAGCGGGTGGCCCGGACACGGTCGGCCCAGGCCGGATAGGGGGTGGACGAATGATCGAGCGAAGCGCCGCGTCGAAGTATGCTACAAGCGGAGCCACACGGGAGGAGGCCCCGGCATGTCAGTCGAGACGAGCAAAACCGCGGAGATGGAGGGGTCCGCCCCCACCCGCCGAACCTCCCGGGGATTCTGGGTCATCTGCGTGGTGCTGGCCGGGCTGGCCGGCATCGGCGCCTATGTCGCGCTGAAGGGGCCCGGGAGGGCCCAGTCCGCCGCCCCGCCGGCCGCGCCCCGCGCAATCCCGGTAGTGGTCAGCGCCGCGCGGTCCGGGGACCTGTCGGTCTATCTGTCGGGCATCGGCTCCGTCACGCCCCTCAGCACCGTGACGGTGCGGAGCCGCGTGGACGGCCAGCTGATGCGGACGCTGTTCCAGGAGGGCCAGACCGTCCAGGCCGGCGATCTGCTCGCCGAGATCGATCCGCGTCCCTTCGAGACCCAGCTCACGCAGGCGGAGGGACAGCTCGCCAAGGACGAGGCAGCGCTGAACAACGCTCGGCTCGACCTCGAGCGGTACCGCTCGCTCGTCAAGGGCGGCTTCATCCCGCAGCAGCAGCTCGACACGCAGGCCTCCCAGGTGTCGCAGCTGTCCGCTGCCATCAAGTCCGACCAGGGCCAGATCGATAGCATCCGCCTGCAGCTCACCTACACGAAGATCCTCGCGCCAATCACCGGCCGCGCCGGGCTGCGGCTGGTGGATCCCGGCAACATGGTGCACGCCAACGATCCGGGCGGGCTCGTGGTGCTCGCGCAGGTGCAGCCGATCGCGGTGGTGTTCACGATTCCCCAGGACAACCTGCCCGCGGTGCTCGCGCGTCAGCGGCAGGGCGGCGCCCTGCCGGTCGAAGCCTACGATCGCGAGTGGCGGACGAAGGTCGCGACCGGCACGCTCGTGGCGATCGACAACCAGATCGACGTCGGGACGGGCACCGTGCGGCTCAAGGCCTCGTTCGAGAACCGCCAGGGCGAGCTGTTCCCGAACCAGTTCGTCAACGCCCGCGTGCAGGTCGACGTGCTCAAGGGCGCCGTCCTCGTGCCGAACGATGCCATCCAGCGCGGCGCGCAGGGGCCGTTCGTGTACGTGGCGAAGCCGGACAAAACCGTGGAGCTCCGGAAGGTCTCCCTCGGCCCCAGCGAGGGCAACGTGACCGCGGTCCGCGAGGGCGTGGCGGCCGGTGACGCCCTCATCGTGGACGGCGTCGACAAGGTGCAAGAGCGCTCGCGCGTCGAGCCGACGGTCCGCGAGCGCCCGGCGGCTCCGCGCACGGGGAAATGAACCCGTCGCGGCCGTTCATCCTGCGGCCGGTCGCCACCTCGCTCCTCACCGCCGCGATCGTCCTGGCCGGCCTCGTCGCCTACCGGCTCCTCTCCGTGTCGGCCCTGCCCCAGGTCGACTACCCGACCATGCAGGTGCAGACGTTCTATCCGGGCGCCAGCCCCGACGTGATGGCCTCCGCGGTCACCGCCCCGCTCGAGCGCCAGTTCGGCCAGATGCCAGGACTCAAGCAGATGACCTCGACCAGCTCGGCCACCGCGTCGATCATCACGCTGCAGTTCGACCTGAACCTCGCGCTGGACATCGCCGAGCAGCAGGTGCAGGCGGCCATCAACGCCGCCACCTCGTTCCTGCCCAACGACCTGCCGAACCCGCCGATCTACAGCAAGGTGAACCCGGCGGACGCGCCCATCCTCACCCTCGGGCTCACCTCGAAGACGCTGCCGCTGACCACCGTGCAGGACCTGGCCGACACGCGTCTCTTGCCCAAGATCTCCCAGCTGCCTGGCGTCGGGCTCGTGTCCCTCAGCGGCGGGCAAAAACCGGCCATCCGCATCCAGGCGAACCCGGCGCGGCTCGCCGCCAATTCACTCACCCTCGAGGACCTGCGCGCCGCGGTGGCCAGCGCGACGGTGAACCAGGCCAAGGGCAGCCTGGACGGTCCGCGCCAGGCCTTCACCATCGGCGCCAACGACCAGCTCGTCTCGAGCGAGCAGTACCGCAACCTGGTCATCGCCTATCGCAACGGCGCGCCGGTCCACCTCTCCGACGTGGCCGATACCCTCGACGACGCGGAGAACGTGCGCCAGGCCGCCTGGATGGGCACCGAGCCCGCGGTCATCGTCAACATCCAGCGCCAGCCCGGCGCCAACCTGATCCAGGTGGTGGACCGGGTAAAGCGGCTCCTGCCAACCCTCGAGTCCACCCTGCCCTCGTCGGTGAGGGTGTCGGTCCTGACCGACCGCACCACCACGATCCGAGCCTCGGTCCACGACGTGCAGATCGAGCTGACCCTCGCGGTCATCCTGGTGGTGCTGGTGATCTTCCTGTTCCTGGGCAGCCCGGCCGCGACGTTCATTCCGTCGATCGCGGTGCCGGTGTCGATCATCGGCACCTTCGCGGTCATGTACGCGCTAGGCTTCAGCTTGAACAACCTCTCGTTGATGGCGCTCACCATCGCCACCGGCTTCGTGGTGGACGACGCGGTGGTGATGATCGAGAACATCGCGCGCTACATCGAGGCGGGCGACCCGCCGCTGCAGGCCGCGCTCAAGGGCTCCGAGCAGATCGGCTTCACCATCCTGTCGCTGACCGTCTCGCTGATCGCGGTGCTGATCCCGCTGCTGTTCATGGGTGACATCGTGGGCCGCCTCTTCCGGGAGTTCGCGATCACCCTGAGCGCGGCGATCCTGGTGTCGGCCGCGGTGTCGCTGACGCTCACCCCCATGCTCTGCGCGAGGCTCCTGCACCATCGCGCGGCGCACGAGACTGGACCCGTGGCCCGCGCCTCGCAGGCCGTGTTCAATCGCGTGCTCGCGATCTACGCGCGCACTCTTCGCATAGTCCTGAACCACCAGCCCCTGACCCTGCTGGTGGCGGTGGCGACCCTCGGGCTCACCCTGGTCCTCTACGCGGTGGTGCCCAAGGGCCTGTTCCCGGTGCAGGACACCGGAGTGATCCTCGGCATCTCGGAGGCGCCGCAGGCGGTGTCGTTTCCCGCGATGGCTCAGCGTCAGCAGGCCCTCGCGCGGGCCATCCTGGACGATCCGGCGGTGGAGACGCTCTCCGCGTTCATCGGCGTCGACGGCACCAACGTGACGCTCAACAGTGGCCGCATCCTGATCACGCTGAAGCCGCTCGACGAGCGCCGGGTGGGCGCGCGCGAGGTCATCGAGCGGCTACGCCCGCGCCTGGCCCAGGTATCGGGCATCACCTTGTACATGCAGCCGGTGCAGGACCTCACCGTCGAGGACCGGGTCAGTCGCACCCAGTACCAGTACAGCCTGGAGAGCCCGAACCTCGCCGAGCTCAACACGTGGGCCCCGCGCCTGGTGGAGCGCCTGCGCGCGCTGCCGAACCTTCGAGACGTCGCGAGCGATCAGCAGGACCAGGGGCTCGAGACCTCGGTGCGCATCGACCGCAACACCGCCTCGCGGCTCGGCATCACCCCGCAGATGATCGACGACGCGCTCTACAACG
>DATFWA010000275.1:0-7720 GCA_035259825.1 Candidatus Methylomirabilota bacterium | reverse complement strand
GATCGGCGCGGGGCGCGGCGCGGAACATCAGCTGGCGCAGCTCGCCGTCGAGCAGCACGTCGAGCCGGCCGTCCCGCGACGTCGCGGCGGCCAGCCGGTCGAGCGCGCGCCCGAGCGCCTCGGCGTCGGCGCCGCGTACGGCCTCGCGCGCCTGGCGGACCAGGGCGCCGCCTTCCAGCAGCTCGCTGGTGAGATCGGTCTGGCCGCCGGTCAGGCGCCGCCGCATCTCCTCGACCCACGAGCCGAAGACGTCGGTCCACGCCTCGACGATGTAGACGTAGCGCCGGTTGGTCTCGAGGGGAACGGTGCCGGCCCAGCCGTCGTTGTCGACCAGCCGCATCGGCACCTCGCGCCAGTCCGCGTCCTCGCGGGCGCGGTATCGGATCCGGGCCGCGAGCTGATCGTGTCCCTCCTTGAAGATGTCGGCGGTGACGGTGAGGGTGTCGCCCACGATCCGCTTGATCGGATAGCGTCCGTCGTCCACCGCGGGACGCACGTGCTCGATCACGATCGGCCGGCGCGCGGGCTTCATCGCCATCGATCCACCAGGTACGACTTCTCGTCCTCGAAGACACCGCATAGACGCGTCGCGCTCTGGGTGATGGCGGCCGGCGGCCGCGACTGCGTCTCGAGGATCACCGAGGCGGCCCGACCCAGGTAGAGGGGGGCCAGCGACTGCGCGGCGTGACTGCGATAGACGGTACGGGCCCGGTAGGCGAGCAGGAAGTCGTACACCACGCGGGTCCAGAGGCGGTCGGAGAAGCGGAAGCGATCGAGGGGGCGATCGCTCAGCTCGAGCACCTCGCCCAGGTTGTCGGGGGCGATGATGCGCTCCCACACCGGTAGCAGATCGCGGACCCCCTGCACGAAGCCCACCTGCATCCGCGAGGGATCGACGGCGGGACCGCCGGGTAGTGGCTCGGGCGGGACCCCGAAGCTCACCACCGGCTCGGAGCCGCGGATGTCGAGCCAGAACTGCTCCGAGCGCTCGGCCAGCGCGCAGAGCGCGCTCGCCACCCGGCCGACCGTCGGACCGAGCGGGGTGGGCGGCTGCGCCGACGGCGCGATCGTGCGCGGGCCCAGCACCGCCTGACTCACCGTCAGACCCTGCTCGATGCCCGCGACGGGCAGCCAGAACTCGAGGCCGTGCCGGCCGAGGTCGGTCTCCCACACCGGGTCCTTGAGGAAGGCCTCGGCGGCGGCGGCCGAGCACGCGAACTCCTCGGCGATCGGATGCGCGAGCTGACGGCCGAACAGGCTCCGCATCAGCGGAACCACGAGGGCCTGGGTGAGGGTGCCTTCGTACCGGAAGCGACGGTAAAGCGGCAGCACCAGGCCATAGTCCTCCTTGAGCACCGGCGATGCGAGCCCGCGCAGCCACTCGCCGGTCATGCTCGCCAGATCGGCGTTGAGCATGACGATGGCGCGGGCCTCGAGCATCAGGCCCACCGTGAGGACCGCGCGCACCGCGGCCGACCAGTCGAGCGTGTCGTCCTTGCCGGGAATGGGGCCCACCGAGACCACGCGGAGATCGCCGAGCGCCGCGGTGACCGCGGTGGTCGTCGCCTCGGACCGCGCCTGGTCGACGTGGGCGATGGCCACCGACTGGCCGGGAAAGTGCGTGTCGAGGCCGGAGCGCACCGCGGCGGTGACCGCGGCCAGGGCCGGCGCCGGGCCGGCGGTGGCCAGGCCGACGACCAGATCGGCGGTGCCGATCCGGTCGACGGTGGCGAGGCCTTCCTCGGACAGCACGGCCCGGTTCATCTATCGCGTGAGGTGGGCGAGCAAGGCCAGGTAATCGCTCACGTGGCGGGTGACCAGGAAGTTACGACGTACGTGCTCGCGGCCGGCCGCCCCCATGCGGCCGATCATCTCCGGGTTGCTCAGGAGCTGCCGGATCCGGAACGCGGCGCCCTCCACGGTTTCCACGGTATACCCGGTTACCGTCACCACCATCTGAAATGGGATGCCGCCGGCGATGGTTCCGATCACCGGCTTGCCCTTCCACATCGCGGTGGCCACCTCGATGGTGAAGTCGGCCTTCAGCGGCTTCTGGATCGCGATGGTGGCCGCGCGCTCCAGCGCGTTCAGCTCGACCTGCGGATCCGGGGGCAGCACGACCACCGAGATGTCCGCGTCGTGCGAGGCGGCTTCCTGCACGTCGACGAGCCCGTCGGCGCCGGGAGGCAGCGGGGGGCCGGCGAGCACCAGCCGCACGTCGTGATGCTTCTTGACCAGCCGGTAGGCGTTGATCACGCCCAGCGGATCGTGCTGCCGCTCGAAGGGGCCGATCTGCAGCAGGATCGGCTTGTCGCGAGGGACGCGGAGCCGATCCATCACCGTCGCCTGCTCGGAGCGCGTCATCTCGCGGTTGCGCTCGGAGAGCGGGTCGATTGACGGGTAGACGATGAAGCGCGGGATCGACAAGGGTGGCGCGAAGCGGGCGAGCGAGAACACCGAGGCGTCGTAGCGCTGCACCACCGGCCGCAGCGTGTTCCACAGCTGGGGCTGGGCCAAGGACAGGTCGTGATGGGAGAGCCAGAGCCAACGGCTGGCCTCCTTGCGCTGCTCCACCAGGTACAGCGGCGGCGCGTCGTGGACCATGACCAGATCCGCGTCCAGCTGCAGCCGTCCCGCGTTGTCGATGCCGGTCTCGCGCAGGCGGCTCAGCATCGGCTCGGTGATGACCTGCTCGGTGCCCGCGAGCGCCTTGCCGACCGCCCGGGTCACCTGGTCGAAGTCGGCGGTGCCGATGGTGATCTCCCAGGACGTCTCCACGCCCAGGTCGTTCAGCAGCGGAACCACCCGATTCAGGACCTCGACTACCGGACCCCCGTAGCGCGAGGCGCTCACGTGCACCAGCCGCTTGCCGCGCAGGCGCTCGCCGGTGCGCATGAGGAAGTCGATGGTGCCGCGGGGGGCGACCCGTCGATAGTCGTCGAGCTTGACCAGCGAGCCCTGGGCCATCAGGCACCCTCCCCGGAGATGGCGTCGCTCAGCACGCTGAGATGCCGGTCGCGGATGCGCTCGAGGCTGCCCGCGTGCGGATCGATGTGGGCTAACCGATCGGCCAGGTCGGCCAGGTCCAGCGCGCCGCCGACCCACTCCGCGAAGTCGCCGCGGCCGCGGCCGGCGCGGTAGCGCGCCGCGATAGTGTGATAGAAGAGCGCGCTCACGTCCACCTCGGCTAGCGCGTCGCGGAACTCGGCCAGGGTCCGCGCCTGGTGTCCGGTCGGCACCGGGACCAGGTGCACCTGGAAGAAGCGGAAGCGCTTGCCCTGGGTGCGCGAGGCCGCCGCCCCCAGATGCTGGAGATGATCGGAGATGGTGGCGATGATGTCCTCCCGCACGCGCTCCATGGATCCGGCGTGGAAGGCGTCGATGCCGGCGAGCCGCTCGGCCAACCGGACGTCGCGCACCTCGCTGCCGATCCAGAGGGCGAAGTCGTTAGGATACGCCTCCGCGAGCACCGGCCGGTGCAGGAGCGCGGCCGAGGTGTGGCAGAAAATCGACTCGATCGGCACGTGCGCCACCTGCTCGAGCAGCTCGCGCGCGTCGTGGGCCTCCTGGGGCAGCAGCTCGTTCAGGTCGAGACAGCCGAGGAAGACGAAGGGCTGGGTCGCGCTCATGCGGTAAGCTCTCTCGGAGGACCGGACCGGTGAATGTCTTGCTGCTGAGCCGCGAGTATCCCCCGCACGTGTACGGCGGCGCGGGCGTGGTGGTCGACCATCTGAGCCGCGCCCTTGCCCGGCGCGCGTCGGTCGAGGTGCGCTGCTTCGGGGACAACGAGCAGACCTGGCCCGACCTCACCGTCCATGGCTACGCGCCGTGGGAGCGGCTGGCGGGTGGACCGGAGGCGGCCTACGCCCCGGCGCTGGAGGCCCTCTCGGTCGGGCTCGCGATGGCGCGCGACCCCGTGCGCGCGGACGTGGTGCACACCCACACCTGGTACGTGGGGCTGGGCGGCATGCTCGTGCAAGCGATCCACGGCGTGCCGCTCGTGGTGACCCTGCACAGCCTCGAGCCGCTCCGCCCGTGGAAGGCCGACCAGCTCGGCACCGGCTACGTCGTCTCGAGCTGGGCCGAGCGCCTGGCCGTCGAGCGGGCCGACCGGGTGATCGCGGTGTCGGCCCAGATGCGCGCGGACATCCTGGCCAACTTCCGTGTGGAGCCCGAGCGCGTAGTGGTCCTCCACAACGGCGTCGACGCCCAGGCCTTCACGCGCACCGAGCGGCGCGAGGCGCTCGATCGACACGGGGTGCGCGAGCCGTACGCATTGTTCGTCGGGCGGATCAGCGAGCAGAAGGGCATCTTCCAGCTGCTCGAGGCCGCGCGCCAGCTGCCGGAAGGCGTGCAGCTCGTGCTCTGCGCGAGCAGCCCAGACACACCCGAGCTGCTGACCCGGCTCCAGACCGCGGTGAGCGGGCGGCCGCAGATCCGCTGGATCAACGCGATGCTGCCGGTGGAGGAGGTCGTGCAGATCTATAGCCGCGCTGCGGTGTTCGTTTGCCCGTCCATCTACGAGCCGTTCGGCATCATCAACCTGGAAGCGATGGCCTGCGGCACGCCGGTGGTGGCCAGCCGCGTCGGCGGTATCCCGGAAGTGGTGGTGGACGGAGAGACCGGCTGGCTGGTGGAGCCGGGCGACCCCGCCGCGCTCGCCCATGCGCTGCGAACCGCCTTGGCCGATCCGCAGCGCGCCCGGCGGATGGGCGAGGCCGGCCGCCGCCGCGTCGAGGCACACTTCTCGTGGGACCGCATCGCCGCCCTCACGATGGACGTGTACCAGCAGGCGATCGACGATCATCGCCGCGCTCCGTTGAAATAGACGCCGACGCTCCACGGCGGCAGCTCGGTCCACGCTCCGTCCGGAAGCTTCAGAGCGTAGAGCCGTGAGCCCCAGCCGGGATCCGGCCCCGGGTGCGGTGTCGCGGTCGCTCCCAGATTCGCCACGAGGTGGAGCCGGCCGTCGGGAAAATCCCACGAGACCTCCAGCGCGGTGTCCCCGATGGCCTTCCAGGCTGCGGGGGTTACCGGCTCGCCGGCCAGCAGCGGGACGATCGCCTCCGAGCGAAGCTGCAGCAGGCCACGATGAAAGGCGAGCCACTCGCGATGGTCCGGCTCCGCGAGCCGTCTCCAGTCGAGGATCGAGCGCTCGTAGGTGGCCGGGGCTTGCGGATCAGGGATGCGCTCGCGCACCGCGGGGCTCGCGAACTCGGGGAAGCGCGCGAACTCGCGACGCCGGCCCTCGGCGACGGACGGGCCGAGGTCGGGTCCGAGGTCGGAGAAGAACAGGAACGGCTCACGGGCGCCCCATTCCTCGCCCATGAAGAGCAGAGGCAGGGCGGGTGCGAGCAGCACGATCGCGGTCGCGGCGCGCACCGCCTCCGGCGCGGCGAGCGCGGTGATGCGCTCGCCGAGCGCGCGGTTGCCGATCTGGTCGTGGTTCTGCAAGAAGCCCACGAACGAGGTCGGAGGCAGGTGGGCGCTGGGCTGGCCGCGCAGGTCCCCACGATACAAGGATCGCTCGCCCTGGAAGGCGAAGCCCTCGGTGAGACAGCGCCCGAGCTGCGGCAGCGGCGGCTGGTAGTCCTCGTAGTAGCCGCCGGTCTCCGCGGTGAGCAGCACGTGCAGGGCGTGGTGGACGTCGTCGTTCCACTGCGCCTGGTAAACCGGCCGCCGGCCCGCCTCGCGCTCGAGATAGCGCACCTCGTTGGCGCCGTTCTCCAGCACCAGGTGCACCGAGCGCTGACGGCCCGGCCCTTCGGCCACCGCGCGCCCCAGCTCGATCAGCAGGTGCGCGGGCGAGTCGTCCACGATGGCGTTGACCGCGTCGAGCCGCAGGCCGTCGAGGTGGAACTCCTCGAGCCAGTAGAGCGCGTTGTGGATCATGAACGCTCGCACCACCTCGGAGCCGGGCCCGTCGTAGTTGATGCCATCGCCCCAGAACGAGCGGTGGCGGGGCGTGAAGAAGCCGGGAGCGTAGCGGTGCAGGTAGTTGCCTTCGGGGCCGAAGTGATTGTAGACCACGTCGACGAAGACGGCGAGGCCTCGCTCGTGGGCGGCGTCCACCAGGGCCTTCAGGTCCTCTGGTCGTCCGTACGCCGACTCGGGCGCGAAGAGCAGCACGCCGTCGTAGCCCCAGCCCCGTCGGCCGGGGAAGTCGGCCAGCGGCATCAGCTCGATGGCGGTCACGCCGAGCCCGGCCAGGTGATCGAGCCGCTCGATGACGCCGGCGTAGGTGCCCGCCGGGGTGAAGGTGCCCACGTGGAGCTCGTAGAAGACGAGCCGCTCGGGCGGCATGCCGCGCCACGCGGTGTCGCGCCACTCGTAGGCGAGGGGATCGATGACCTCGCTGGCGCCGTGCACGTCGCCGGGCTGGAACCGCGCCGCCGGATCGGGCACCAGCATCTCGCCATCGATGCGATAGCGATAGCGCGTGCCCGCGGGGGCCTCGCGCGTCACGTATTCGGCCCAGCCGCCCGCGTCGCGCGGCATCGCGAGAGCGCGCCCGGGCTCCTCGAGCCACAGCTCGACCTGCGTCGCGTCGGGGGCCCAGAGGCGGAAGCGCGTGGTGCCGTCCTCGCGGACGCTGGCCCCGAACGGCATGCCGTGCGCGCGCCGGGCCCCGGGGGTGGCACTCATGTGCGGGATTCCTGGCGCTCGAGTAGCGCGACCGGGAAGTGGCCGAAGACGGCCGGGCAGGCGAGCGCGGTCGCGCCGTCGCGCCGCTCCGTCTCGAGGGTGAGCCCGGTGAAGCGGTCACGGTACACGCCGGCCAGGTCGTCACCGAGCACGACCCACGTGTTCTCCCACGCCGGCTCGCCCAGCGGGATGGTGCCGGTGAGCCCGGCGAGGCGCGCCGTGAGACGAGGGACCACGGCCACGACGACGTCTCCGCCTTCGCGCCGGGCCAGTGCTACCACGTGCTGGGCATGCTGGCCCGCTGCGGCCAGCGCCTGATAGGCGCCCACCGCGAACAGCCGGGCCCGCCCGCGCCTGAGGGTCAAGGCGCGATGAGTGACGTAGAGCTTCACACGCCCGTCGGCCCAGCGCTCGAGCAGCTCGCGGCACACGCCGGTGAGATCCGATCCGGCGGCCTCGATGCGGCCGCGTAGCGTGTCGAGCATCTGACGTCGATGCGCGAAGTCGACCGGGCGGCGATTGTCCGGGTCGACCAGCGACAGATCCCACAGCTCGCTGCCCTGGTAGAAATCCGGGACGCCCGGCGAGACCGCCTTGAGCAGGGTCTGGGCCAGTGAGTTGATCGCGCCGTGCGCGGCGACCAGCCGCTGGAACGGCTGGAAATAGGACAGGAACGGTCCGCCCGGCGCGAGAAGATGGCCGACGAACTCCCGCACCGCAGAGTCGTAGGGCTCGTTGGGATTCACCCAGCTGGTGCGGCGCTTGGCCTCCTTGGTGGCCTTCTCCATGTATCCGACGATCCGTCCGGTGAAGGTCTCGAGCGTCTGCTCGCCGTCGGGCGGCCAGGCGCCATCGTCAACATCGCCTCGACCAACGCCTACATCCCGGCCACCGGCCTAGCGGCGTACTGCGCCTCCAAGGGCGGCGTCCTCATGTTCACGCGCGTGGCGGCGATGGAGCTCGGCGCGCACCGCATCCGCGTGAACGCGATTGCGCCCGGCTCGACGCTGACGGGTCTCACCACCATGGCGTTCAGCCGCCCGCGGATGGAGGACGGCTTCCTGCGCCACACGCC
>DATFWA010000274.1:0-6143 GCA_035259825.1 Candidatus Methylomirabilota bacterium | reverse complement strand
GACGCCAACGCCCAGGCGGTGGTGAAGGAAGTGCTGGGGATGGGGCGCCGGGCCATCTCGATGCGCTGCGACGTCACGAAAGGCGCCGAGGTGCAGGCGACGATGGACCGCATCCAGAAGGAGATGGGGCGAATCGACATCCTGGTGAACAACGCCGGCATGGCCTCCGCGCCCGGGATGCCGTTCACCAACAACTCCGAGGAGGACTGGGACCGCACCTACGCGGTCAATCTCAAGTCGGTCTTCCTCATGTGCAAGGCGCTGGCGCCCTACTTCATCGAGCGCAAGGCCGGACGCATCATCAACATCGCCTCGATCGCGGGCCCGCTCGCCGCGCTGACCATGCCGCCCTACTCGGTGGCCAAGGGCGGCGTCATCACCTTCACGCGCGTCATGGCCAAGGAGCTGGCGCCGCACGGCATCACCGTGAACGCGATCTGTCCGGGCGTGCTGTGGACCGCGTTCTGGGAGAACCTGGCGCAATACATCGCCGACACCAACCCGGCCTTCAAGGGCATGACCGCGCGGCAGGTCTTCGACAAGCGCGTGGGGGACATCATCCCGATGAAACGCGAGCAGACGCCGGAGGACATCGGCTACGCCGCGGTGTTCCTCGCCTCCGAGGAGGCGCGCAACATCACCGGCCAGGCCCTCAACGTCGACGGCGGCTCCGTGATGCACTAACACCCCTTCTCCCCTATGGGGAAGAGGGCAGAGTGAGCGGTGGTCCAGACAATGATCCGCCGGAAATGCTCGCTTGCGTTCCTGCTGCTGCTGATCGGCGCGACGAGCGCCTGGGCGCAGGCCGCCAACACCGACGCGAAAGCCGCGGCGGTCCCGGTGGTGAAGCAGCTGGAGGCGTTCCGGCGCAACGACTTCGACACCGCGTTCACCTTCGCCTCGGGCATGATCCAGGAGCGCTTCGACCGCCGGAACTTCGAGGCCATGGTGCGGCGCGGCTATCCGGAGATCGCGCAGTCGACGTTCGCGGCGGTGACGAAGACCGAGCTGGAGTCGCCGGGGCTGGCGTACGTGACCGTGAAGATCCGCGGGGCGAACGGGCAGAGCATCGAGGCGCTCTACGAGATGGTTTGGGAGGACGACTGGAAGATCAACGGCGTGGCGACCCGGCCCGACACCAGCATCATCTGATCTCGAGAGGGTGAGGGGCTAGCATGGACTTCGACTTCACGCAGGAGCAGCAGGACTTTCGTCAGGAGGTGCGCGCCTGGCTCGCCGAGAACGTGCCGCCGGCCCTGAAGGGCCGAGGCTTCGCGTCCTCGCGCGCGGAGGTGGAGGAGGTCAATCGCCTCCGCGAGTGGCAGCGCACGCTGCACAAGGCCGGCTACGTGGGCATGGACTGGCCCGCCGAGTACGGTGGCCGCAACGCCTCCATCATGGAGCAGGTCATCCTCTACGAAGAGCTGTCGCGCGCAGGTAGCCCGCAGCCGCTCAACCGCAGCGGGCTCAGCATGCTGGGCCCGACCCTCATGAAGCACGGCACACCGGCCCAGCAGGCGAAGCACCTGGACCGCATACTCACCGCCGAGGATATCTGGTGCCAGGGCTTCTCCGAGCCCAACGCGGGCAGCGACCTGGCCAATTTGCAGACGCGCGCGGTGCTCGACGGCGACCACTACGTGCTGAACGGGCAGAAGGTGTGGACCAGCATGGCCCACGTGGCCGCGTGGGGCTTCTTCCTGGTGCGCACCGATCCCGCCGCGGCCAAGCACAAGGGCATCACCTTCCTGCTGCTGGACATGAAGAGTCCGGGGATCACCATCCGCCCGCTGCGTCAGATCACCGGCGAGGCCGAGTTCAACGAGGTGTTCCTGGAGAACGTGCGGGTGCCGGTCACCAACGTGGTCGGCAAGGTGAATGAGGGCTGGGGCGTGGCGCTCACCACGCTGGCCTACGAGCGCGACGTCCTCACCATGATCCGCCATATCAGCCTGCGCACCGCGCTGCACCGGCTGCTGTCGCTGGCCAGCCGCACCGTCAAGAACGGGCGGCCGGCGTCCGAGGACCCGGTCGTGCGGCAGAAGATCGCCGCGCTCGCCATCGGGGAGCGGGTGCTGCAGCTCAACGGCTACCGTAGCCTCACCAAGATCTTGAAGGGTGGTGCGCCCGGGCCCGAGGGTTCGACCTCCAAGCTCTTCTGGAGCCAGCTCGATCAGGACCTGGCCGAGCTGGCCACCGAGATCATCGGCCCCTACTCGCAGCTGAAGGCGGGCAGCGGGCTGGCCCCCGACGAGGGCGAGTGGGAGTTCTACTGCCTGCTGGCTCGCGGCAGCGGCATTCGGGCGGGCACGACCGAGATCCTGCGCAACATCCTGGGCGAGCGCGTGCTCGGCCTACCCAAAGACTAGGAGACCATCGTGGCCACCGAGACCAGCGAGCTGCTCTACGAGGTGAGGGACCGCATCGCCACCATCACGCTCAACCGGCCCGACAAGATGAACGCGTTCACCGGACCCATGATCGAGCGCTGGGCCGCCTCGCTCAACGAGGCGCAGCACGATCCCAACGTCAACGTGGTGGTCGTAACCGGCGCGGGCAAAGCGTTCTGCTCCGGCGGCGACGTCGGCCGCATGGGCACGGGCGATCCCACTCCGCTCGACAACAAGAACGGGCTGTGGGAGCACATCCACCGCGTGCCCAAGGCGCTGGAGGCGATGGACAAGCCGGTCATCGCCATGGTGAACGGCGTGGCGGTGGGCGCGGGCATGGGCATGTCGCTCATGTGCGACGTGCGCATCGCCTCGGACGCGGCGCGCTTCTCCACCGGCTACGTGCGGGTGGGCCTGGTGCCGGGCGACGGCGACACCTATTTCCTGCCGCGCCTGATCGGCACGGCCCGCGCGCTGGAGCTGCTGTGGACCGCCGACTTCATCGAGGCGCCCCGGGCCCTCGAGCTGGGCATCGTGAACCGCGTGGTGCCGCACGACAAGCTGGCCGAGGAGACCTACGCGTTCGCCCGCCGCGTGGCCGACGGCCCACAGATCCCGGTGCGAATGATCAAGCGGCTCGTCTACCAGTCCATGCGCCTCGACCTGCGCACGCACCTGGACCTGGTCTCCTCGCACATGGCGGTGGTGCGCGAGACCGAGGACCACAAGGAAGGGGTGCAGGCCTTCAAGGACAAGCGCGCGCCGAAGTTCAAGGGGCGCTAGCGCCTGCGGGCAGCGGTGAGCCTCGAGCTGACGGCGCGCGTGGTGGACATCACCACGCTGCGGGTGGACGCCATCGTCAACGCGGCCAACGAAGCGCTCGCGCCCGGAGGCGGCGTGTGCGGAGCGATCCACGCCAAGGCCGGGCCCGAGCTGGCCGCTGCCTGCGCCGCCCTCGGCGGCTGCCCCACCGGCGAGGCACGCATCACCTCCGGCTTCCGCCTGCCGGCCCGCCACGTGATCCACGCGGTCGGCCCGGTGTGGCGGGGAGGCGGCGCCGGCGAAGCCGAGCTGCTGGCGTCGGCCTACCGCTCGTCGCTGCAGCTCGTGGAGGAGAACGCGCTACGCAGCGTGGCGTTCCCGGCGATCAGCACCGGGATCTACGGCTACCCTCTGCCGGCAGCCACCGCGGTCGCGGTGCGCACCGTCCGCGCCGCGAGCCATCATCACCTCCGGGAGGTGGTCTTCGCGTGCTTCACCCCCGGCGCGCTCCGGGCCTACCGAGACGAGGGGATCACCGGCTGAGCCCGGCGACCAAGCCTCCGGCCCACCCTTAATGGAGGCACCATGATCACACGAGTCCGCTACTTCGCCGGGCAGCTCCTGAGCGCCGCGGACTTCGAGACGGAGCAGAGCTATGTCATCGAGCGATTCCGGCGGCTCAACCGATGGCTTCACGGCTGGGGCATCGTCGGCGGGCTCCAGGTCTCGGCGGGCCCCGGCGAGATCGTGGTGGCGCCGGGCCTCGCCATGGACTGCGTCGGGAACGAGATCGAGATCGACCAGCCGACGCGGCTCCCGGTGTCCGGCACCGGAAGGATCTGCTACGTCACGCTTACCTTCATCGAGCAGGAAGGGGACCCGTTGCCCGGCTTTACCGATTCGCCGGCCATGGATTCGCTGGCGGAGACCCGCGTCGAAGAGGGTGGTGAGCTTGCCCTTGCGCCGGCCGATCCCGCGATCGCGCATCCAGCGGCGCGCCGGTCGGATCCGTGCGGCCGGCCTCACCCGATAGCGATCGCGCGGCTCGTGCGGCTCGCCTCCCGCTGGCGCGTCGATCCCTTCTTCCGGCCCGGGCGTGCGCGATCGTGGCGCGCCGCGCTGCAGTGACGGACCCGCAGAACATCTACGACGACGCCCGCTTCTTCGCCGGCTACTCGTCCCTCGAGCGCTTCGGGGTCGGATGGCAGCAGGCGATGGAGCACGACGACCTGGTCGGGCTCCTACCGCCCGTCGCCGGGCGGCGCGTGCTCGATCTGGGCTGCGGAGCCGGGCAGCTCGCGCATCACCTCGCGACGAGCGGGGCGAGCGAGGTCATCGGGGTCGACCTGTCGGAGCGCATGCTGGAGCGGGCGCGGGCCGAGTGGGCGCATCCGCGTGTGACGTACCGCCGCGAGGCGATCGAGCGCCTCGTCTTCGAGCCGGCGCAGTTCGACCTGGTGGTCAGCTCGCTCGCTCTGCACTACGTCGACGACTACGCCGGGCTGATCGAGAGGATCGCGTCGTGGCTCGCGCCCGGTGGCGTTCTCGTCTACTCGATCGAGCACCCGATCTACATCGCGCGCCTGCCTGGCGAGGGCTGGGTGGTGGACGACGCGGGCCGGCGCGCCGGCTGGAGCCTCGACCGCTACGCCGACGAGGGCGCCCGCGAGGAGACGTGGTTCGTGGCCGGCGTGCGCAAGGTGCACCGCACGCTGGCCACGCTGATCAACGGTCTGGTGGATGCCGGCCTCGTGGTCGAGCGGGTGGTCGAGCCGGTCCCGACCGAGCAATGGCTTCGCGACCATCCCGGCTGGGCCGACGAGCGCCGTCGCCCGATCTTCCTGCTGGTCCGCGCGCGCAAGCCCTGACCGGGGCAACGCGCTTGACGCGGTGGCGGCGCGGGGCCAGAATCCGACCACTCCCATGATCGACCCTCGACGGCATCGCCCATGACGCCCGAGCATCGCCGGCTGATCGAGCGCATCCGGTCGTCCGCGCTGGTCATCCGCCGTGCGGTGGAGGAGGCGCCGCGAAGCCGGTTCGGCGTGGCGCCCAGGGCGGGAGAGTGGTCCGCGCTGGAGACGCTGACCCACCTGCGGGACGTGATCGTCCACGTCTACGGGCTGCGTCTCCGTCGGCTCTTCTACGAGGACGCGCCGCTCTTCGCCGACTTCGACGAGGAGGCCTACCGCCCGGCCAGCCTGGCGCGCGGAGAGAGCGTCGAGTACCTCCTCGACACCATCGTGGGCGAGCACGAGCAGCTCGCGCGCCTGCTCGAGGCGGTGCCTGACGCGGAGTGGGCGCGCGAGGGACGCCACCCGCAGTTCGGCATCATGTCCATCGAGTTCCTCGCGCGGCGGGTGGGCGAGCACGCCGAGGAGCACGCCGCCCAGATCACCGCCGCCTGCGCCTGACTACCGCGCCGAGGGAAACCGCGGCGGCCGCTTCTGGCGGATCGCCGCCGCGCCCTCGCGCACGTCCTCGTCCATGAACGTGAGCATCTCCAGCGCGATGGACTGATCGAAGATCGGCCCGGCCATGCGCAGCCAGTTGTTCAGCGAGCGCTTGGTCCAGCGGATGGCCAGCTGGGCGCCGTTGGCGAGCTTGTCGGCCACCTCGAAGGCCTTCGGCATCAGGTCGGCCGGCGGCACGCAGAGGCTGACCAACCCGATACGCTCGGCCTCGCGGCCGTCGATGAAGTCCGAGGTGAGCAGGTAGTACTTGGCCTTCGCCATGCCGCACAGCAGCGGCCAGACGATAGCCGCGTGGTCTCCGGCCACCACGCCCAGCTTGGTGTGGCCGTCCGTGAAGCGTGCGGTCTCCGAGATGATGCTGATGTCCGACAGCAGGGCCACCACGAGACCCGCGCCCACCGCCACCCCGTTGATCGCCGAGATCACCGGCTTGTCCAGGTTGATCATGTTGTAGACGATGTCGGAGGCCTCGCGCACGGTACGGGCCAGCCGCTTCGGGTCTCGGCTGTTGGCGTCG
>DATFWA010000273.1:0-8672 GCA_035259825.1 Candidatus Methylomirabilota bacterium | reverse complement strand
GCGCTTCATCTATCTCCACCAACTGCTCTTCGGGGCCATCATCGTGGCGGTGGTGCTGTTGATGCCGCGCGGGATCCTGGGTGTGCTCCAGCAGAAGTACAACCTGCCGCGCACGATCTGACCGCCGATGCCGCCGGTGCTCGAGGTCCGGGACGTGGTCAAGCGCTTCGGTGGCGTCGCCGCGGTCAACCGCGTCTCGCTCTCGCTCGAGCCCGGCCGGGTCTACGGGCTCATCGGCCCCAACGGCTCGGGCAAGACCACGCTGTTCAACTGCATCACCGGGGTGGACCGGGCCGACGAGGGGGAGATCCACTTCAAGGGACGCCGCATCGACCGGATCAAGCCGCACCAGATCTTCCACCTCGGGATGGGACGCACCTTCCAGGTGATTCGCGTCTTTCCAGAGCTGACCGCCCTCGAGAACCTCCTGGTGGTGACCACGAGCGGCTACGAGGAGGCGCAGCGGCGCGCGCGCGACCTGCTCGGTCTGGTGAAGCTCGAGCGGCTCGCCGACGAGTTCGCGGGCAATCTCTCGTACGGACAGCAGAAGCTCGTGGAGTTCACCCGCGTGCTCATGACCGATCCCGATCTGATCCTGCTCGACGAGCCGGCGGCCGGGGTCAACCGCACGCTGCTCAACGAATTGCTCGACGCGGTGCGGCGACTGCGGGACCAGGGCAAGACCGTGCTGCTGGTCGAGCACGACATGAAGGTCGTGATGGGTCTCTGCGAAACGGTGTTCGTGCTCGATCACGGGGAGAAGCTGGCCGAGGGGGCGCCCGGCGTCATCCAGGCCGACGAGCGGGTCATTGAGGCCTATTTCGGTCGCTAGCGCGCTGGTGCTCGCGTACCTGATCTGGGCCTCGCGCGGCTGGCCGATGATCCACGACGCGCCGCTGATCCACTACATCGCCTGGCTGATCGATCAGGGTGGCGTGCCGTACCGCGACGCCTTCGACATGAACCTGCCCGGGGCGTACCTCATCCACCTCGTGGTGCTACGGGTCGGCGGCGCGGGCGACGCCGCCTGGCGGCTCTTCGATCTGGGCTGGCTCGCGGCCACGTGCGTCGTGCTCGTGGCGTATTGCCGACGCATCAGCCACGGCTGGGCGGCCGCGGGCGCCGCGCTCCTCTTCGCTCTCTATCACCTGAGCGGCGGCGCGTGGCACGCCGGCCAGCGCGACTTCGTGCTCTGCTTCTTCCTGCTGCTCGGAGCGTGGGGCATCGCGCGCGGCACGGAGCAGGGCGCACTGGCCTCGCTCGTGTGGGGCGGCCTCGTCCTCGGTGCGGCCATGACCATCAAGCCGCACGCCGCACTCTACTGGATCTTTTGCGCGGTCATCGCCGCGCGCGACCGATCATGGACCGTCTCGCCCTGGCGAGCGGCCGCGCTGGTGATCGCCGCGGGGCTGGTCGTGCCCGCCGCCGTGTTCGGCTGGCTGGCCTGGCGCGGTGGCCTCGGACCTTTCGTGGACGTCTTCGGCGGGTACGTCGTGCCGCTCTACAGCGGCGTGGGCCGGGTGTCGCCCTGGCAGGCGATCGTGTGGCACGCCTACGGTCGGCCGCTAGTCGCGCTGTTCGGCCTCCTCGTCGTGCTCGCCCTCCTCGGGCCCACGTCGCGGGAGCCGGCGCGCAAGGGTCTGGCCCTCGTGGGCGTCGTCTACGGCATCGTCCACTTCGTCGTCCAGGGCAAAGGCTGGGAATATCAGCTCTATCCGCTGATCGTGTTCTGCTGCGCGCTAGTGCCGGCGGCGGTGGTGTCGTGGCGTCGCTTCGGCTGGGCCCGCGCCCTCGACCTCTTCGGAGCGCGCCGCCCGCTCGCCCTGGCGGCCTGGACGCTGCTCGTGGTCGTGCTGAGCGTCAAGGGCGTGGAGGCCTCCGACGCGGGCTGGATCGCCGAGAAGACGCGGCGGGTGGCGGACATCACGCGTGATCTGGAGCCGCTGGCGCCGCCCGGAGCGACCGTGCAGGTGATGGACACCACGTCGGGCGGGATCCATTCGTTGCTGCGTCTGCACCTGCGCCAGCCCACGCGATTCATCTACGACTTCTACTTCTTCCACGACGTGGGCGACCGGCGCATCGAGGCGCTCCGGGCCGAGTTCCTGAGCGGCCTCGAATCGGGCCGACCGGCCGCCCTCGTCATCCTCGAGGAGAGTTGGCCGGTTCCCGGCTACGGCCGGCTCGAGAGCTTTCCGCGCCTGCGGGAGTACCTGGAGCGCGCCTACGAGCCGCCGCTCGAGCGCCCCGGGTACCGCATCTATGCGAAGCGACGCGATTCGTAGCGTCATCCGGGCGTACGACGACCCGATCGTGCGGGCGTACTGCTGGGGCCGCTTCTGGATCTTGCGCCAGCGCTTCCTCGACGAGATCGGGCAGTACCTGCCGCCCCAGGGCCGCGTGCTGGACCTGGGCTGTGGCTTCGGGCTCTTCTCCCTCTACTACGCGACGGTGCGTCCGTCGATCACCGTGGAGGGTTTCGACCGCAACGCGCGCCGCATTGCGATGGCGCGGGCGGCCGCGGCCCGCCTCGGCCTGGCCAACGTGCGCTACGAGGTCGGCGACGTGATGGACTTCCGGGGCGGCGAGCGATTCGACGCCGCCTACATGCTCGACATCGTGCACCACATCCCCCAGGAGGCGGTGCGCCCGCTCGTGGAGCAGGTGGCCCGGACGCTGCCGCAGGGCGGGCGGCTGCTGGTGAAGGACGTCGACCGGTATCCGGCCTACAAGCGCTGGTTTACCCACGCGCTCGACAAGGTGATGGACCCCGCGGCGCCCGTGCGCTACTGGGGCAGCGAAGAATTGCAGGCCCTGCTCGAGGAGGTCGGCTTCGACGTGCACCGACACCTCATGGTGGACCTGCTGCCGTATCCCCACGTGCTCTACATCGCCCGGCGGTGCGCGTGAGCGGCGAAGCCGGCCCGGTCCTGCTGCGCGCCGAAGCCATCACCGCGGGCTACGGCAAGATGGCCATCCTGCACGACGTGACGCTCGAGGTGCGTCCCGGCGAGATGGTGAGCGTGATCGGTCCCAACGGAGCGGGCAAATCCACCGCGTTCAAGACCATCGTGGGGTTCCTCCGTCCCACTAGCGGCCGCGTGACGTTCGGCGGCCAGGACATCACCGGGCTCCGACCCGATCAGGTGCTGCACCGCGGGCTGGCCTACGTGCCCCAGGGCCGCATCGTGTTCCCGCAGATGACGGTGCTGGAGAACCTCGAGATGGGCGCCTACATCGAGCGTGACACCGGCCGTATCCGCCAGGCGCTCGACCGCGTCTACACCCTGTTCCCGATCCTGGCCCAGCGCCGGGGCCAGAAGGCGGGCACGATGTCCGGCGGCGAGCAGCAGATGGTGGCCATCGCGCGCGCGCTCATGACCACGCCGAAGCTGATCCTGCTGGACGAGCCATCGCTGGGCCTGGCTCCGAAGTTCGTCTCGCTGATCTTCGACAAGCTGAGCGAGATGCGGCACGCCGGCTTCACCTTGATGGTGGTGGAGCAGAACGCGGCACGGGCCCTGGCCGTGGCCGATCGCGGCTACGTGCTCGAGCTGGGCCGCAATCGGTTCGAGGGCAGAGGCCAGGCGCTCCTGCAGGACCCCGACGTCAAGCGGCTCTACCTGGGCGGCTGACCCCGATTTCGGTCTAGGCTTTCGCCAGCTTTTTGAGTATATTCGGAAAGCTCATGCGTACCGCTCGATCCGCCGTCGTCGGTAGTGCGGCCATCGCGGCCGTTCTCATCGGGATCCTCATCGGGTTTCCTCTATCCGCCGCCAAGTCCGCGACCACACCCGCCTCGGGTCAGAAGGCCGCGTCGGGACACGGTGCCGAGAGCGGTGTCGATCCGCGGGTCATCGAGCGGGGCAAGGCGCTCTTCGTTCAGTACTGCGCCAACTGCCACGGCGACGACGCCAAGGGTGACGGCATCGCTGGGCAGAACCTGCCGATCAAGCCGCAGAACCTGACCGAGGGGCGGATCATCAACGCCCTGCCGGATCACTTCCTGCACAGCGTGATCGCCCACGGCGGGCAGGCGGTCGGGCTCTCGCCGCTGATGCCGAACTTCACCCCGTATCTGTCGGACTACCAGATCAACGAGGTGATCGTGTACATCCGCACCCTCGCGGATCCGCCGTACGACCCGGCCAAGGTGCTGCCGGTGGCCACCACGCGGCAGGGCCCCGTGCAGCCTATCTTCTTCAGCCACGTCATCCACGCGGGCTCCTACCAGATCGCCTGCCAGTACTGCCACGCCAACGCGCGCCGCGGGCCGTCCGCCGGGGTGCCGTCGGTCGAGCGCTGCATGGGATGCCACAAGATCGTGGCCGCCGAGGGCAATCCCGAGGTGAAGAAGCTCCAAGGATACTGGGAGCGGAAGGAGCCCATTCCGTGGGTCCGCATCTTCAAGCTCCCGGAGCACGCCCAGTTCCCGCACAAGCCGCACGTGCAGGCGGGCGTCCAGTGCCAGACCTGCCACGGCCGGATCGAGGCCATGGAGCGGGTGCACGCCGAGACCGGACAGAACATCGTCAACGACCTGATGAACCTCGCCCTGATCCCGACCGCGCCGCCGAAGCTCACCATGGGCTGGTGCGTGGAGTGCCACCGCAACGTCAACGCCAAGGGCGTGCAGGGCGTGCAGACGGCCGCGGACGCGCCGATCCCATCGGTGCACGCCCCGTCGGGCAGCGAGAGCGAGCGCCGCAACGCCCCGCTCGAGTGCGTGACCTGCCACCACTAGCCTGACCGTTTCTCCTCTCCCGCGAGGGAGAGGCGCCGAGATGCGCCCGGTCTGGACCGCCCTCCTCGTCTACCTCGTCGCGGTAGTAGCCGTGCTGAGCCTGCAGCTCGCGGCGGTCACCGCGCTCGTCGGCTGGCGCGGCGCGATCGAGGTCGAGCACGACGCGCTGGCCACACTGCTGGCCGGCGTGCCCGCTTCGTCGCTGGCCTTGATCGGCATCGCGTTCCTGGCCGGCGGCCGTCCGCCGAGCCTCACCCTCCGGCTCTGCCGGGGTCGCATCGTCGGGCGCGGGCTTGCGATCGTGGTGCTCGGCACGCTCGCGCTCAGCCAGGCGCTCGAGTCCCTGACCATTCTCCTCGGAGTGGGCCCGGGGCCCGCGCTCGACTGGATCGCGCGGACCATGGCGGACGCGCCGCCGATCGGCGTGCTGCTGGCGGTGGTGGTGGTCGGCGTGCTGGCTCCGATCGGGGAGGAGCTGTTCTTTCGCGGATACCTGCAGACGCGGCTCCGGCGGGTGTGGAGCGCGGGCCCGGCGATCATGGTCACCGCGCTGGCATTCGGGGTGATCCATGGCGAGCCGGTGCACGGCCTGCTCGCCTTCGCCCTCGGGCTCTACCTGGGCCTGGTGACGGAGCGCGCCGAGAGCGTGATGCCCGCGATGATCTGTCATGCCGCGAACAACTCGGTCTCGGTCGTCCTGTCGGCGTGGATGGGCTCGCCGGAGAGCCTCGGCGCGAACGCGGCGACCTTCCTGCTGAGTGCCCCGGTCGTGGCGGCGGCGATCTGGTGGATGAGCCGCCTTCCGTGGCCGCAGCCCGCCTGACCTAGGGGCCGTCGAGGCCCCTTCGACGTGCTAGCGACCGGAGTCGAGGATCGCGGTCAGGCTCCGCAGGTCGGGGCAGGTGTCCAGCGACTCGACCATCTGCAGCACCGAGTCCGCCCGATCCGCTGGGAGCACCAGCCCCGCGCACTCCCGGAACTTCTCGCGCAGGGTCTCGATCGGCAGCGGGTTCTCGGGATGGCCGGGCACCGGACGCGGACCCACGGTGGTGGTCCGGCCATCCGTGCAGCGGACCGTGACGCGCGTCCACATGTGACGCTCGAGGTCGGTCGGGATGTCCGGATCGACCGTCACGCGCACCCGCTCCATCAGGCGCCGGATGGTGGCATCCTGCACGCGGTCGTCCTGGAACGTGCTGATGCCGACGCGCCCGTCGGTCAGCGCGGCGGCCGCCGAGAACTGAGCCGAGAACTTGCCCTCGAGGCCGGTGCGCGGGCGCGCATGGATGAGAATGCGCGGGACCCCTGCGGCCACTCCGACCGTCACTTCCTCGATCTCCTCTGGCCGGTAGCCCTGCGCCCGGCGGATCTCCAGCGTGGAGTCGATGATCGAGTGCGTGCAGGCGCACGAGGGATACGGCTTGACCGCGACGCCGGTGGTCAGGATCTTCCACGGCGCGCCCAGCGTGCCCAGCGGCTCGAGCGCGCGCTTGCCGGCGCCCAGCACGTTGAGGAAGCCCTGCGGACCCTCGATCGCGTGCTCGGACGCCGTCCAGCCCTCGCGGGCCATGAGCGCCGAGAGCACGCCGCTCCGCGCCGCGTGTCCGGCGTGGAACGGCTTGGTCATCGTGCCGAAGTTCTCCTTGAGGCCGGAGGACTGGGAGGCGGCCACCGCGAGTGCGTGACGCGTCTGCGCGCCGTCGAGCCCGAGCAGCCGCGCCGCCGCCGCTGCCGCGCCCAGCGTGCCGAGCGTACAGGTGGCGTGCCAGCCGTGCTCGTAGTGCGCGGGGTTGATGACCTCGGCGAGCGTGGTCTCGACCTCGAAGCCGAGGAGGAAAGCCTCCACCACCGCTCGCCCGTCGGCCAGCGCCAGCTCGCCCGCGGCGAGGGCGGCGGCCAGGACCGGCGCGGACGGGTGGCCCATCAGGGCGAAGTTGGTGTCGTCGAAGTCGAGCGCGTGCGCGGCGGTGCCGTTGCAGAGCGCTGCCCACACCGCGCCCGTCCGCCGGCCCGTGCCCACCACCGTGCAGAGCGGCAGGCCGCCCTCGGCCTCGGCTACCTGCTGCAGGATGCGCGAGGCCGGCTCGATCGAGCCGGCCAGCATCACGCCCAGGCAGTCCAGGATGGCCCGGCGCGCAGCGTCGACCGCGGCATCCGGGCAATCGTCCATGCGGTGCTTGGTCACGAAGTCGGCGAGCAGCGTGGTGGCGTTCATGACCGGGAGCCTACCACACGGACGGCGGGCCGGCCCGGTGGGGCCGGGTCGCCTCGCACGGCCGTGCGGAGGCAGGTATGATCGGATCCTCGCGATGCGCCGGCTGGCTTGGCTCCTCACCGTTACCGCGCTGGTTCTGACTCCCGCCCCCGTCCGGGCCCAGCTGTTCGTCGCGGCCCGCCCGGATCCGCCGTTCAGCATCGGACCGCTCGCCATCCGGGCCACTGTGCGAGAGGGAGCCGGACCGGTCCCAGTGGTCGTCGCCTTCAGCCTGCAGCCGTCGCCGGATCAGAAGTCGGTCGACCCGGGCCAGGATCTCTTCCTCCTCTGGCCTGGCGAGGTCGTGAACGCCATGCCCGGGCAGAAGCCCGACGCCGCGCTGGCCCGCTACGTGACCGACCGTGGCTTCGAGGTCATCGCCGAGGGACGCGTCGCTCTCGCCGCGCGCAACCTGAGCGACGAGGGGCGGGTCGCGCCACAGCCCGACGGAGCGCCATTCGTCACCTTCGTGCAGACCGGCGCGCTCGGCCTGAGCCCGCCCGCCACGTTCATCCGAATCCCGTGGACGCCGCAACTCATCGACCGCAGCTGGCTCACCGAGCTGACGATGGACACGGCCGGGCTCATCAAGCCGCAGAAGGTGGGCTGGGTGGAGCGGCTGGTCCGCGGGGTCCACTACCGGATCGCGATCGGCTTCCACGAGGTGCGCGATCGCCCGCTCTTCCCCATGTACTTCGCCCATCGCGATCGCGTCGTGCGCTTGGCCGACGCGCCGGCCGAGCTGGTCGTGCAGTTCCCGCAGTCCGATCGCCTGAAGATCGACGAAGTGTATCCCCCGTCGTCGATTCGACGGCTGAGCGAGACGCTCGAGTCCACGGAGATCGTCTCGCTCTTCCTGGACCGCTCCGACGGGATCACCCCGCAGACGCTGGCCGTGCAGTTCGGCTACTTCTCGCGCGCCCAGACCGCGCTGCTGGTGGCCGCGCCGATCGTGCTACTGGCCCTGGGGCAGGCGATCGGCCCGCTGCTGGGACGCGGCCTCGCGCGCGTCATCGGTGTGGCAGCCGCGCGGGTGCAGCTCGGCGGGTGGCGTCCCGGCGGGCGCCGGCGAGAGCAGGGCGTGATCCTGCCTCGCGAGGTGCTCGAGCGGATCAAGCCTGGCAAGACCACCCGAGAAGAGGTGCTGCGCCTGTGCGGCACCGAGGTGGAGCGCCAGGAGCGGCTGCAGGACTCCGCTCGCACCACGCTGATCTACCGCGGCCGACGGCTCGTGCCGGAGGCCCGGCGCATCCTCGGATGGCTCACCACGGTGGGCCACTGGGAGGTCGAGCGTCACGAGGTCCGGATCGAGCTCGAGGACGACCTCGTCCGCGACGTGCAGGCCGAGGTGCGGCGTTATCGGCTGGGACCGGAAGAGCCGCGCTGAGCCATTGGAGCCCCGCCGGGTGCCCCTTGACGCAAGTGCCCGGAGAGGCTACCCTGCCGCAACCATCCGGCTGGTGACCGCCCGAGGAGGGCCGAGGTGAAGTGTCCCCGATGTCAGTCCCAGAACCGAGAAGGCGTCCGGTTCTGTGAGGACTGCGGCGGCCGCCTCGTAACGGTCTGTCCGAGCTGCGGTGCCGAGCTCGTCCCCGAGAAGAAGTTCTGCGGCTCCTGCGGCTCGCCGGTCAACCCGCAACCGGTCGAGCGTCAGGCCGCCTCGCCGCAGGGCTA
>DATFWA010000272.1:0-20048 GCA_035259825.1 Candidatus Methylomirabilota bacterium | reverse complement strand
GTCCAGCGGCGTGGCGAAGCGCACGTTCGTCCAGCCCGAGCCGCCCAGGGCCAGGCGCTCCCCGAGCGTGTGCCCGAGCGAGTGAGAGGGCACGATCACCCACTTGGCGCGGGTGCGCTCGGTCCGCTGGAGCTCGGCCAGCTGGCTGAGGAACGGACTCATGCTCGGATAATCCACCGCGACCGTGACAGCCGGGGTCACAGCTATCCCTGGTGGTTCTGGGCGGCCCCGGCGGCCTCCATCATGCACCCGCTCAGGGGAGGACGTCGCGGAAGAACGGCGTCAGGAACCGGTTTTCGGGATCCGCCGCCCGGCGCGCCTCCCCGAGAGCGTGCCAGGCCGGCGTCCACAGCTGCTTTGCGACGGCGGGCAGGAGAGCCTTGGTCTGGTTCAGCAGCGGCCGCGCGCCGTGTCGCGCCGCGAACTCGTTGAACGCGCGGTTCATCGCCCGCCAGGCCGCCGGCTCCTCGTCGGACCAGTTCACCATGTCGAGGGTGAAGATGTCCTCCTCGCAGCTGAACGACAGCAGCGCGGAGTCGTCCTTGCGGATGAAGTACACCTCGGTAGGCAGCGCGGGACGGAACTCGTTCTCGCTCCGGAAGCGCTCGCAGAAGCGCAGGTACGCGGGCACGATCTCGGCCCAGCGGCTGACCGGGAAGGCCCAGAACGTGAAGTCGAAGTAGCTCGACGCCGGCCGCTTGAAGTCGATCATGGCGTCGGCGCGGTAGCTGGCGAACCGGCTGATGATCCGCAGGAAGAAGATCTTGAGGAACCCGTGGTCGAGGACCCAGACCCAGGCCGCGATGGCCAGGCGACGGAGCCGCCGCGGCAGCAGCCGCAGCGGAGCGTTGAACGGGCGCGCGCCCGACATCCAGGCGAACGTGCGCAGCCAGAGCCTCACCGCGTCCAGGATCATGACGGGACGGTGCCTGGCGGCCACCCGTCGGCGCTCGACGATCAGCTCGCGCCGGTACGGGAGCAGGAAGCCCAGGAAGCCGTCGGCGTCGCCCAGGATCTCGGCGCCGTCCGGCGGCGGGAGCGGCCGGTCGGTCTGCAGCCACCGGTCGAGCTTGATCCGCTCGTACGAGTACCAGACCCGCTGCCGCTCCTCGACCTCGAAGGTGACCTCGTACACGATCCCGAGGAGCCCGTAGCTCGACCGGATCAGGCGCAGGCCGTCCCGGTCGGTCACGTGGACCGTCTGCCCGTCGGCTCGCACGAGTCGGACCGCGACCACCGTCGAGCTGATCTGGCCGCGGCCGGTGGGACCGAGCGACGAGTCCTTGGTGCCGCAGCAGGCGACCGAGCCCGCGGTGGCATTGCCGATCTCCGGCACCACCGGCAGCTGCTGGCCGTGCGCTCGAAGCGCGTTCTTCAGGTCGATCATCCGGACACCGGCGCCCACCGTGACCCGCCGGTTGACGCGATCGGGCTCCTCGATCTTCGAGAAGCGGGTCATGAACACCGCGGTGCCGGCCGTCTCGATGGACTCGTTGAGCGAGTGCAGCTCGCCCAGGGCCCGCAGGGGCGACGGGAAGCCCGGGTCTCGCACGATGGCGACGAGCTCGTCCAGATCGCGGGGCGTGACAATCGCGGCCGGCGCGCAGCGGTTTGACTCGTTCCAGTTCGAGACGCTCATCGCCGGTTTTCCAGTCGGCGGAGCGCGGCCCCCGCGTCCCGGGCGAACAGCGTGGCGCCCTGACGTGTCGCGACCTCCACGGCCTCGCGGAGTGCGCTCAGGGCCGCCGCGGTCTCGCCTCGCCGGACGAGCGCCTCGGCCCGCAGGGTCAGCAGTGGGGCCACGAAGGCGTGCTCCTCGGTCTGCCGTCGCTGCTCGAGCGCGTCGGCGATCACCTGCAGCGCCGGCTCCACGGCCCCGATGGCCAGCAGCCCCTCGGCGAGCCGCGCCCGATGGGCGAGTCCGACTCGCTGGCCGGCCCGTCGGAAGAGATCGGCGCCCTCCTGCATCATGGCGGCCCCGCTGTCCACGTCGCCGCCGGCGCTCCGCCCCCAGCCGGCGTGCGAGAGCCCGATCGCCACGAAGAAGGTGAAACCGTACTCGCGGGAGAGCGCGACCAGCTCGTCTCCGAGCCGCCGCACCACGTCGGGCTCACGGCGCAGCTCGTGGACCTCGCAGGCCAGGAACAGCGCGAGCGCCACGTTGAATGGGTGACCGCCCTCGCGGGCCATCCGCACGGCCAGCTCGGCGCGCCGGGCGCCACCTTCGAGGTCGCCGACCACCGCGTCCGCCCACCCGAGGAACCCCGCGGCGGCGACTCCCATGTCCTGGCCGTAGCGAAGGGTTTGCTCCGCGGTCCTGGTACGATCGTCGAGCGCCGCCGCCTGGCCCAGGTGCTCGCGCGCGCGGGCGAACTCACCGCGGTAGAAGGTGTCGACGCCGGCCGCGACGTGCCCGCCGACGCGAACGAGCGTGTCGCCGTGGCCCTGCGCGACGGCGAGCAGTCGGCCCACCAGCTGCTCGGCGGCCCGGAAGTCGGCGCGGGACAGCTGGAAGCGCCACAGCGTCCACTGCACGAAGAATTTCTGGTCGACGTCGGTCAGGCGGTCCGCCATGACCCGCACGCGGTCCAGGGTCTGCTCGATCTCCGGAGCGCCGTACCCGCGCGCCGCGGTGACCGACGTCGCCATCGCGAGCTGGATGCCGATCTCCTGCGCATCCCGCGCCGGCCCCTCCGGCTGATTGGCCAGCAGCGCCAGCGCCTGGCCCAGGTGCACGATGGCGTCGCCATGCGCGGAGCGCTGGATCGCGAGCTGTCCGGCGCGGGTCCAGTGCGCGATGGCCTCGGTGTGCCGCCCCGCCTCCGTGCAGTGGCGGGCCAGCGTCTCCGGGCGGCGCTCGCCGATCTCGGGGGCGAGCTTGCCGATCGCGCTCACTACGCGCGCGTGCAGGACCGCGCGGGCGCTTCGGACCACGCCGTCGTAGGCTACCTCGTGGGTCAGCGCGTGCTTGAACGCGTAGCCGGCCTCCGTGCCGGACCGGATGGCGTGGAGGAACTCGCCGGTCTGCAAGCGCGCCAGGCTGGCCTGGATGTCCGCGACTGACAGCTCGGACGCCTCCTGCAGCAGGGCCACCGGGATCTCTCGACCGATGACGGCGGCGACCTCGAGCACGTGCCGGTCGCCGGTGGGGAGGCTGTCCACCCGGCTGGCCACCACGTCGTGCACCGTGCCGGGCACCGCGAGCGCCTCGGCCTCGTCGGCGTGCTCGCGAACCGCCTGCGCCAGCTCCTCCAGGAAGAACGGATTGCCCTCGCCGCGGTCCAGGACCCGCCCGACCACCTCGTCCGCGGCGGGCCGGGCGGCCAGCACCGATTCCACGAGCCGGCGGCTGTCCACGGCGGAGAGCGGTCCAAGCGTGATCTGCGTCGCATTGGGCAGCGTCTGCCACGAGGCGCGGTAGCCCGGGCGGGCCGTCGTCACCAGCAGGACCCGGGAGGTGGCGGTCAGCTCGGCCAGCGCGGTGAGCAGCTCCGCCGATGTCTGGTCGATCCAGTGGAGATCCTCGATGACGAGCAGCAGCGCCCGGCGCTCCTGCTGGGCGAGCACGACGCGCCGGACCGCCTCGAAGGTTCCGGTCTTGACCGCGTCTGGAGACCGGCCGCTCAGCTCGCCGCTCCGGCGCGGGAAGAGGAGATTCTGCAGGTAGGGCGCCGACGCCGCCGCGGCGGGACCGAGCGGCTGGAGCGAGGCCAGCACGGCGGCGTCCACGGTCTCCATCGAGTCCGTGTCCTCGACATCGCAGAAGGCTTGCAAGATTTCGATCGCCGGGAAGTAGGGCACGTGCGCGCCGTACGGTGCGCAGCGGCCTTCACGGATGATCACACTTTCCGCGCCGATCGACTGCTGAAACTCCTGGAGCAGGCGTGACTTGCCGATACCCGGCTCGCCCACGATGGTCACGATCTGGCCGTGGCCCAGCGTCGCCTGGTCGAGCAGGCGGCGCAGCGTGTCCATCTCGGCGCGGCGGCCGACGAACGCCACCGGCTGCGAGCCGCCCGGCGTGCTCGCGCGCCCGACGAGCTGTCGCCCCGCGCCGGGGTCCGGCCGCGCCGCGATCTCGAAGTGACGGGTGAGGAATCCGAGGGCGGCGTCGGTCACCGCGATCTCCCCGCTGGCGATCGGCTCCAGCGCGTCGAGCGCGGCCAGCGCACGGCGCGAGGCGTCCTGCTCGACGACGGGGCGGCCGTCGACGTGGGCCAGCGCGACACGGTCGACGTGGATGGCCAGCGCCACCGAGACGTCGTCCGGTCCCTCTCCGCGCAAGTCCTCGCGCGCGATGAGCTTCGTCAGGGCGAGCGCCGCGGTGGCCGCGCGCCGGGGCGCGTCTTCTGCCGGCACGTGGCCAAAGATCGCCACGACGCTCTGCTGGCCGATCTCGGTCACGTGGCCACCGAAGGTCTGGGCCTTGTCGACCAGCCAGCCGAAGACGCGGCTGGTCACCGACGACGCGCCGTCGGGCCCGGGGACGATACGCGCCCGCAGGAACGTGACGCGGCGCCGGTCCCAGCGCACGCCGATGCTCGCGGCGGCCGGCGCGTGCTCGGCCACGGTCGGGATCGGCTCGACGTCGGGGACGATTGGCGGGGCGATGGAGACCGGCGCCGGCTCGACGGTGCCGGGGGGCCGCAGCCCGTGGAGACGGATTCGCGCGCGCACCGTGTTGCGGGTGATGCCGAGCCGCGCTGCGGTCCGGGTGATGTTCCAGCCGGTCTGGGTCAGCGCGTCCAACAGATGCTGGCGCGCCGAGTCCGCCGGCGTCATCGGAGGCACGAAGAGCCGACGGGCCCGGACGGTCGGTCGCGGAAGGTCCAGCCCGTCCGCGGTGATCGTCTCGTGGTCCGAGAGGAGCACGGCCCGCTCGATGACGTTGCCGAGCTCGCGCACGTTGCCCGGCCAGGTATACGTCCGCAGCGCGATCCGGGCATCGTCGGCCAGCGTCTTCGTCGGCAGGCCGTACTCGGCGCACGCGCGCGCGAGCAGCCGCTCGGCCAGCCTGTCGATGTCCTCGTCGCGCTCGCGCAGCGGCGGCAGCTCCAGCGTCAGGACCGCGAGGCGATGGTAGAGGTCGGCACGGAAGCGCCCCTCGGCGACCGCCGACCGGAGCGACGCGTTGGTGGCGGCGAGGATGGAGACGTCGGCCGGCTCGCTCCGGGTGGCTCCCAGCCGGCGGACGCTGCCCTGCTCCAGCACGGTGAGCAGCTTTGGCTGCAGTCCCCGAGGCAGCAGGGCGACCTCGTCGAGGAACAAGGTGCCGCCGTGCGCAACGTGGAACAGCCCCGGCTTGGCCTGCCGGGCGTCGGTGAACGCCCCACGCTCGTAGCCGAACAGCTCGGCCTCGAGCAGGGTCTCCGGGATGGCCGCGCAGTTCAGCTCGACGAA
Source organism: Candidatus Methylomirabilota bacterium (assembly GCA_035259825.1). GTDB lineage: Bacteria > Methylomirabilota > Methylomirabilia > Rokubacteriales > CSP1-6 > CAMLFJ01. Next base: position 14,648 of record DATFWA010000272.1, on the reverse strand, counting down.
CGGAGCGGCGGCGCGCGGTCCGGCCCGGTGCATGAGCCGCGCGAGCAGGCCCTTGCCAGTGCCGGTCTCGCCCTGGATCAGGATCGGCGGCAGGCGGCGGGCGCCCTGGTGGCGGGGCAGGAGGGCGCGCGCCTTCTGGCGAAGGGCGACGATCGTCGGATGCTCCCCGATCAGGTCGCCCAGGGGATCCATGGAGCGAGCGTCGACCTCCCGGGGGGAATCTAGGAGCCCCGCTCCCGCGTGTCAAGCCGGTCCCGATGCCGCTTGACCTCGGGGTGGGCCGCCGATAGTATCTGGGCGGTAGGAAGGGCTGGACCGACCTTTCAACGGAGGTGAGCGCCATGAGCTGGGAAGCGCCGGACTTCGTCGAAGTGAAGATGGACGCCGAGATCAACTCGTACCAGGACGATTTCGACCGGGAGCCAGACGACCGCTTCTAGAGCGGCCCAGCCGTTCGGTCGTATCGACAGCCCCCCGCTCGGCCACCTGCCGCCGGGGGGTTGTGGTGTTTCTGGGGGCCAATCGTGCGTATCCGGGTACTGGGCTCAGCGGCTGGCGGCGGCTTTCCCCAGTGGAACTGCGGCTGCTCCAACTGCCGCGGTGTCCGCGAGGGTGTAGGCCGCTCGGCGGCGCGCACCCAGGAATCGGTCGCGGTCAGCGCCGATGGCGAGCGCTGGTTCCTGCTGAACTGCTCGCCGGAGATCCGGGCGCAGATCGAGAGCTTCGCCGGCCTGCATCCGAAGGCGCCGCGTCACTCCCCGGTCGACGCGATTGTCATCACCAACGGCGATCTGGATCACACCCTGGGCCTGCTGTCCCTTCGCGAGTCTCACCCCCTGGTCATCTACGCGACCGAGCGCGTGCGTGCCGGCTTCACCGAGGGCAACGTGCTCTACCGGACACTCGAGCGGTTCCCCGGTCAGGTGACGTGGCGCGTGCTCGAGCCGGGTCGTGAAGTCCCGCTCGCCGGGGCCGACGGGCGGCCCGGCAGGCTCCTCATCGAGGCCGTCCCCGTGCCGGGCAAGCAGCCGATCCATCTCGAGCACCACGGCTCGGGTGACCCGCGCGACAATATCGGCCTCAAGATCCGTGAGGCCGCCACGGGCAAGCGGCTCGCCTACTTTCCGGCCGCGGGTGGATTGACGGGAGACGTCCGGAAGGCGCTGGCCGAGGCCGACTGCGTGTTCTTCGACGGGACGTTCTGGTCGAGCGACGAATTGCCCGCGCGCGGCCTCGGGACCAAGCGCGCCGAGGACATGGCCCATCTGCCGGTGGGCGGCGAGGGCGGGAGCCTGACCGCGCTCCACGGCTTGCCGGCCGCGCGGTGCGTCTACATCCACATCAACAACACGAACCCCCTGCTGTGCGACGACTCCACGGAGCGCAAGGAAGCGGAAGCGGCCGGCTGGGAGATCGCGTTCGATGGGATGGAGGTGACGCTGTGACCACCGAAACCGTCCGGTCGCCGCTGACGCGCGATGAGTTCATCGCCTGGGTCCGCCGCGAGGGCGAGCAGCGCTATCACGATCATCACCGCTATCACAAGATGATGCACGAGGGCAGCCTGACCCGCCCGCAGCTGCAGCAGTGGGTGCTGAACCGCTACTACTACCAGACGCGCATCCCGATCAAGGACGCCATCATCTTGTCGAAGTCGGAGGATCCGGCTTTCCGTCGCATGTGGATCCGCCGCATCCGCGACCACGACGGCGACGAGGGCGGAGAAGCCGGGCTCGAGCTGTGGCTGCGCTTGGCCGACGGGGTGGGGCTCGACCGCGGCGAGGTCGCCAGCTGCCGCTCCGTCCTGCCCGGCGTGCGCTTCGCCTGCGACGCCTACGTGGAGCTGGTGCGCGAGCGCACCCTGGTCGAGGCGGTGGCCTCGTCGCTCACCGAGTTCTTCGCGCCGGACCTCATGTCCAAGCGGGTGCTGGCGTGGGAGAAGCACTACCCGTGGGTTAGCCCCGAGATGCTCGCGTACTTCCGCTCGCGCGTGCCGCGGGCGCGGCGCGACTCCGAGGAGGCCATCGACTTCGTGGTTCGTCACGCGAATACCTACGCGATGCAGGAGCGCTGCGTGGCCGCGCTCATCCGCAAGACCGAGATCCTCTGGCACCTGCTCGATTGCACCTTCGCGGCCTATGTCGAGCCGGGCTGGGGCCCGGGCGGAGCCCGCGCCACGTGATGGACGCGACGAGCCGGCCCAGGCTGGCCGCGAAGGCGCGGCTGCGCTACGACCGCAAGTCGTCGCGCTACATGCTGCTGTATCCGGAGCGCGGGCTCGTGCTGAATCCGACGGCGGCGGACGTGCTGCAGCGCTGCGACGGCGAGCGCACGGTTGGCTCGATCGTGGAGGAGCTGGCGCAGAAGTACGGGCACGAGACGCCGGCGGTGGAGCGCGAGGTCATGACCTTCCTCGAGAGCATGGCCGATCGGGGCCTGGTACAGTCGGCGACATGAGCGAGACGTATCGTCCGTACACACTGGTGGCCGAGCTGACCTATAAGTGTCCGCTGCGCTGCGTGTACTGCTCGAACCCGCTCGACTACGGTCGCCACGACGGCGAGCTGGACACCGAGACGTGGCTGCGCGTCCTCCGCGAGGCCGAGGACCTGGGCGTGGTCCAGCTGAACCTGACCGGCGGCGAGCCGCTGGTGCGCGATGATCTCGAGGCCCTGATCGCCGAGGCGCGCCGCCTGGACCTCTACACGAACCTGATCACGAGCGGCATCCCGCTGCGCCGGGAACGGCTGGCCCGCTTCCGCGAGCTGGGGCTCGACAACGTCCAGATCTCCATCCAGGACACGACGGCGGCGCCGTCGGACCGCATCGCTGGGCTGCGCTCGTACGACCGAAAGATCGAGATCGCGGGCTGGGTCAAGGAGCTGGGCTTCCCGCTCACCCTCAACACGGTGCTGCACCGGGAGAACCTGGATCGGGTGGAGGAGGTCATCGCGCTGGCCGAGCGGCTTCACGCCGATCGGCTGGAGCTGGCCAACGCGCAGTACGTCGGCTGGGCGCTCACGAATCGGACTGCGCTGCTGCCCACGCGCGAGCAGCTGGAGCGCGCGCGGGTCATCGCGGGACGGGCGCGAGAGCGGTTGCGCGGGCGCATGGAAGTGCTCTTCGTCACCCCGGACTACTACGCGGAGTTCCCCAAAGCGTGCATGGACGGCTGGGGCCGTCGCTTCCTCCTGATCTCGCCCAGCGGTCTGGTGCTCCCCTGCCACGCCGCGCACACGCTGCCGGGCGTCGAGTTCGAGTCGGTGACCGAGCGGTCGCTGGCGGACATCTGGCGCGACTCCTCGGGCTTCGCCGCGTTCCGGGGCGAGGAGTGGATGCCCGAGCCGTGTCGGAGCTGCGACCGGCGCGCGGTGGATTTCGGCGGCTGCCGCTGCCAGGCGTATCACCTCACGGGCCACGCGGCGGCCACCGACCCGGTGTGCCGGCTCTCGCCCGATCACGGCCTGATCGAGGCCGCGCGCCAGGCGGCGGAGGAAGCCCGGCCCGTCCCGCTCGTCTATCGCACGTCGCGCACTTCGGAAGCAGCTCGCCAATCGTGATTCACAGCCAACGGTCGCCCCATGCGGTGAGGGGGTCTGCGGGAGGAGCGACGCCGCTCTCCAGCTCACCGGACGTGATGGGCGGCGAACGGTCGCCGGATGTGGTGGGGGGGCCTGGGGGAGGAGCGGCGCCGCTCCCCCCCAGATCAAATTGAAGCGGCGCCGGCGAATGGATGCGAGCCTCCTCATCCTGCTGGCGCTGACCGCGAGCGCGCTCGCGGTGGCGCTGGCTCGGGATCCGCAGCTAGTCGTGCGTGCCTTCCAGTCCACCGGCCGGCTCCTCTCCGGCGTGTGGATCGAGCTGGTCCTGGGCTTCGTGCTGGCCGGGCTGCTCGACGTGCTGATCCCCGCGCCGGTGCTCTCGCGATGGCTGGGCGGCGAGAGGCTGGGCCACGGCATCCTCGTGGGCTGGGCCGCCGGGCTGGTGATGCCGGGCGGACCGTACCTGGTCTTTCCGGTGGTGGCGAACCTGTTCCGGAGCGGCGCCGCGCCCGGTCCGCTCATCGCCCTGCTCACCGCCAAGACCCTGGTGAGCCCGATCCGGATGCTGACCTACGAGGCGCCGCTGCTCGGATGGCCGATCACGCTGGCCCGGCTCATCCCCGGCGTGCTGCTGCCGCCGGCGCTGGGCTTCATCGGCCAGTGGCTGTACATGCTCTTCGCCCGTCGCTGACCCGCGCGCACCCGAAGGAGACGCTCATGCTCTTCACGTGTCCAGCCAACGCGGCCCGGGGTGGGAAAGCGCGCATGAGCGCAGTCGGCCAGCGCCCCGCCTGCATCGACATCCATTGCCACGTGCAGCACCCGGCCGCCGACGAGATGGTGCGGCATCTGCTCACGCCCGACCGGGAGCCCTCGGCGCGCTTCTCGAACGATCTGTCGCGGGCCACCAATCGCAAGCAGATGGAGAACGTGTGGACCTGCCTGACGTCCGTCGAGCAGCGCCTGCGCGACATGGACAAGATGGGCGTGAACATCCAGGCCATCTCGCCGTCACCCTTCCACTTCATGTACTGGCTCGAGCCCGAGATGGCCCGGAAGGTGAGCCGATCGGTGAACGAGCACCTGGCCGGGATCGTGGCCGCGCATCCGGACCGCTTCGTCGCGCTCGCCCACGTGCCGCTGCAGGCGCCCGACCTGGCCGCGGACGAATTGCGGTACTGCGTGACGAAGCTCGGCTTCCGGGGCGCCGAGATCGGCACCAACGTCGTCGGCGCCGAGGTCTCGCGCGGCCGCGACGAGTTCTGGAAGACGGCGCAGGAGCTGGACGTCGTGCTGTTCATGCACCCCAATGGCTTCACGCAGGGCGATCGCCTGGCCGACCACTATTTCACAAACGTGATCGGCAACCCGCTCGACACTACGGTGGCGCTCGGCCATCTCGTCTTCGACGGCGTGCTGGAGCGGTTTCCGAGGCTGAAGCTGGTGGCCGCGCATGGGGGCGGTTATATCGCCCACTACCCGGCGCGGATGGACCACGTGTGGGGCGCGCGCGCCGACGCGCGCACCGTGCTCAAGAACGCCCCGCGCCGTTCCCTGGCCAGGGTCTACTTCGACACGATCGTGTTCGACCGGACCCAGCTCCGACACCTCGTCGCGCTGTGGGGCGCCGACCACGTCTTGGCCGGCACCGACTATCCCTACGACATGGGCATGTACGACCCGCGCGGCTTCGTGGGCGGCGCCGGCTTCCTGACCGCGGCGGACAAGGCAAAGATCCTGGGCGGCAACGCGGCCCGGCTGCTCAAGATCAAGATCCCGGCCGGGTCGAAAGCGAAGCGGGCACGCGGTCGCCGATAGGAGTATCCTCCGGGTCCGAGCACCGTCCGAGCCGTCGCAAGGGGAGGGACCGACCCAATGGCGAGAGTGCTGGGGCTGGGTCACGTCGGCATCTACGTGCGGGATCTGGAGCGCATGGTCGCGTTCTACCGCGACGTCCTGGGGATGCGCGTGACCAAGCAGAACTGGCGCGCCGGCGTGGTCTTCCTGAGCGCGGATCCCGACTCGGTGGACCACGAGATCGCGCTCATGGGTGGCCGGCCCGACCCGGCGGATCCCCACCTGATCAACCAGATCTCCATGCGGGTCGGCAGCCTCGACGACCTCCGCGTCATGCGGAAACGCCTGGTCGCCGAGGGCTATCGCATCGAGGGCGTGGTCAACCACGCCAGCGCGATCGGCTGCTACTTCTTCGATCCGGAGGGCAATCGCACCGAGGTGTTCTGGGTCACCGGGCGGCCGTGCTGGGTGCCGACCGCCACCCCGATCGACATCGACCGGCCGGACGAGGCGGTGCTCGCCGACGTGGACCGGGTGTGGAACGAGCTCCGCCACGTCCCGGTCGGCGGCCGGATGACCGAAGAGAGCGCGACCGTCGAGGTGACCCGCCGTCCCTAGCTCAGGCCGAGAACAGGAGGTCGCAATGTCGCTGACCCTCAGCCGCCGCTCCTTCCTGACCGGTAGCACGCTCCTCGCAGCGGGACTGCCCACCCGGGCCCGGGCCCAGGCCAAGCCGATTCGCATCGGCCTGCTCACGGTGAAGACCGGACCGCTCGCCGCCGGCGGCATCCAGATGGAGCAGGGGACGCTGCGCTTCTTCAAGGACCGCAACTACACCCTCGCGGGCCGGAAGGTCGAGCTGGTCGTGGCCGACACCGGAGGTAACCCCGCCGGTACCAAGACGAAGACCCAGGAGCTGGTGGAACGCGAGAACGTGGACATGATCTTCGGGCCACTGGCCGCCTTCGAGCTGCTCGCGATCACCGACTACACCGCGCAGGCCAAGGTGCCGGTGCTCAGCCTGGCCGCCGCGGAGGACATGACCCAGCGGAGGCCCAATCCCTATTTCATCCGGGCGTCCGCCACCTCCTCCCAGAACATGCATCCGCTCGCCGACTACGCGGCGAAGGAGCTGAAGTACAAGACCGTGATCACCCTCGCGGACGATTTCGCGTTCGGCCACGAGCAGATGGCGGGGTTCCAGCGCGTCTTCGAGGACGCCGGCGGCCGGGTGGTGAAGAAGCTGTGGCCGCCGCTGTCCACTCCGGACTATACGCCGTACATTGCGCAGCTCAGCGGAGTCGACGCGGTGGTGCAGGGCTTCGCCGGCTCGAACCCGCTCAAGTTCATGAAGCAGTACCGGGACCAGGGCCTGAAGCTGCCGGTGCTGGGCGGCGGGACGGCCTGTGACGACGCCCTGCTCAAGAGCCTGGGCGACGAATCGGTCGGGCTGATCTCCTGCTCGGCCTACACCGGCGATCTCGACACGCCGAGCAATAGGCGGCTGATCGAGGGCATGGTCAAGGACTACGGCAACATTCCGGGGCTCTACGCGGCCGGCCTCTACATCAACGGCCTGGTCGCGGAAGCGGCGCTCGAGAAGACGGGTGGCAAGACCGACGACCGGGAAGCCATGAACCGGGCGCTGCGCGCGGTGTCGCTCACCGACACCCCGCGGGGGCCGTTCACCTTCGACCACTTCGGCAACGTCGTGGGCAGCTTCTACATTCGCCGCTGCGAGCGGAAGGGCGACCGGCTCTTCAACACCACGATCAAGACGTACCCGAAGGTGAGCCAGTTCTGGACCTACGACGAGAAGTGGTTCCTGGCCCAGCCGGTGTACTCGCGTGACTATCCACCCCTGAAGGGCTGATCGCCGCTCGACCGCCATGAGCCTCTGGCTCGTGCTGGCCGTCAACAGCATCACGCTGGGCGGTCTCCTCTTCCTGCTGTCCGCCGGCTTCTCGCTGATCTTCGGGCTGATGCGCATCCCGAACCTCACGCACGGCTCCTTCTTCATGCTGGGCGGCTACCTCGCCGCGAGCCTGATCGAGTGGGGGCTCGGCTTCTGGCCCGCCGCGCTGGTCAGCGGGCTCCTCGTCGCGGCCTTCGGCGGCGTGGTGGAGCGGCTGATCCTGCGCCGGCTGGCCGGGGCCGAGCTCGCACAGGTCCTGGTCACCCTCGGGCTCTCATTCATGGTCGCTGACGTGTGCCTGAAGGTGTGGACGGGCGATCCCGTCCGCATCGACACGCCGCGCGGACTCCAGGGCACGACCGGGATCGTCGGCATGGTGTTCCCCACCTACCGGCTCGCCATCAGCCTCATCGCGGTGGCCTTCGCGGTGGCGCTGTGGGCCTTGCTCGACCGCACCCGGCTCGGCGCGATGATCCGGGCGGGCGTGGACGATCCCGAGATGGCCCGGGTGACCGGGATCCGCGTCTCGCGCCTCTTCACCATCGTCTTCTGCCTGGGCGCGTGGCTGGCCGGGTTCGCCGGGGTCATCGGCGGACCGATCCTCTCGGTCTATCCCGGTCTCGACCAGGAGATGCTGCCGCTGGCCCTCGTGGTGGTCATTCTCGGGGGCACCGGCAGCCTCCTGGGCTCGCTGGTCGGCAGCTTCATCGTCGGCTTCCTCTACAACTTCGGTCAGGCGATGTTCCCCGAGCTGGCCTACGTGGTGCTCTTCCTCCCCATGCTGCTCGTCCTGGTGGTGCGGCCCCAAGGCCTCTTCGGCCGGCCGGCGGTGTGAAGCGCCTCGCGCTCGCCGCCGCGCTCCTGATCCTGGCGGCGCTGCCCCTCTGGGCCGGGGGGACCTTCTACATCAATATCGCGAGCCAGATCCTTCTCTACGCCATCCTCGCGCTCGGCATCAACATCCTGGTGGGTTATGCCGGCCTCGTCACGCTGGGCCACGCCGGACTTCTCGGGATCGCCGCGTACGGCGCGGCGCGGATGCTGAACGGCGGCCACGGCCACGTCGCGGCGTGCGCGAGTGCCCTGGCGCTCACCCTGCTCGCGGCGGCCCTGTTCGGCGTCCTCGCGCTCCGCGGCACCGGAATCGGCTTCGTGATGATCACCCTCGCGATCGGGCAGATCGTCTGGGGCGTCGCCTATCGATGGATCAGCATCACCAACGGGGACAACGGCATCACGGTGAGCGCGCGGCCGAGCCCCCTCGGCCTGTCGCTGGCCTCGCCGGCCCATTTCTACTGGGCCACCCTCGCTGTGTTCCTCGCCGCCCTCGGCTCGATCGCGATCCTGGTGGGCTCGCCGTTCGGCGCGAGCATCCGGGGCACCCGCGACCAACCCCGCCGCATGGCCGCCCTCGGCTATCACGTCTGGATGATCCGGTTCCTCGCCTTCCTCTTCTCGGGCTTCTGGAGCGGGGTGGCCGGGCTACTCTTCCTCTACTACAACCAGTTCGTGAGCCCGCAGGCGGTAGCGCTCACCGCCTCGGCCGAGGCGCTGCTGATGGTGATCTCCGGCGGCAGCGGCACGCTGCTGGGACCGGTGGTCGGCGCCGCGCTGGTGGTGGTCATGAAGAACGTGGCGAGCGCCTACATCGAGCGATGGAACTTCGTCCTGGGTGCCATCTTCGTCGCGATCGTCGTCTTCATGCCGGAAGGGCTGGTGCCGGGCGCCGCCCGCCTGTGGCGGCGGGTGACGGCCCGGCGGGCGACGCCGGCGATGGCGGTGGCGGGGGCGCGGGGCAAGGAGGCCGGCCGGTGACCGCCGCGCCCGCGCTCGCCGTCGAGCGCCTGACCAAGTCGTTCGGCGGTCTGGTCGTCACCGCCTCGGTGGACCTCGCGGTGGCGGCGGGAGAGCGGCGCCTGATCATCGGCCCGAACGGCGCGGGCAAGACCACGCTCTTCAATCTGGTCACCGGCGAGCTGCGGCCCGACGGCGGGACGGTCACGCTCTTCGGCCGCGATATCACGCGCACCCCGGGCTGGCACCGGGCCCATCTCGGGATCTCACGTACCTACCAGATCATCACGCTCTTCCCGCGCGAGACGCTCTTGCGCAACGTCACGCTCTCGCTCCTCGGGCGCTCGCGCCTGCGGTGGAATCCGGTGGCCCCGCTGGATGGACAGGCGGCGCTGGCCGACCGGGCTCGCGAGGCCCTGGCCCGCGTCGGGCTCGAGCACCTCGCGGAGCGGCCGCTGTCCCAGACGTCCTACGGGGAGCGGCGGCGTGTGGAGATCGCGATGGCCTTGGCCCAGGATCCGCAGGTCCTGCTGCTGGACGAGCCCTTCGCCGGGCTCTCCGTCGAGGAGCGGCGCGACGTGCTGCACCTGGTGAACCGCATACCCCGGGACGTCACGATCGTGATGATCGAGCACGACATGGACACGGCGCTCGACTTCGCGGAGCGCATCACCGTGCTGCACTTCGGCCACGTGGTGGTCGAGGGCACGCGGAGCGAAGTGGTGGCGCATCCGCGGACGCGGGAGATCTACCTTGGCGAGTGACGCCCTGGTGCTGAGCGAGATCGATGCCCTTTACGGCGACAGCCACGTGCTGCACCGCATGTCGTGGCGCCTGGGCGAGGGCCGGCTCCTCGGGCTGCTGGGGCGCAACGGCGTGGGCAAGACCACCGCGATGAGCGTGACCGTCGGGCTGCTGGCGCCGCGGCACGGCCGCGTCGAGGTCTTCGGCCGCGCGGTAACCGGCCGCTCGCCCGAGGCCATCGCCGCGCAGGGCGTGGCGCTGGTGCCGCAAGGGCGTCGGATCTTCCGCAGCCTGACCGTGCGCGAGAACCTCGCGGTGGCCGGCCGGAAGCCGCGGACTGGCGCCTCGGCGGGCTGGACGCTCGACGCGGTCTTCGCGCTCTTCCCCCGCATCGGCGAGCGGCGGCGGCAGGTCGCGGGCTCGCTCTCGGGCGGTGAGCAGCAGATGCTCGCCATCGGGCGGGCGCTGATGTCGAACCCGCGCGTGCTCCTGATGGACGAGCCCTCGGAGGGCCTGGCGCCTCAGATAGTCGCCGAGGTCATGGCGACGATCCGGCGGCTCAAGGAGCAGGGACTCTCTATCGTGCTGGTCGAGCAGAACCCGAAGCTGGTGTTCGAGGTGGCCGACGACATCGTGATCTTGAACGGCGGGCGCGTCGTGGCCGAGGGACCCACCGCGGAGTTCCGGCAGCGCGACGTGGACCTGCGTCAGCACCTCGGGATCTTCTGACCCCTGCACTTCCCACGCGAAAGGAACCAGACATGGACATGCTCTTCGGCACGTTCCCCTCCAAATCCCTCCTGATCATCCGGGTCGTCCTGGGCATCATCTTCTTCGCCCACGGCGCCCAGAAGGTCTTCGGCTGGTTCGGCGGCCCGGGACTGAACGGGGTGATCGGCTACTTCCGCCAGGCGCTCGGCGTGCCGGCGCCGCTGACCGTGCTCGCCGCCTTCACCGAGCTGCTCGGCGGGCTCGCGATGATCGTGGGGCTGCTGGTGCGGCCGGCCGCGGTCGGGCTCATCGTCGTGATGCTCGTGGCGATCACCAAGGTCCACGCGCCGAACGGATTCTTCATCAACTGGTCCATGACGCCGGGCAAGGGACACGGCTTCGAGATGAACCTGGCCCTGATCGCCATGGCGCTGGGCGTGCTCTTCGGCGGCGCGGGCTGGCTCTCGATCGATCGGTGTATCTTTCCCTGGTAGGGACCCATGCCGTTCATCGCGTCGAACGGGCTCACCGAGGCCGGCACCGGCAAGACCATCCAAGCCGGCGGCATGCCCGTGCACTATCACGACGTCGGCCGCGGTGATCCGGTGCTGTTCCTGCACTCCTACGGGCCCGGCACCACCGCCTGGATCACGTTCCACAAAACGCTCGGGGTGTTCGCGCAGCACTTTCGGTGCATCCTCATGGACCTGCCGAACTTCAGCAAGACCGGGCCGGTGGTCTACCACGAGGGCGTGCACGCACTGCAGGCGCGGACCGCGGTCGCCCTGCTGGACGCCCTCGGCATCGAGCAGGCGCACTGGGTCGGCAACTCGCAGGGCGGGCAGTCGTCGATGGTGGCGGCCATCGCGTATCCGCAGCGCGTGCGGAAGTTCGTGATGGGCGGCTCGCACATCGGCACCGGAGGTGATCGCTACCTGATGGCCAATCGCCCGTCGGAGGGCAACCGGGCTACCCGCCAGGCGCTGGACGATCCGAGCCGCGAGAACATCCGACGCTACCTGCGCGTGCACATCGATGACGAGACCCTGGTCACCGACGAGCTGGTGGACTACGTCCACCACGCGCATACCTGGTCGCCCGAGATGATGGAGGCGCGACGGCAATCGGTGAGCGTGCCGCACGACTACACGCCGGATCTGGCTTCCATCCAGTCGCCGGTGCTGCTGATCCACGGGCGCTACGACCGCATGGTCGCCTTCGAGGTCAGCATCGCCATCCTGAACCACATCGCGGACTCACGCCTCGTCCTCCTCAACAACTGTGGGCACTGGCCGCCGTTCGAGAAGCCGGCTGAATACGCCGCGCACGTGCTGGGGTTCCTGCGCGGCTACTGAGGGCAGCGCGTGACGCCCGGCCGGCTGCTCTTCACCGCGGCCTATCTCCTCTTCTGGCCCGCGCTGATGCTGTCCCTGGCCGGCGACTGGCTCTGGCTCCCGGGCTGGATCGTCGGCGGCTGGTTCGTGGCGGTCGGGGCCAGCACGATGGCGTGGCTGGCGCGGAAGGACCCCGCGCTACTGGAAGAGCGCTTCCGCATGCCCGGCACCGGCGGGCACAGCCGCCGAGACCAGATCATGATCTGTCTCGTCACGATCGGCTTCGTTGCGTGGATCGTGTTGATGCCGCTCGACACGCGCCGCTTCCACTGGACGCCGCGGCTGCCGCTCGCGGTGGGACTGATCGGCGACGCGTGCCTGGCGCTCTCGTGGTTCTTCCTGTTCCGGGCGTTCGCCGACAATCCCTTCGGCTCGGCGCTGGTGCGGGTGCAGCGCGAGCGCGGGCACCGCGTGGTCACCACCGGCGTGTACGGCTGGGTGCGCCACCCGATGTATCTCGGCGCGACGCTCATGTTCGTGGGCGGCCCGCTCGTCGCGGGCTCACTGGCGGCGCTGGCCGTCGGCCTGGCGCTGGTCGTGCTGCTGGCGGTGCGCAGCCTGGACGAAGAGACGCTGCTGACGCGCGAGCTGACCGGCTACGAGGAGTACCGGCGCCGGGTGCGCTACCGCCTCATCCCGTTCGTGTGGTGAGGCGCCCGCGCCCGCCGGCGATGCGGGCTCGCGGCTACAGGAACACGCTGAGGTTCTTGTCCAGCAGTACGTTGGCGTCCAGCACGATGGTGCGCCGGGCGATCTTCCATTCGCCGTCGACCCGCCGCAGCACGTCCTCGCGGTAGCCAGACAGCAGCTGATGGTCGGTCTCCAGGTGCGAGCGGTACACGAGGAACGCGGTCCGCGCCTGAACCTCGCTGCGGCCGAGCGGCGTCACCTCGAGGTTGCCGACCAGGTGCCGGGTGCGGGACGGCGGGTCCTCGGCCCAGGCCATGCCGGTGTCGAGCCGGGCCACGCGCATCGCGAGATACCGTTTGTCCTCTTCCAGAATGGCCAGGTCGCCGAGCGGCGTCAGCTCGCGCTGCGTCTCGCGGCGCGGGACGTTCTTTCGGCGCGGCATGAAGTAGAGCACGTCGTCGGTGAAGAGGTCGAGCCACTCAGTGAGGCGGCGCTCGTCGAGCAGCCACGCCTCGCGGATGTAGAACGGCATCAACTCGAGCCAGAGGGCCTGCGACGCGGAGAGCGGGCCCGCGGGGGCGCGTGAGGCGCGGCGGGCGGCGGGACGGCCCGCGCTGCGAGTCGGGGTGCGGGCGCGCTGCTTCTTCGGCGTGGCCGCGCTCCTAGCCCTGCATGGTCGCGGTGCCGTCGAAGCGCGCCTTGATCGGATCGATGGAGATGTCCGCCCAGCTGTCGGCGTTCATGAACTCCTCCCAGCGCTGGTAGAAGAGACGCTGGTTGTTCTCGGAGATGTAGCGCTCCGAGACGAGGCCCGGGTAATCCGGATGTGGGCCAGCGTGGCCCACGCCCATCGACAGATCCTGGGAATACCGCCGTCCGAGACGGCTCCGGCTCGCGTCGGTCACCTGCCGCCAGTTGTCCACATCGTCCTGCTCGAACATTCCGGCCGCGCCGTTATTGGCCTGGCTCCCGATGCGGATGACCCGCTTGATCGCCTCGGGCGCGGCGCGGTCGAGCAGCACGAAGTGCCAGAACTCGGTCCGGAGCGGCCCGCGGGGCAGCGCCAGCCGCAGACCGAGGATGCCGTTGGGGAATATCGAATGGTTGCCGAGCTGCACGCGCCGCGCGCGCAGCGTGCCGAGCCGCCGCTCCACCTCGGGCAGCGTGTCCTGATGGTAGGCCCGGAACAGCGGGAAGGTCTCGGTCGACACCCCGTGCACATAGCGCGGCATACCATCGTCGGCGTCTCGGAAGGTGATCGAGTGTCCGTTGACGAACGCGTGCTTGTTCGGGCTCTCGAACTGATCCTTGTGGGAGAGGTGCGGGCGGCCGAGATGCTGGCTCTGCACCCGGGCGCTGGAAAGATGGGTGGTGGGTACGTGGTAGTTGTCTGAGCAGTTGTCCACCATCGTCTTCCAGTTGACCGGCTCGAGCCACTTCATCGGCCCCAGCGCCTGCATGCCGCCGTCGCGCCGGTTGAACACGGTGTCGAGATACCAGCGCGCGTCGCCCAGGTAGGCCTCGAGGCTTGGGGCGTCCTTGGCCCAGGTGGCGAAGACGATGCCGGCGTAGGTCTCCACCCGCGCCTCGATCAGGCCGAGCGAGGGCTTGTCGAGCGCGTCATAGTAGGCTTCCGACACGCCGGCCACGTGGACGAGCGCGCCGTCGTTGCCGTAGGTCCATCCGTGATACGTGCACATGAAGCGCTTGGCGTTGCCGTCGTCGCAGCGCACCACGCGGTTGCCCCGGTGGCGACACATGTTCAGCAGCGCATGCAGGCGGCCCTGGCCGTCGCGGGTCAGGATGACCGGGTCCTCGCCCATGTAGGTGTGGAAGAAGTCGTCGGGCTCGGGCACCAGGCTCTCGTGACCGATCATGAGCCAGGCCCGGCCGAAGATCTTCTCCATCTCGTCGTCGTAGACCGCCTGCTCGCTGAAGATGCGGCGGTCGAGCTTGCCGGTGGCGGGGTCGATGGCGGCGTGTTTGCGAGCGGTGCCCATAACCGGCTCCTCCCTCGCTCCATGATAGCAGGAGCCGTGGAGGGAGAGCCACTACTACACCGCCAAAGCCGCCGGCGCCGCCGGCGGCTTTGTGGCGGCATTCGGAAAGCTGGCGCTGCCG
>DATFWA010000271.1:0-4956 GCA_035259825.1 Candidatus Methylomirabilota bacterium | reverse complement strand
CTCCGATCGCACCGCCGCCGGTTCGGGACGAAGCGCGCGCGAGCTACGACGCCACCTGGCGCGCCCTGATTCGCGCGCTAGCGGGGGAGAACGTCCCGCTGCGCGTGGTGGCCAAGGACTCGGGGGTGATCTCCTCGGACGACTTCCTCTCGCCGATCGGGGTCTACGCCGACTGCGGCCGCATCGGCGAGGCCACGTTGGAGGGCGAGGCGCTCGTGGCCTTCACCCTGTTCGTGCAACCCAATGGCGACGGGGCGACCGCGATCCAGGTCAATTCAAAGATGAGCACCCACGCCTATCGCCGCGGCAGCTCGGGCGGGCTCAAGACCGACCGCGTGTTCCAGTGCGTGTCTACCGGCCGCTGGGAGGCCAACCTGCTCGACTCGGTGCGCCGGCTCGTGAAGGAGTGACGGCGCTATGCCTCCCCGTCTTCCCGAGCTGATCAAGCGCGCCCGGCGCCTGGCCCACGAGCGCGACGGCCTCGTGCAGGAGCTGGCCCGCGAGTGGAGCGCGGCGCTCCGCGGGCAGGGCTTCTCCCCGAAGGATCTGGACGAGCTGTGGGCCGGCCTCACCGAAGACGCGGTGCGGCGGTTGCTGCGGACGCGGGCGGAGGGCACCAGCCCCGAGGCCATCCGCCGCGAGGCCCACGAAGTCATCGCGCGGGTCAAGGAGCGCGTGGAGACCGAGCTTGCCGCCGGCGGATGAGAGCGGGCGCAGCCCGGCCGCGGCGCGCGCAATGCTGCGATCGCTTCCGTCGGTCGACGCGCTGATCGCCGCGGTGGCCGGTCGATCCGCGCTCCAGGGCATCTCACGCCCGCGCCTGACCGCCACCGTCCGCGAGGTGCTGGGCGCCGAGCGGCGGCGCATTCTCGAGGCGGGCGGTGCCGTCGCCGGAGCGGAGGCGCTGGCCGGCCAGGTGGTCGCGCGGCTCACCAAGGCCGGGGTGTTCTCGCTCGCGCCGGTCATCAACGCCACCGGCGTGGTGCTGCACACCAACCTCGGCCGCGCCCTGCTCTCTTCGCTCGCCCAGTCGCGCCTCCACGATGTCGCCTCCGCGTACTCCAATCTCGAGATGGATCTGCCGCGCAAGGAGCGCGGCTCCCGCTACGCGCACGTCGAGCCGCTGCTGCGTCGTCTCTCCGGCGCCGAGGCCGCCCTCGTCGTCAACAACTGCGCGTCCGCGGTCCTCCTCGCCCTGGAGAGCCTGGCGCGCGGCAAGGAAGTGATCGTCTCCAGGGGCGAGTTGATCGAGATCGGTGGCGAGTTCCGGATCCCCGACATCATGCGCCGCTCGGGCGCGCTACTGCGCGAGGTCGGCACGACCAACCGCACGCATCTCAAGGACTACGCCGGCGCGATCGGGCCGGAGACCGGGCTCATCCTGAAGGTCCATACCTCGAACTATCGTGTCGTG
Organism: Candidatus Methylomirabilota bacterium; assembly: GCA_035259825.1. Classification (GTDB taxonomy): domain Bacteria; phylum Methylomirabilota; class Methylomirabilia; order Rokubacteriales; family CSP1-6; genus CAMLFJ01. The sequence continues at coordinate 3,542 of DATFWA010000271.1, read as the reverse complement.
GGGTTCACCGCCGCGGTGTCCTCCCGAGATCTCGCGGAGCTGGGCCACGCGCGCGGTATCCCAGTCATGGAGGATCTCGGCTCCGGGTGCTTCGTGGACTTGACCCGCCACGGGTTTCCATACGAGCCGACCGTGCCCGAGGTAGTCACGTCCGGCGTGGATCTCGTGTCGTTCTCCGGCGACAAGCTGCTGGGCGGTCCGCAGGCCGGCATCGTGGTGGGCCGCGCCGCGCTGGTGGAGCGCCTCGCGCGCAACCCGCTCAACCGTGCGCTGCGGGTCGACAAGTTCACGATCGCGGCGCTGGAGGCGACCCTCGGCGCCTACGAGGCGGGAACCGCGCTGGAGACCATCCCGACCCTCCGCATGCTGACCGAGCCGCTCACCTCCATTCGTCGTCGAGCGCGGCGGATCCTCCTCCGGGTCGGCGCGGATGCGAGCCGCAGGCTCGGCGCGCAGATCGTCGAGTCGCGCTCCCAGGTAGGCGGGGGCGCCCTCCCAACTGTCGAGCTGCCCACCGCCGCCATCGCGCTCGGCGCCTCCGACCGTCCGGCGGAGCGCTTGGACGAGGCCCTGCGCGGCGGCCGTCCGCCGGTGCTGGGCCGCCTGCTCGACGACCGGCTGCTGCTGGATTGCCGCACCATCCTGCCGTCGGACGTTCCCGCGCTCGCGGCTCGCCTCGCCACCCTGTTGGGAGCGGGATGAGACACGTCGTCGTCGGCACAGCGGGCCACATCGATCACGGCAAGACGTCGCTGGTGAAAGCCCTCACCGGGACTGACACCGACCGGCTGCCGGAGGAGAAGGCGCGCGGCATCACCATCGATCTCGGGTTCGCGTTCCTCGAGGAGCCCGACGGTCTCGTCATCGAAATTGTGGACGTGCCGGGACACGAGCGGTTCGTCAAGAACATGCTGGCCGGCGCCGGCGGGATCGACCTCGCGTTGCTCGTGGTGGCGGCCGACGAGGGCGTGATGCCCCAGACGCGCGAGCACCTGGCCATCTGCCAGCTCCTGCGCATCAAGTCCGGCCTCGTGGTTCTCACCAAGGCGGACATGGCCGAGCCCGACTGGATCGAGCTGGTCCGCGACGACGTCAGCCGCGCCGTCGAGGCCACGTTCCTCGCCGACGCTCCGATCCTGGCCGTCTCGTCGAAGACGGGCGACGGCCTGCCCGACCTGCGGGCGACGCTGGCCCGGCTTGCGCGCGCGGTGCCGGCCAAGGATCCCGATCGGACCGCGCGGCTCCCGGTCGACCGAGTATTCACCGTGCGGGGTTTCGGCACCGTTGTCACCGGAACGCTCGTGTCCGGCCGCTTCGCGCTCGACGAGCGCATCGAGATCTATCCGCGAGGGATCCAGTCGAAGGTGCGGGGCCTTCAGGTGCACGGCCGCGCGGTGGATCAGGCGGAGGCGGGTCAGCGCACCGCGGTGAACCTGCAGGGCGTCGAGCGCGCCGCCATCGAGCGGGGCGACGTGGTGGCGCCCGCGGGCACCCTCGTGCCCACGCTGCTGCTCGACGGCACGCTCGAGTTGCTCGAGGAGGCGCCGCGGCCGGTGAAGACCCGCGACCGCGTGCGGTTCCACACGGGCACGCAGGAGGTGATGGCGCGCGTCCTGCCTGTCGGCCGCCCCGAGCTGGGGCCGGGGAGCGGCTGTCATGCCCGCTTCCGCCTGGAGGCCCCGGTGGTCGCCTTGCCGGGCGACCGCTTCGTCGTGCGGTCGTACTCGCCCATCGTCACTATCGGAGGCGGCACCGTTCTCGACATCGCCCCGCCGCGCTTCAAGCGGAAGGGACCCGCCCTCGCCGAGCACCTGGCCCTGCTCGCCACGGGCGGACCCGCCGAGGTGCTGGAAGAGCATCTCAAGCAGGCGGGAGCCGCCGGCGCCCGGGTGGCCGACCTGCGCGCGCGGACTCCCTTCGGGCCGGCCCAGCTCGGCCGCCTGCTGGGCGAGCTCCAGCAGGGAGGCCAAATCCTGGCGGTGGATCGCGAATGGTATCTGCACCGTGACGCGAGCGATCGCCTCCGCACCCAGACGCTCGGCGTTCTCGAAGCGTTCCATCACGAGAACCCGCTGCGCGCGGGCATCTCCCGCGAGGAGCTTCGCAGTCGCGTGGGTCAGGCGCAGGAGCGTGTGTTCGGTCAGCTGCTGACCGCGCTCGAGGCCGAGGGGCTCGTCAAGAGCGATCGAGACCAGGTGCGTCTGGCCGCGCACAGCATCCGCTTGAGCGCCGAGCAGGATCGGGTGGTCAAGGGGTTGGAGGCAGACTACCGCGCCGCCGGTGCCGCCCCGCCGAGTCCGGAGGAGGCGCTCGGCCGCTACGGGGTCAAGGGCACCGAGAAGAACGAGCTGTTCCAGATCCTGGTGGCCGAGCGGACCCTGGTGCGGGTGAAGGAGTCGCTCTTCTATCACGTCGAGGCACTGCGCTCGGTCCAGGATCAGCTGGTCGCACTGCTCAGGCAGAAGAAGGAGATCGGGCCAGCCGACTTCAAGGACCTGTTCGGGGTGAGCCGCAAGTACGCTATTCCCCTGATGGAGTACTTCGACGCCCAGCGGGTGACGATGCGGGTGGGGGAGCGTCGCGTGCTGCGCGAGGCGCCGGGACGGGACGAACCGGGGCCGAGCGCCTGAGGCCCCGCCGTCGTTGACAACCCCGGGTCGCGCGCGTAGTGTAAGGGGGCGTCAGTAAAGGAAAGGAGTTCCGCCATGTTCGGTCTGGGATATCAAGAGCTGCTGTTGATCCTGGTGATCGTGCTGATCCTGTTCGGCGCCCAGCGTCTGCCCGACCTGGCCCGCTCGCTCGGGAGCAGCGTGAAGGAGTTCAAGAAGGGCGTGAACGAGCTGAAGGACGACACGACGGCGGCCGTGAAGAAGGACGACGAGAAGAAGGCCTAGCTCCGTTTCCTCCCTCCTGCGTTCCACCCGCCTTCGTGATCAAGACTGCCTGATTTCCTCGTGATCATCCTGTCGCGCGCACCGCGATCGTGCCGTCGCGCGGCCTCGTGGCTCCGCCGGCACGGCGATCTGGTGACCGCGCTCGGGCTGGCGATCGTCACGCTGATATCCCGCTGGCCCTACCGCGCGCGCATGCTCTACAACTGGGACGCGGTGCAGTTCGCGCTGGCGCTGAACGAGTTCGACATCGCCAAGCACCAGCCGCATCCGCCCGGCTACTTGCTCTACGTTGGCTTGGGCCGGCTGCTGAACGCCTGGGTCGGCGATCCCACGCTGGCCTATGTCGCCCTCGCGATGCTGTTCAGCGCGGGCACGACCTTCGTGCTCTACTGGCTGGCCCGGCGCATATACGACCGCGCCACTGCGGTGGTCGCCGCTTCGCTGCTCGCGGTCAGCCCGCTCTTCTGGTTCTACGGTTCGGTGGGGCTTACCTACGCGGGCGAGGCCTTCGCCGCGACGGTGGTCGGGTGGTTCGCCTATCGCACGCTCACCGAGGGTGGCCGCCATCTGTACTGGGGTGCCTTCGCCCTCGGCCTGACCGGCGGGATGCGTCAATCGGTGCTCCTGCTGCTCCTGCCGCTCTGGCTC
>DATFWA010000270.1:0-13779 GCA_035259825.1 Candidatus Methylomirabilota bacterium | reverse complement strand
TGTACAAGAAGTTTCCTGCCAGGTTCAGCTTCGGATTCGGAGCGACCGGAGGTTTGCCCCGTCGGATGCGCTCCCAGGCCGCCACCAGCGTCGGCAGCTGGGCGGTGAGCCGCAGCGACTTTCGAAGCGTCGCCTCCCGGCTGTTGTCGACGGCGTCGGCATCGAAGGCGGACAGCGCCGATACCCCGGTACGGATCACCTCCATCGGGGTCGTCTTCTTGGGGAGCATCCTGAGCATCGCGACGAGCTTCGGCGGTAGCTTCCGGTTGGCCGTCGAGGACAGTGCCTTCACGTGGGCGTCCAGCTCTTTCCTCGAAGGAAGCCGTCCTTGCCAGAGGAGGTAGGTCACCTCCTCGAAGGTGGACTGCGCCACCAGATCGTCGACGTCGTAGCCGCGGTAGATGAGCCTCCCCTTGCGCCCGTCGATGAAGCAGATCTCCGACGGAGAGACGACGACGTCCTCGAGACCGGCCTTCAGGGGGTTGACCGCGGCGTCCGTCATGGTCTTCCGGCTCTCCTTGGTGGCGGTTGGAAACGACTGTTTCTACCACACGCCTCCCGTGACTTCAAGGCGCGCTCCGCCGTACACTGCCCTGGTGCGCGAATCCCGCTTGGCGGTCGTCGACTTCTACGATCGCCACCCAATCAACGAGGCGCAGGTGCTCGAGTCCGCGCGTGCTCATGCCCATGGCTTCGGCGAACTACGCCCGGAAGATCTCTGGCAGTGGGATCAGGATCACTACGGCGGGCTCCTCGCGGTGGAGACCCTCGCGCGCCGCGCGGCCATCCGACCGGGCATGGCGGTCCTCGACGTGTGCGCGGGCCTCGGCGGGCCCGCGCGCTTCCTCGCGCATCGGATGGGCGTCTCGGTCACCGGCGTGGACCTGACCCACTCTCGCTGCGCGGCGGGAAACCGCCTCACCGCTCTGGTCCGCCTCAGCCCACTGGTGCGTCTCATCCGGGCCGACGCCCAGATGCTCCCGTTCCGCGCCGCCGCATTCGACGCGGCGGTCAGCCAGGAGGGGCTGCTCCACGTGCCGAACAAGGGCGTGGTGCTCGCGGAGGTCGCGCGCGTCCTCCGTCCGGGCGGACGCCTCGCCTTCAGTGATTGGGTCGCCCGACCGCGCCTCGGCGACAACGAGCGGCGACTCCTCGACGAGTGGATGGCCGCGGTGAGCCTGCAGGGCATCGACGCCTACCGAGGGCTCCTGGCCAGCGCCGGCTTCGCCTCGATCGAGGCCGAGGATCTCTCCCCCGAGTGGATCGGAATCCTGCGCGAGCGGCTTCGGATGTATCGTGCCCTGCGCGAGCAGACCATCGCGCGCCTCGGCGCTGCACGCTACGACGAGTACAACCAGCTCTACGCCTTCTTCGTGGGTCTGGTGGAAGCGGGTAAGCTGGGGGGCGCGCGGTTCACCGCAGCAGCCGGTCCAGGGCCTTTCTGAGATCCTTCGGCTCCTTCACTCGGACGTCGGTCGGGACGATGGTCAGGGAGCCGGCGGCGCCGGTGAGGCGGGCCTTGACGCGGTTCGATCCCTGGGTCACCGTCACGTCCATCGCGGTGCGCTCGTCGGCGAGCGCGTAGGTGCCGGCGCCGGTGACCCGGATGTCGCGCGCCACGTAGACGAGATCGTCGGTGCGCACCACGCCGTCGGTGATCGTGTAGCTGGCGGTGATGGAATCGAAGCTGAGCGGAGAGCCCGGACCCGGCCGTCCCTTCTTCGGATCGAGCGTCCTAGGCGCCAGATCGGTCAGCGCCAGCGCCTGGCTCAGCGCGGTCGGCAGATCCGGACCGACCACGCGACCGGGACCCACCGACAGGCGGCCGGATCCGGCCACGGTGGGCAGAATCCCGGGCAGGTGCAGACTCGATTCGCCGGTCAGGTCGAGCGCGCCCGTGACCGCGTTCCGCTGGCAGAGATAGTCCACCAGCACCGGCTCGAGCTGCATCCCCTTTACCGTGATGTCGCGCAGCGTGGCCACCCGCGGCGGGCCCAGGGCCACCGTCAGCCGGAACGTCGCGGTCCCCTTCGCCACCTTCGCCTGCACCGGTTGGCTCTCGAGCTGCGGCGACGCATACAGGAGGGGCATCCGCACGTCGGAGAGGGCCAGCGTGCGGGGCTGGGTATCGCGGCATCGCGGATCTCGTCGCGACAGCGTGAGCCGATCGAAGCCGAGCGTGCCGCTGGCGGTGATCCGATTCATGGTTCCGGCCAGCTCCAGCCGCCCTTTCAGCGGGCCGGACACACCGGTGCGCGCGCCGAGGGCGGCGGCGGCGGCGCTCACGTCACGGCTCTCCACGTCGATGGTCGCTTTCATCTGAGCATCGCCCACCGGGCGGCCGGGCGAAAGCGTCACCACGGCATCCGCGATCGTGAGCTTGAGACCGCCCGGTCCCTGCGCGTCTCCCGCGGCCCGCAGCGCGCCCCCACTCTGGGTCAGGGTCGCGTTGATCCGCTCCACGGTGAAGCGGCCGCCCGGCTTGTCGTAGTCGATCGCCCCGTTCACGATGCGGATGCGAGTGAGCGGCACCGCGGTCGCCGGCGGCGCTGCCGGCCGTCCCTTGCCCACCCGGGGCGGCGACGCGGGGCTCGGGCCACCGCTACCGCCCAGCGTCGAGATGTTGAGGCGGCCCGCCGCATCCTCCACGACGTGGATGCGCGGCTCGTCGAGGCGGAGATTGGCCAGGTCTACCCGCCCCTGGAACAGCGACCGGAGGCGGATCCGCATGCGCCCCTCCGCGACGGTCATGAAGGGAGCGGAGCCGAACGCGGGATCCTCGGCCACCTGCAGGCCGCGCAGGCGGACGGTCGGCAGCGGTAGCGCGCTGATGGAGAGGCCGCTGAACTTGATGGGCCGGCCGAGCGCGTGACCGGCCGCTTGCTGGATGTAGGCCTGGATGGCGGGCGTGTCGAGCAGCCACGGCAGGGCGAGGATCGAGCCCACCACGACCAGCGCGACCACGAGCAGCCCGATCAGCGCCCACTTCAGCATGATCGGGTGTCAACGCGAGCGCGGCGCGCGGCCCCCGGGCAAGCGGGCCGCGCGCCTACGGTGAAGCGCTTCCCTCATGGAATGAGGAGGATCTTGCCGGTCGTCTTCCGCCCCTCGAGCTGCCGGTGCGCCTCGGCGGCCTGCTCGAGCGGGAACTGGTGATCCACCCGGAGCTTGACCTTGCCGTCGCTGATCCAGCCGAGTAGCTCGTTCGAGCGCTGCATCAGCTCGTCTCGCGTGGCGATGTGGTGGTTGAGGCTCGGCCGGGTCACGAACAGTGAGCCGCCCGCGTTGAGCCGCTGCAGGTCGAGCGGCGGCACCGGACCGCTCGCCGCTCCGAACAGGGCCATGAGACCGCGCGGCCGCAGGCAGTTGAGCCCCTTATCGAAGGTGCTGGCCCCCACGCCGTCGTACACCACATCGACGCCGCGCCCGCCCGTGAGACGCTTCACCTCGGGCTCGAAGTCCTGCTTCGTGTACAGGATCACGTGATCGGCGCCCGCCGCCTTCGCCAGCGCCGCCTTCTCCTCGGTCGAGACCGTGCCGATCACGGTCGCCCCGCGCATCTTGGCCATCTGGCAGAGGAGGAGGCCCATGCCGCCGGCCGCGGCCTGGACCAGCGCGGTCTCACCCTTCTTGATCGGCCACGTGGAGGTGACGAGGTAGTGTGCGGTGAGCCCCTGGAGCATGGCCGCCGCGCCGTCCTTGAAGGTGAGCTTGCTCGGCAGCGCCACCAGCCGATCCGACGGCACCACGTGCATCTGGCTGTACGAGCCGATGATCCCGGTCCAGGCCACGCGATCTCCCACCTTGACGTCGGAGACACCGGGTCCCACCGCGGTCACCGTGCCCGCTCCTTCCATGCCGGGCGTCAGCGGCAGCGTGGCCTTGTAGGCGCCGCTGCGGAAGTACACGTCGATGTAGTTCACGCCGCAGGCCTCGAGCTTCACCTGCGCCTGCCCGGCGGCCGGCGTCGGCGCCGCCACCTCTTCCAGCTTCATGGTCTCGGGCCCGCCCGGAGCGTGCACGCGGATCGCCTTCATGGCTCTCTCCTCCTTCAGACCTTCGATAGGGTGTGAAGCTCGCTCACCACGTCCTGACGCTCCATGAATCGCGCCAGCTCGTTCATGCGCTCGTCGAAGAACACGAACACCGGGATCGTCCGGTACATGCCGCGCTTGAGGTACTGGTCCATCACGTCGGGGTTCCTGTCGCGGAGGAATACCCGCGTCTCGACAGCGGGCTCGCCCTCCACCAGCCGGGCCAGCGCCGGGAAGCTGTACAGCGCGTCCCCGCACCAGTCCTCGGTGATGATCAGGATGCGGAGCCCCGGCCCTAGCCGTCGCAGGGCCTCTCGATCCTCCTCCTCGATCGCGGCCTCGCTCATGAACCGGACGAACCGCTCCTTGTTGACGCGCATCTGGTCCAGGTACTCGGCCAAGGTCATGCCCTGAGCGAATCGCTCCGCGGTGATCATCCGGCCTCTAGCGCATCGACGCGAGGTCGACGGTGAACTTGGCGACCACCTTGGCCTCCACGTCGCGCACCAGCAGGGTGACGGTAGACTTCGGATCCACACCCTCGGCCGGGAACACGTAGAGGCACCGGGCGGTGAACTGGCCGTCGTCGCCCCGGAGCGCGGTCCGCTCGTTCTGCGTGAACGAGGCCTTGATCTCCTGCTGCCGGGCCACCAGCGTCGGCGCGTAGTACCGGGCGAAATCCACGCGTCCCCCCCGGAGGGTCACCCAGAAGACCAGCTTGCCCTCCTGGTCCTTGAGCACGGACTCGATGTCGCGAGGCCTCAGCTCCCGGTCCTGGAAGGCGGAGTTGCGCGCGGCCAGGGCCAGTCGATGAAACGGTGTCATGACCACGACCGCTTCGCCCGAGCCCCCGTTGACCCGCCATTCGCCGCCCCACTGATCGTCGATGACGCTGCGGCGTCCCGCGCGCACGGCCTCCTCGCGATCCCGGGGCGTGAGGGCGAACAGCGCGGCGTCGACAGGAGCGGTGCACGTGAGCGACAGGGCGGCGGCCATCGCCGAGCACCACCACCGGCATGAGCGAGCCCGCCTCATGTGGAGCGCATTGTAGCACAGCGGTTGCGACCCGCCGGGGCGGGGCGGTATCGTCGCATCATGCACCGCTGGCTCGCTCTCTTCTTCCTGCTGGGCGGCTGTGCCTCGGCGTTCCCCAAGGAAGTGATGAGCACGGTCAACACCGCCATCACCGTCGAGATGCTGCGCACCGACCCGGTCGCGTTCAAGGGACAGCGGGTCATGGTGGGCGGGGACATCCTCTCCACCCAGCCCCGGCCCGACGAGACGGAGATCGAGCTGCTCGCCCGGCGGCTCGGCAGCGACGGCGCCCCGGACCGCGGCGATCAGTCGCCGGGCCGCCTGCTGCTCCGGTCGGCGGCCTTCCTCGATCCCGCGGTCTACGGCCAGGGACGTCGGGTTACCGTGATCGGCACCGTCTCCGGCGTGGAGGAGCGCAAGGTCGGCGACGTCCCCTATCGCTACCCGGTGGTCCAGGTTGAGCGGATCCGTCTCTGGCCGAAGGACGTCGCGCTGGGTTACGACTACTACTATCCGTGGGGCCCGTGGCCCTACTACTACCCGTACTACGGGCCCGGGCGGGGCTTCTATCCGTACGGCTGGTGGTGGTGACCGCGGCCCGGCCCGCTACTTTCCGACCATCACTGCGTCGAACGAGGCGGGATCCAGGTATCGCGCCGCCACCCGCTGCACGTCCGCGACGGTGACCCGACCGATCCGGTCCTTGTAGCGATCCGGATAGTCCAGTCCGAGCCCGTTCTCCTCCACCGCGGCCACGAAGCGGGCTACCTTGCCGGACGTGTCCAGCCGCAGCGGAAAGCTGCCGATGAGGTACGACTTGGCGGAGTCCAGCTCCGCGGCGGTCACCAGCTCGCGCCCCATGCGCGCCATCTCGTCGCGGACGAGCTGGACCGCCTGGGCCACTGAGTCGTTGCGCGTCTGCAGCGACACCACGCACGAGGAGCCGTAGCGGGCGGGTTGCACGGCGGCGTACACCGAGTAGGCCAGCCCGCGCTCCTCCCGGACTCGCGTGTAGAGGCGCGAGGCGGAGCCGCCTCCCAGCACGTAGGTCGCGACCGAGAGGGCGAAGTAGTCCGGGTCGTCCTGCCGGATGGAGGGTCGGCCCAGCAGCACGGTGGTCTGGCTCAGATCGCGCGTGATCGCGCGCGTCTCCGCCGTCACCGGCGCGCTGGACTTGGGGATGGGCGGTAGCGTCCCCGCGGGCCTGGGCCAGCCGGACAGCCGCTGCATGAGGGCCGAGCGGATTTCCGGGATGGTGATGTCGCCCACCGCCACGATGATGGCGCCGTCCGGTCGGTAGTGGGTCCGGTAGAAATCGACGACCTGCTCCCGAGTGAGCTTGCCCACCGACTCGATAGTGCCGGCCGAGGGCCGGCCGTAGGGATGATCGGGGAAGATCATCGGGCCTAGCGCACGCCCCGCCACCGTGCCAGGGTTCTGCTCCGACCGCCGCAGACCCGCCTGGATCTCGGCGATCTTCCGGGTGACCTCCTCCGCGGGAAACGTCGGATGCAGCAGGACCTCGGTCAACAGATCGAGGCCCAAGGGCAGGTCCTTCTTCAACACGGAGAGGAAGAGCGTCGCGCTGTCGCGGCCGGCGCCGGCCTCGAGACTGCCGCCCACGAACTCGATGACGCGGTCCAGCTCCGGTCCGGAGCGTACGGTCGTGCCTCGCGTGATCGAATCGGCGGTGAGATTGGCCAGGCCCAGCGCGTCGTCCGGGTCGCGGACCGAGCCGCCCGGAACCGAGATCTGCACGACCACGATGGGGATGGCTGGACGCTCCGCGACGAGCAGCACCGCCCCGTTCGGGAGGACCTCGCGATGGGCCAGCGGCGGCGCCGCCAACGCCGGCACCGCGAGCAGCGCCAGCAGCAGGATCACCGCGCGCAGTCGCATGAGCCCCGAACCGCGAGCCGCGCTCACCGCGCCGCCGCGGGCGCCGGCACGGGCAGCAGGATCGACACGTTCTTGCGGTCCACCGCGAAGTAGGTGCGCGCGACCCGTTGCACGTCAGCGGGCGTGACCGCCCGCAGCCTCGGCAGGTAGTCCTCGAGGAGGCGCCAGGACCCGAGGATCTCGAAGCGGCCCAGTACCGAGGAGCGGGAGAACACCGAGTCCTGCTGCCATACGAACGAGGCCTCGATCTGGTTACGCGCCCGCTCCAGCTCCTCGGCGGGCACCGGCTCCTGCTTGAGCCGCTCCACCTCGTCGAGCAGCGCCTGCTCGACCGCCTCTGGCGTGTTACCGGGCAGCGGTGTCGCGTAGAACCAGAACAGCGAGGGATCGATGGAGGAGTACGAGTATTCCCCGCCCGCCCCGAGCACCATGCGCTTCTCGTACACGAGTCCCCGGTAGAGACGCGAGGCGCGGCCCTCCGAGAGCAGCTGCGACAGCAGCTCCAACGCGGGGGCGTCCGGCGAGGTGTGATTGGGCACGTGCCAGGCGATGTTCACGACGGGCAGCTGCGCGCTCTCCCTGCGCAGCACGAGCCGCCGCTCATCGATCTGCGTAGGCTCGATCGCGGTGACCGAGGGCGGAGTCGCGCCGCGCGGGATCGCACCGAAATACCGCCGCACCCGCGCCAGCACGTCCGTGGCCTTCACGTCACCCACCACGATCACGACCGCGTTGTTGGGCCGGTAGTAGGTGTCGTAGAAGGCGCGGAGCTCGGTGGCGTTGATTCGCTCGATGTCGGTCATCCAGCCGATGATGGGCCAGCGATACGGGCTCGCCTTGAAGGCCAGCGAGCTCATCGCCTCGTACACCGCGCCGTCGGGATCGTCGTCGCTCCGCATGCGCCGCTCTTCCATGACCACCTTCCGCTCGGAGTCGATCTCGGCGGGATCCAGCAGCAGGTTGCGCATCCGGTCGGCCTCGATCTGTAAGACTAGGTCGAGGCGATCGGCCACGATGTTGGTGAAATAACCCGTCATGTCCTTGGTGGTGAACGCGTTCTCCCGCCCTCCGCTCCGCTCGATGACCTGGGAGATCTCGCCGCGGCCGCGGGTGGGCGTGCCCTTGAACATCAGGTGCTCGAGGAAATGCGCGAGGCCGGTCGCGCCGGGCAGCTCGTTGCGCGAGCCGACCCGGTACAGGATCTGCACCGCCACGATCGGGTTGCGCGAATCCTCTTGCACGAGCACGCGGAGCCCGTTGTCGAGCGTGGCCTCGGTGACCTGGAGCTTCACCGGCGAGGAACCGGTGCCGGGCGACTGGGCGAGAGCGGTGGCGGCGAGCCCCACAGACAGGACGAAGGCGAAGAGCCCGAGGAAGCGGATCATAACGTCATGGTAGCATCGCGCCGCGCCGGAGACGCGGCGGCTCGCTCGGCCGCGCGTCCACATTCCTAGGGACGCTGGGCCAGACGTTGCGCCCGGGCGAAGACCGAGCGCAGCATCGGACGGGTGAGCTTGCCGGTGAATGTGTTCTGCTGGCTCGGATGAAAGGTGCCGAGCAGGGTGATTCCGTCGTCGGGGAGTCGAACCTCGGCGCCGTGTCCGAAGCGGGGCAGCGGCCGCGGCAGCGCCAGCCCGCGCGCCGGCCGGCTCCGTAGGTATGCGTCCCAACCGATCTTGCCCAGCGCGACCACGACCCGGACGTGCGACAGCATGCGGAGCTCCTCGAGCAGGAACGGCTGACATCGCTTCATCTCCAGGATCGTCGGCTTGTTGGCCGGGGGCGCGCACCGCGCGGTGGCCGTGATGTAGGCGTTGATCAGCTCGAGACCGTCTCCGGCATGCGTCGACGTCGGCTGGCTGGCCATGCCGACCTCGTAGAGCGCTCGGAACAGCCAGTCCCCGCTGCGGTCGCCGGTGAACATGCGTCCGGTGCGGTTGCCGCCGTGCGCCGCGGGCGCCAGCCCCACCAGCAGCACGCGCGCCGCGGGATCGCCGAAGCCGGGAAGTGGTCGCGCCCAGTATTGCTGTCCGGCGTAGCGCGGCGGCGGATGGGCGCCGACGGCCGCGCAATGGCGGACCAAGCGCGGACAGCGACGGCAGGAGACGATGCGTTGGGCGAGATCGAGGAGGCTCGACTCAGCGGAGGCGCTGATCGGGGACCTTGGACCCGTCGTTCGGCGCGGCCCAAGGACCCGGGCTGCGAACGAACCGCTCGCCATCCCAGTAGCCGAACGTCGTGGGCCCGGACTGAGACGAGGAACTCGAGCTCGAGCTGCTGCCCTTCTGTCGGTTTAGCGAGCTGGGAGTGGACGCGCCTCCATACTTCTGCGACGGCATCGAGGGCCCGTGCGGAACACCGTAGCCGCCCATGCCGGGCCCCGCGGCCTCGACCGGGCGAGCGGGCACGAGCACTGTGCCGATCCATCCGACCAGGACCACCACCGAAGCCAGGCCACGCACCATCTTGCCCATGCCGAATAGGATACACCACTTGGCCAGGGGTCAACAGATGGCCCGGGGCGGCGGGAGTGCTACGCTGGGGTCGTGTTTCCAACCGCCCGGGTCCCCGCGCTCATCGTGCACGGCGGAGCCGGTGCAGATCCTGGGGGCCGAGACGAGCTCCGGGCGGGCATCCACGACGCGACCGTCGCCGGCTGGCGAGCACTGGCCGAGGGCGGGACCGCGCTCGACGCGGTCGAGGCCGCGGTGCGCCGTCTGGAGGATCACCCGCGGTTCAATGCCGGGCGCGGCTCCGTGCTGACCAGCGCGGGCACGGTAGAGACCGACGCCGCCATCATGGAAGGTGACGGGCTCCGCAACGGAGCGATTGGCGCAGTCTCCGGAGTTCCGAATCCGGTGACCCTGGCGCGCCGGATCCTGGATGACGGCGGGCACTCCTTCTTCGTGGGCCCGGGTGCGCTAGCTCGGGCCAGAGAGCTCGGTGTGCCTCTCTGCGACCCGGCCGCACTCGTGACCGAGCATCAGCGACGTCGGCTCGCCGCCCTGCAGGCCGGCACCGTCGGTGCGGTGGCGCTCGATCGATTCGGCACGATCGCCGCGGCCACGTCCACCGGCGGCACCCCGGGCAAGGCGCCCGGCCGCGTCGGTGACAGCCCGCTGATCGGTTGCGGCACCTACGCGGAGAGTACCCTGGGCGGCGTTTCCTGCACCGGCGACGGCGAGGCCATCATCCGGGTCGCCCTCGCCCGTCGCGCGCTGGAGATCTTGAAGTCGGTGGGCGATCCCGGGCACGCCTGCGAGGTCGCGTTGAGCGTGCTCGTCGAGGAAGGCGTCGGCCAGGGCGGGCTCATCCTGCTCGACTGGCGCGGGCGCATGGGCTGGGCTCGCTCCACCGCCCTCATGCCGGTGGGCCTGATGTCTCCCCGCCACGCCGAGCCCGAGCTGCCGTTCTGATGATCGACGTCGGTGACATCCGGGCGGCCGCGAAGCGGCTCGCCGGCACGATCGCCGAGACCCCCTGCCCGTATTCGGAAACACTCTCGGCTCTCACCGGGGCGCGCGTTTTCGTCAAGCTGGAGAATCTGCAGATGACCGGCTCGTTCAAGGAGCGCGGCGCGGCGAACCTGCTGCTCCAGCTCTCGTCGGCTGAGCGCCGCCGCGGCGTGATCGCGGCGAGCGCGGGCAATCACGGTCTCGCCGTCTCCTTCCACGCCGCACGCCTCGGCATCGCCGCGGTGATCGTGATGCCGGAATGGGCGCCGCTCGCCAAGGTCACCGCGGCGCGACGGCACGGTGCCGAGGTAGTGCTCCACGGCGAGAACTTCGACGAGGCCTACGTCCGCGCGCGCGAGATCGAGGCCGCGCGGAACCTGGTCTTCGTGCACCCGTTCGACGACGAGCGGGTGATCGCCGGCCAGGGCACCATCGGGCTCGAGATGATCGGGCAGGTCCCCGGACTCGACGCGGTGCTGGTGCCGGTGGGCGGCGGGGGGCTGATCGGCGGGGTGGCGGTCGCGGTCAAGGCGACCCGGCCGTCGGCGACCGTGATCGGCGTGCAGGCACACGAGGTGGCGGCGATGACCGCGGCGATCTCGGCGGGCGACCGGGTGACGGTTCCCGCCGCCACCACGATCGCCGACGGCATCGCGGTGCGGCGGGTCGGCGCCCACACCTTCGATCTGGCGCGCCGGCACGTGGACGGGCTGGTGACCGTCACCGAGGAGGAGATCGCCAACGCGATCCTCCTGCTGCTGGAGATCGAGAAGACGGTGGTCGAGGGCGCAGGGGCGGTGGCCCTGGCCGCCCTCGCCAACGGACGCGTGGACCTCGAGGGCAAGCGCGTGGGGCTCATCCTCTCGGGCGGCAACGTCGACGTCAACGTGATCGCGCGGGTGATCGAGCGCGGCCTGGTCAAGGACGGCCGGCTCGTGCGCCTGCGGGTGCACCTGCGCGATCGCCCCGGATCACTCGCCCGGCTCACCGCGCTGGTCGCCGCGGATCGGGCCAACGTGCTGCGCATCGAGCACGACCGCGCGTTCTCGCGCGCACCCGTCGGCGACAGCGAGGTCGAGCTGACGCTCGAGACCTCAGGTCCCGACCAGATCGCGACGATCAAGCGCCATCTCGCCGAGGCCGGCTACTCGGCCGAAGAGGTCACCCCGACCTGACGGGGGCCCGGGTCACGATCGCGAGAGGGTGAAGCGGGTCGCGGCCTCGCCCTCAGGACCGGTGAGCCACTGCTTCACCGTCTCGTACCCATACCGCAGCGCGGCGCGGCTGGCCTCGAAGCCCATGGACGGGCCCACCAGCGGCGAAGGCTTGGGCTCCGGCTGGATCACCAGGATCTCGACCTCCGGATGCCGCAGCTTGACCTCGCGCAGCCCCAGATTGAAGAGGTTCAGGCTCGCGATGTGGGTGGTCTGCTCCATGATGGCGTAGAGGCCGCCGCGACGGATCTCGGGCGCGTCGGGCTCGGTCAGAGACTGGGGCACCGCCGGGTTGAGCGCGACCAGGACCGTCGCGCCGGCGTCGACGGCCAGGTCGGCGTGACCGGTGTAGCCCACGTCGCCGTCGACGTAGTCGCGCCCGCCGATCCGGAAAGGCTCGAAGAAGCCGGGGATCGCGGACGACGCCGCGATCGCCTCGGAGATGGGCACGTCCATGCGATCGCCCGATCCGAACACCACCCGTTCGGCGCGGTCCAGCGCGACCGCGGCCACAAGCAGCGGCCGCGGCGTGCCGGTGAAGCTGTTCGACAGGCCCTTGGCGAGGAACGCCTCGCGGATGTACGCCTCGAGCGGAGCCAGTGAGAAGAACCCGGCCGGCATGTCGCCGCCGCTCCGCGCCAGGAGATCCGGCCACTCCAGCCGGAAGTCGGTCACCGCCCGCTTGCCGATGGCCCACACGAACTGGGCCATGTTGCGCGCCGCGCCCGAGAACGAGCCCTTGTGGTACACCGACCCGCGCTGGAAGTTGAGCGGATCGTCGCGCTCCTCGTCGAGGATGGCGTACAGATCGAGCGGCTTCACCCCGTTGGCCATGAGCGCACCGACCACCGAGCCCGCGCTCGAGCCAACGTAGAGATCGAACTCGTTGGCCCGGAAGTCCGGCAGCGTCTCGTCCAGCGCGGCGAGCGCCCCGACCTCGTACATGCCGCCGATGACGCCGCCGCCCGCTAGCACCAGTCCGCGCCGTGCGGGCGTGCGACTCCAGCCGAGGCGCTCCAGCCAGCCACGAACACCGTTCGGGGACGTCACCGTTGCGAGCGGGCGGCGGTCACGCGCCGGTGAAGGTCGGCGGCCGCTTCTCGAGGAAGGCGCGGACCCCCTCGGCGTGGTCCTCGGAGGTGATGGTCTGGGCCTGGGCGTACGCCTCGAAACCGAGCGACGTGGCCAGGTCCACGGTGGCCGAGCGGTTCAGCAGGGCCTTGGCGAGACTCAGCGCCGCGGGCGGGCCCGCCGCGATGCGGGCCGCGAAGGCCCGGGTCGTCTTCTCCAGCTCGGCCGCTGGCACCACGCGGTTCACGAGCCCGATGCGCAGGGCTTCGGCCGCGTCGATGATGTCGGCGGAGAACACCAGCTCCTTCGCCTTCGCGAGCCCGACGAGGCGCGGGAGCAGCCAGGTGCCGCCGCCGTCGGGCACGAGGCCGATCTTGGCGAACACCTCGCCGAAGCGGGCACGATCTGACGCGAAGACCAGGTCGCAGCCGAGGGCGATATTGCACCCGGCGCCCACGGCGAAGCCGTCCACCATCGCGATGGTCGGCTTGGGGAACTCGAACAGCCGGACCACGAACCGGTTCAGCGATTCCACCCGGGCGCGCCCCTCCGCGGCGGTATGCCGCTTGGACGCCATGGTCTTCACGTCGCCCCCGGCCGAGAAGTGGCCGCCCGCGCCGGTGAGCACCACCACGCGGCACGCCGCGTCGGCGTCGAGCTCGTCGAGTGTGACGAGCAGCTCCCGGCGCATCACGAGGTCCAGCGCGTTGCGCGCCTCGGGGCGGTTGAGGGTGATGGTGGCGATGCCGTCCGTCCGGTCCACCAGGATGGTGCTGTAGCCCATCAGCGGCCTCCGGCCACCGGGTGTGGCCGACCCGGCAGCGTTACGACGTGGCTCGCGGGCCGCGCCGTCTCGTTGATCGCAAGGCTGAGCGCGGCGGCGATCAGCAGCAGCGCCGCGGCCACCGCGAACGCGGCGCCGTAGCCGCCGGTGAGATCGAAGAGGGCCCCGCCCAGCCAGGAGCCCAGCGCCGCGCCCGTCTGATGCGAGAGGAAGATCAGCCCGAAGAGCGAGCCCACCGAGTAGCGCCCGAACAGGCCTCCGGTGAGAGCCGAGGTTATGGCCAGGCT
>DATFWA010000269.1:0-10309 GCA_035259825.1 Candidatus Methylomirabilota bacterium | reverse complement strand
GTGGTCTTCGAGGATCACGCCGATCTGCACGCCCGGATAGACGACCCGAACCTGGACGTCGACGAGACCTGCGTACTGGTGCTCAAGCGCGTGGGGCCGAAGGGCGCGCCCGGCATGCCGGAGTGGGGCGCCGCGCCGATTCCGCGCAAGCTGCTGCAGAAGGGCGTGCGCGACATGGTGCGGATCTCGGACGCGCGGATGAGCGGAACGTCGTACGGCACTGTGGCGCTCCACGTCTCGCCGGAGGCCGAGGCGGGCGGGCCACTCGCGCTGGTGAAGGACGGCGACCTGATCGAGCTAGACGTGCCGAACCGCCGGCTGACCCTGCGGGTTCCCGACGAGGAGATGGCCAGGCGCCGCGCTCAGTGGAAGCCCCGGCCGCCCCACTACACGCGGGGCTACGGTCGCCTCTTCCTGGATCACGTGCTCCAGGCACACGAAGGCTGCGACTTCGACTTCCTGCGGGGGAAAACGCCCGTCCGGGCCGAGGATACCGCCGGCCCGAGCCACTCCTGACGTCAGGGCAAATAAGCGGCGGACGGCGTCGGAGGGTATGTGGCCCCCGGGCCCGTCCACGCCCACCCGGCGCACATCGAGTACCGCCCGGTAGTCCTGGCGGCGCCTCCCGCGCCTGCGCCGGTATACATGCTGCCTCCGGCTCCGCCGCGGCCGTAGTCGAACCGCGGCTTCGCATACAACCGGCGCGGCGCTCGAGGTGACGATCCCGGGTCGGGGCCGCGTAAAGCTTACTGGGTCCTCTTGCCTCGCGCCCGGCCCGATCGCCGTGTCTGGACCGCTCACCCCGTCGAATTCACCACTACGACGCCCCCTTCCGTCACGCCCTGCCTGGCATGGTCGATGCGAGCCGTCCGGCGGGAGGCATCCGCGATGACCACGATTCGACCCATCACGGCGGTGGCACTGGCGTGGACGATCTCGGCGACTCCGACCATGGCGGCCGCGCCGTGCCCGGCAGTGGACTCGGCCCGGGCGATGCTGTCCCGGGCGGCGGCCGAGCAGAACGAGCGCGACCTGAAGCAGGCCCAGCCACAACCGCAGAAGCCGGCGGATCAGAAGCCTGCGGACAAGAAGCCGACGGACAAGAAGTCATCGGCGGAAAAGCCGGATGACAAGTCGGCCCAGGCACGGCCGACGATCGAGCCGGCGCCGATCAGCGCCGAGATGCAGCGCGCGGCGCTCCTGGTGAAGGAGGCCGACGACGCCTGCCAGGCCGGCAAGACGGCGGAGGCCAATGACAAGGCCAAGGCCGCGATGGCCTTGATGGGGCGGTAGCGGCCTAGGTCGCCTGGAGTACCGCCCGGAGCGAGCCGGCAGCACGTGCGAGCCGGCGGCGGGCTTCGCGCGCGTCGATGCCCAGACGCGCCATGGCGATCGCCACCTTGGCGCTGGCGCCGGAGGCCGCGAGCAGCCGAGCGGCCTCGCGAGGCCCCACACCGCCTAGCTGGCGCACCAGCCGGAGCGCGCGGGCGCGCAGCTTGGCCGAGCGCGGGCGCAGGTCCACCATACGGTTGCCGTAGACCTTGCCGAGGCGCGCGAACGACGCGGTGGTCAGCGTGTTGAGCGCGAGCTTGGTCGCGGTGCCCGCCTTCAGCCGCGTGGACCCGGTGAGCACCTCGGGGCCGACGGCCAGCGCGACGACCACGCGGGCCGCCGAGGCGGGCACCTGCGGATTGCAGGTGACGAGCGCGGTCGCGGCCCCGAGCTTCCGCGCCTCCCGCAGCGCCGCTCGCACGAACGGCGTCACGCCGCTGGCCGCGATGCCCACGACCACGTCACCGCGTCGCACGCGTCGGCGGATCTGCCGCACGCCGTCCGGGCCGTTGTCCTCCGCGCCCTCCGACGAGCGAAACACGGTGCGCTTGCCTCCCGCGATGACCGCCTGCACCAGCGACGGCGGCGTATCGAAGGTGGGCGGGCACTCGGCGGCCTCGAGCACCCCCAGCCGGCCGCTGGTGCCCGCGCCCACGAAGATGAGTCGCCCGCGGCGTGAGAGCGAGCGCACGATGAGATCCACCGCGCGCCCGATGGCCGGTGCGGCGCGGCCCACCGCACGGACGGCACGGCGGTCGGCGCGGTTCATGAGCCGCGCGATCTGCGCGGCGGAGAGCCGATCGAGCCGCCCGCTGCGCGGGTCGGCGTGCTCGGTGGGCAGCCGATCGTAGCGGATCCGGCTCACCCTAGTGCGCTTCGAAGCCGAGCCACTCCTCGACCGCATCCGCGAGCCGCTCCGCCCGCTCGTCCAGCTCGGCTTCGGTGAGGTTGGCGATGGGATGGGGCGTGTCGAGGAAGGGATAGCCCGGCTTGCCCCAGCTCTCGGCCATCGCGCGGCCCGTGTTGCGGAACGGCGTGGTGACGATGGCGATGCCGGGCACCCCCTGCTCCTCCATCAGGATCGCGTCGAGCACACTGCTCGAGCTGCACGACCCTCAGTCGCCGATGCCGGAGATGACGAGGTCGGCCTGCGCGCGGAGCGCCGCGATGCCGGCCTCGTCCACCTCGTGGCTCGGCGAGCGCTTGCGGTTGGTCACGCTGACCGTCATGTGATGCCGCGCGGCCAGCCGGTCGGCCAGCTTCCGCAGCAGCGTGTCGGAGTTGAACTTGGTGTTGTCCACCAGCCCGATGCGGAGCCCGAGCGGGCTCGCCGGCCGAGGGGCCAGCACCACCGCGCGCTCCACCGGCTTCGAGGTCGGATCGAAGAGCTTCATGCCTGCCTCCCTGGGGCTTCAAAATCGTCGATCCGCGTGGTCACGGCCCGCGTCCACTTGTTCCCCCACCCGGGCAGACACGCCGACCAGGAGCCGGCCCGGCCGCCCGCGCAGACGATCAGGATGTCGTCGGGGCGCTCGAAGACGTGGCGCCACGTGGTCTCGTCCGCCTCGGCCACCGCGCCGGGGATGCGCGCCGCGCGTTTGAAGTCGGCCAGCCGCCGGCGGGTGTGGTCCACCAGGAACCGCTGCACATCGGCCCGGCTCCAGCCGGCGGCCTTGAGGATGTCGGCATGCTCGCCCGCGAAGACGATGAGCGTCTGATTGAAGCCTTTGAGGTTGGGCGAGCCCATGTTGCAGAGCGCGTCGGCGACACAGAGCAGCAGCGGCTCCGGCGTGGCCGCGAGCTGGTTGTAGACCTGGTACAGGCTGTTCGAGGCGATCAGGGTGACCGCGCTCTCGTGCCGCCCGAGGCCCCGCGACACGTGGAGCGGCTCCCACGGGTGATCCTCCTCGTGCTCCGCGAAGCAGAAGCTGTATTTGCCCGGGTTGCCCAGGGTGGCGCGGTCGAGGAAGCCGGGGCGGGTGTTCATCGTGTTCATCATGATCAGGCGCACCGCCCGGCCGATGGTCGCGTTCGGCCGGTGGCCCTGCCCGAACAGGTTGTTGCCGCTGTTGATCCCGAGCCGCTTCGCGATCGGGCCGTTGACGACCAGCGCCATCGCGGAGCCGCCGGTGCTGCTCGCCGGTCCGTGATAGGCGAAGGCGGGATCGCACAGGCTCCGCACCGCCGCCACGACCACCGGCATGTACTCGGGGCGGCAGCCGGCCATCACGGTGTTGATGGCCGCTTTCTCGGCGATCACCTCGGTATTGCGGCCCGGGATCTCGCCGAGGATCTCGTGGCCCTGGAGCCCCGCCGCGGCCAGGGTAGCCGCGATGGAGGCGTCCGACGGCGGCACCACCGGCAGGCCGTCGGTCCAGCCCGCGTCGTAGTACGCCTCGATCAGCGCGGCCGGGTCGGCCGCCTCGTCGATCTCGCTCATCGGATCGGCCGGGACGTCAGTCGCCGATCAGCCGCGCCCGACGAAGGGCATCTTCGTCGCCATCACGGTCAGGAACAGCACGTTGGCGTCCAGCGGCAGGCTCGCCATGTAGACCACCGCGTCGGCCACCGCCTTCACGTTCATGGTGGGCTCCACGGCGGTCGTGCCGTTGGCCTGCGGCACTCCGCGGGCCATGCGCTCGGTCATGGGAGTGGCCGCGTTGCCGATATCGATCTGGCCGCACGCTATATCGTACTTGCGGCCGTCGAGCGCCGTGACCTTCGTCAACCCGGTGACCCCGTGCTTGGTCGCGGTGTAGGGCGCCGAGTTGGGGCGCGGGGCGTGGGCCGAGATCGAGCCGTTGTTGATGATGCGCCCGCCCATCGGGGTCTGGGCCTTCATGATCTTGAAGGCCTCCTGTGTACACAGGAACACACCGGTCAGGTTGGCGTTGACCACCGTCTGCCATTGCTCGTATGTGAGGTCCTCCAGGAGGACCGGCGGCGCCCCGCCGCCCGCGTTGTTGAAGAGGACGTCGAGGCGGCCGAAGGTCTGCTTGGTGGTGGCGAAGAGCGCCTTGATCGACTCGTGATTGCCGACGTCGGTCTGCACCACCAGTGACTTCCCCGGCGTGCCCTTGCCCTCGGCCGCGGCGGACTCCAGCATGTCCTTCCGCCGTCCCGCGAAGACCACCGCGTAGCCTTCCGTCATGAGGGCCAGCGCGCTGGCCTTGCCGATGCCGCTCCCTGCTCCGGTGACGATCGCGACCTTCTGCGGCGAAGTCATGTGTGAGCCTCCCGGGGCCGAACGTTAGCCCGTGAAACGCGGCCAGTCAATCAACCTATTTGCGCGGCGCGCTTTGCTAGTATGGGCTCGGGCATGGCCACGCTGACCGACCACATCTCCTACGCGGACGCCCAGCGGCTCTGCACCCCGGCCCGGCTCTGGGAGCTGTTCGACGGCGACCGCGAGCGCCTCAACATCGGCCACGAGTGCATCGACCGCCATCCCGCCGGCGAGGTCGCGGTGCGGGTTATCCACTCGCCTGAGCGGGGCGGCGGCGAGGAGATCCTCACCTTCGGCGCGCTCGCCGCCGCGTCCTCGCGCTTCGCGCACTACCTGGCCGACCACGGCGTCGAGCCCGGCGAGCGCGTGGGCATCATGCTCGAGCCGTCGCTGTCGTTCTACGCCGGGATGTTCGGCGCGGTGAAGCGTGGGGCCATCGCGGTGCCGCTCTTCACCCTGTTCGGTCCCGACGGTCTGCGCCTGCGCATCGACGACTGCTCGCCGCGGCTGCTGCTCGTCTCGCCCGCGCAGGCCGACATCGCCCGCGACGTGTCCGGTCTCGCCACCGTGGTGGCCGACGACACGTTCCTCGCCGCGCTCGCGAAGTACCCGGACCGCTACGCGCCGGACACTCGGGCCGACGACCTGGCGGTGTTCCAGTACACGTCGGGCACGACCAGAGAGCTGCCCGCCGCGGTCAGGCACACCCATCGCAGCATCGTGACCCTGATGATCGCCGCGCTCTACGGCACCGGCGTCCGTCCGGGCGACCGCTTCTTCTGCCCGTCGTCGCCCGCGTGGGGCCACGGTCTCTGGCACGGTACGCTCGGCCCGCTCGCCCTCGGCGTCGGCACCGGCGCCTTCGCGGGCAAGTTCGACGCCGACCGCCTGCTGCGCGCGCTGGCCTACCACCGGATCACCAACCTCTCGGCCGCGGCCACGCACTATCGGATGATGAAGGGCGCGGGCACCGCGTCGCGCTATTGCTACGCGATCCGCAAGCTCTCCTTCACCGGCGAGCCCATCGACGAGGCCACCCGCGTCTTCACCGCGGCGACCTTCGGCACGCCGGTGTGCAGCATGTACGGCACCACCGAGGTCGGCGTGATCCTCGCCTCGTACCCGGGCGCGCCCGACTTCACGGTGAAGCCGGGCTCGCTCGGCAAGCCGGTGCCCAACGTCGCCGTCGAGGTGCAGCGCCCCGACGGCAGCCGTTGCGACCCCGACGAGACGGGTGAGATCCGGGTGCGGCGGCGCGACGGGTGGTTCCCCACCAAGGACCGCGGCTGGACCGACGCCGAGGGCTACTTCTACCACGGCGGCCGCGCCGACGACGTCATCATCTCGGCGGGCTGGACCATCAGCGCGGTCGAGGTCGAGAGCGCGCTGCTCAAGCATCCCGACGTGCGCGAGGTCGCGGTCATCGGCGTGCCAGACGCGCTCCGCGGTCTGGTGGTCAAGGCCTTCATCGTGAGCCCACGCCGCGGCGACCAGGCGTTCGTCCAGGAAGTCCAGGAGTGGACGCGCACGCGCCTCGCCCAGCACGAGTACCCGCGCCAGGTCGAGTTCGTGACCGAATTGCCCAAGACGCCGGCCGGCAAGGTCAACCGCAAGGCGCTTCGCGAGCGCGAGGCCGGCGCCTCCGTTCCCACGTCCTAGGAGAGAGCGATGCCGTCCTCGACCGTGCAGATGTTCCCGAAGATCACCCAGCAGGGCCTCGACGAGCTGCGCCGCCGCATCGGCGTGCCGATCACCGACACGCTCGAGCCCTGGTGCCACGAGGCCACCCGCGACAACATCCGCCACTACGCCCACGGCATCGGCGACGACAACCCGCTCTGGTGCGACCCTGCGTACGCGGCGCGCACACGCCACGGTGGCATCATCGCCCCGCCCTCGTTCCTCTTTGCCACCAGCCGCATCATCTCGGGCTACGTGGGCGGGCTCGCAGGCGTGCACGCGATGTGGGCCGGCGCGGACTGGACGTGGCACCAGCCGGCGCGGCGGAACGACGAGATCTCGACCGAGGCGTGGCTGAAGGACCTGATCGAGCACGAGACACGCTTCGCGGGGCGCGCGGTGCAGCAGATCTACCACGTGAAGTTCCGCAATCAGAAGGGCGACCTGCTCGCCGAGGCCGACTCCTGGTGCTTCCGAACCGAGCGCGACCACGCGCGCGAGCAGGGCAGCAAGTACCGGGAGGTCAAGGCGCGCGCGCCCCGGCGCTACTCGGACGAGGCGCTCGCCGAGGTCTATCGCCTCTACGCCGACGAGGAGGTCCGTGGCCCCACGCCGCGCTACTGGCAGGACGTGACGGTGGGCGAGGCGCTCCCGAAGATGGCCAAGGGCCCGATGACCGTCACCGGCTTCATCGCCTACGCGCAGGGCTGGGGTGGCCTCTACATTCGCGCCAACAAGCTGGCCTGGAAGCAGATCAACCGGCACTCCGGCCTCGGCATCAAGAACCGCTTCGGCATCCCGGACTGTCCGGAGCGCGTGCACTGGGAGCACGAGTTCGCCACCGCGGTCGGCGCGCCCGGCGCCTACGATTACGGTCCGGAGCGCTGCTCGTGGCTCACCCACCACCTGACCAACTGGATGGGCGACGAGGGCTTCCTGCGCCATGCCCACTGCAAGATCCGGCGGCACAACCCGGAGGGCGACTACCTGATCATCGAGGGCCGCGTCACCGGCAAGCGCATCGAGAACGGACGCCACCTGGTCGACATCGAGCAGGAGGCGCGCAACCAGGATGGCGAGCAGTCGGTGATCGGCGGCGGCGTGGTCGAGCTGCCCTCGCGCGGATGACCGCCGTCCGCGCCGGGCTCGACGTGCTCCGGAGCCGGCTGCCCGCGCTCCTGGCGGGGCGCCGGGTCGGTCTGCTCTCCCATCCCGCCTCGGTCACCCACGATCTCACCCACGCTGCCGACGTCATCCGCGGGCTGCGCCGGGTGCGGCTCACCGCGCTGTTCGCGCCCGAGCACGGTTTGGCCGGCGTCGTACAGGATCACGCCCACATCGGCACCGAGTTCGACCGTGCGCGCCGGCTCCGCATCCACAGTCTCTACGGCAAGCGGCTCGAGCCCACCCCCGCCATGCTGCGGGACATCGACGTGCTGGTCGTCGACCTGCAGGACGTGGGCTCGCGCTACTACACCTTCGCGTGGACCACCGTCCTGGCCATGCGGGTGTGCGCGCGCGTGGGCAAGCCGGTGATCGTGCTCGACCGCCCGAATCCGCTCGGCGGCGAGCATCTTGAGGGCAACTGGGCCGATCCGCGCTTCGCCTCGTTCGTGGGCCTCTATCCGCTGCCCATCCGCCACGGCATGACGATCGCCGAGCTGGCCGCCTACCACAACGAAACGCAGTCGCTCGGCTGCGATCTCACGGTGGTACCCATGGCGGGCTGGCGGCGCAAGATGCTCTGGGAGGACACCGGGCTGCCGTGGGTGGCGCCATCGCCCAACATGCCCACGCCGGATACCGCGCGCGTGTACCCGGGCGGGTGTCTGCTCGAGGGCACGAACATCTCCGAGGCGCGCGGCACCACGCGGCCCTTCGAGTGGGTCGGCGCCCCGTACCTGGACGGCGTCCGGCTGGCCGCCGCCCTCGAGCGCCGCGGCCTGCCCGGCGTGGGCTTCCGCGCGGCTGCCTTCGAGCCGATGTTCCACAAGTGGGCGCGGCGGAGGTGCGAGGGCGTGCAAGTGCACGTCACCGACCAGGAGCGCTTCAAGTCGTACGCGACCTACCTGGCGCTGATCATCGAGGCCCGACGCCAGGCCCCGCGGGGCTTCCGCTGGAAGCGGCCGCCCTACGAGTTCCAGTGGAAGAAGCTGCCGATCGATCTCATCTGCGGCACCGACCGCATCCGCCGCGACATCGAGCGCGGTGTCGCCCTGTCGCGGATGGAAGCCTCCTGGCGGAGGGACCTGGCCGCGTTCGCCCGTGCACGCCGGCCCTTCCTTCTCTATCGATGAGCACGCGCGCTATCGTTGCGCACCCGAGTCCGATGAGCACTCGACCGACGCGCCGGAGGATCGCATGAGCCTCGAATCGATGGTGGGACGGCAATTCATCGTCGGGCTGCCGGGACCGGACGCCACCGACGACGATCTGCGCCACCTCCACGAGATCCACGCCGGCGGCCTGATGCTCTACCGCCGCAACTTCGAGACGCCGGAGCGCTTCCTGCGCTTCATCCGGCGGCTGGAGGAAGGGCTTGGGCGGCGGCTCACGATCACCACCGATCACGAGGGCGGCCGGATCATCATGCTGAACCGAGGCGTGACCATCTTCCCCGACAACCTGACCGCCGGCACCGCCGACGACGAGGCGATGGTGGGGCGCCAGGGGCTGATCGAGGGCCGCGAATTGCGGCGGCTCGGCGTCGACATCAACTTCGGCCCGTGCCTCGACGTGCTCACCGATCGCTACAGCCCCAACATCGGCATCCGCTCTTACGGCAAAGAGCCGCAGCGGGTCGCCCGCCTCGGCGCCGCGCGAATCCGCGGCATGCAGTCGGCGGGCGTGTCGGCATGCGCGAAGCACTTCCCGGGCAAGGGCCACGCGCCGGTCGACGCGCATCTGGGCCTCCCGGTGATCGACTCCGACTGGGGCGACATGCACGCCGTCCACCTGGTGCCGTTCCTGGCCGCAATGGAGGCGGAAGTGGACTGCATCATGACCTCGCACCCGCTCTACCCGAAGCTCGATCCGGCCGAGGGCATGCCCGCCACCTTCTCCAAGCTGATCGTGGAGGACTATCTGCGCGGCCAGATCGGCTACCGTGGCGTCATCATCTCCGACGATCTGGAGATGGGAGCGATCGGCGCGGTCTGCCCGATGGGCGAGGCGGCGGTGCGCACCGCCGCGGCGGGACACGACCTCCTGCTGGTCTGCCATACCGCACCCGCCCAGCGCGCCGCCTACGAGGCGGTGGTGTCCGCGTACCGTAGCAAGGCGCTGCCGCTCCGAGCGCTGGAGCGCAGCATGGCCCGCCTGGACGCGCTCGACGCCAAGCGGCCGGAGCGCTTCAGCGGCGGCGACCCGCACGCCGAGCGCGACGGCGAGCCGCTGGCCCGCGCGATGGCGACGCGCGCGGTCACGATGGTGGCGGCGCCCGACGCCGGGTGGAAGCCCGCGCTCAATGGCCGCGTGCTGGCGATCTTCCCGCGGCTGTCCTCGCTGGCCGATCGCATCACCATCGAGCCGGCGATGCAGGACGAGGCCCGCTACCTCACCGCGAGCATGGCGCCTTACGGGGTGCGGCCGGAAGTGACGGTGGTAGGCGTGGAGCCGACCGCGGACGAGATCGAGACCGCGCGGAGCGCGGCGGCCGCCGCCGACGCCACCGTGCTATTCCTCTACGACGCCCACCTCTACAAGTCCAACCGCGCGCTCCTGGAGGCCTGTCAGGCGGCCGCGAAGCGGCTGGCGGTGGTGCTCATGCGCGATCCGTGGGACGCCGAATACCTCGCCCCCGGCGTAGCCGCAATCACTGCATACGGCTGGCGCCGCTCCCAACTCGACGCCGTAATGGCCCGCCTCCTCACCTGACTCGAAAGCAGCAGGTGGCGTGACGAAGTAGCCGGCCCTGCCCCCGCCAGGGGGCCTTGTATCTCTCGTCCTGTGGGGAAGCGTAAGCTGCCCGGCGTGATGGTGGGCGGGAGCCCGCGGGGGTCTGGGTCTCGGAAGACCGTGTCAGAGCCTGGCGCCCCGTCCACTCGTTCCATGGATAGCCCGAACAGTCGC
>DATFWA010000268.1:0-8555 GCA_035259825.1 Candidatus Methylomirabilota bacterium | reverse complement strand
CCCGAGCCGCTCCTGCCCGGCGACCGATGGGCCGACGTGGCCAAACGCTGCTGATGTCGTCTCAGGCCAGGGGCTTCCACGTCTTGAAGCGGTCGCGCAGCACCTTCTTGTCGAACTTGCCCACGCTGGTCTTGGGCACCGACTCGATGAAGACCACGTCGTCGGGCAGCCACCACTTGGCCACACGCGGCTTCAGGTACTCGTAGATCTCGGTCGCGGTGAGGCTGCCCTTGTGCTCGGGTTTGGGCACGATGCAGGCCAGGGGCCGCTCCACCCAGCGCTCGTGCGGGACCGCGATGACCGCGGCCTCCAGGACCTTGGGGTGGCCCATGATGGTGGTCTCCATGTCCACGCTCGAGATCCACTCGCCCCCCGACTTGATCAGGTCCTTCGTGCGGTCGGTGATCTGGATGTAGCCGTCGGGATCGAGCGTGGCCACGTCCCCGGTGCGGAACCAGCCGTCATCCGTGAACTGGGCGGCGCCCTCCGGGTTGTTGTAGTAGCCGTTCGTCACCCACGGCCCGCGCACCTGGATCTCGCCCGCGCCCTTGCCGTCCCACGGCAGCACCGTGCCGGCGTCGTCGACGATCCGCATGTCCACGCCGGCTACGGGCGCGCCCTGCTTGGCCCGCACCGCGTAGCGCTCGTCCTCGGTGAGCGCGTCCATGTACGAGCGCGGACGGCACACGCTGCCCAGCGGCGTCATCTCGGTCATGCCCCAGGCGTGCAGCATGTAGGCGCCGTACTTCTTGTCGAACAGCTCGATGAGGCTTCGGGGCGCCGCCGATCCGCCGATCGGGATGCAGCGGATGGAGGAGATGTCCCACTGCGGCTCCTTCTCGAGGATGGCCTGAATGGCGATCCACACCGTGGGTACCGCTCCCACCACCGTGACCTTCTCGTGGTGGACGATCTCGATGATGTCGCGCGGCTGCGGGTTCGGGCCACCGAAGATCTGGGTCGCCCCGTTCATGACGCCCGCGAACGGCACGCACCACGCGTTGGCGTGGAACATGGGCACGATGTGCAGAATCACATCGCGCTCGCAGATGCCCAGCACGTCCACCGTGGACGAGGCGAAGCAGTGCAGGTAGATCGCCCGGTGGGTGTAGACCACGCCCTTGGGGTGCCCGGTGGTGCCGGAGGTGTAGCAGATGCCGGCCGCGTCGGTCTCCTCGATGCGCGGCCACTCCGTGACCGGCGGCGTGCCCGTCACGAGTTGCTCGTAGTCGAGCGCGTCCGGCGGCACCACCGCGTCGGGCGTGTCCTTCATCACGATGATGCGCCTGACGGTGGTGAGATCGCCGCGGATTGGCTCCAGGATGTGCCAGAGGCTCGCGTCGACGATCAGCACCTCGTCGCCCGCGTGGTTGACGATGTAGGTGATGTCCTGGGCCGAGAGCCGGATGTTGACGGTGTGGAGCACAAAGCCCATGAGGGGCGCCGCGAAGTACACCTCCATGTGGCGGTGAGAGTTCCACGCGAACGTGCCGACGCGGGCACCCTTCTGGAGGCCCAGTCCTCGCAGCGCCCCGGCGAGGCGGCAGACGCGTTCGGCGTAGTCGCCGTACGTGTAGCGCTGCAGGCCTACCCCCGGCACGCGCGTGGCCATCGTCTTCCGGTGGAAGAGGCGGCGCGTGCGCTCGAAGAACTGCGTGAGGGTGAGGGGGTAGTCCATCATCAGGCCTCTCATGACGTCATCGTCCTCCCAGGTCCTCCGAAGTGGCGCAGCGAAAGCCCGTGTGGTGGTGGCCTCGGGCCAGACCGCGATGCTCTCCATCATACGAGTAGAAGCGGCGGATCGTCACCCGTAGCGCGTCGGCCGGATCGTCGTGGCTGGCCCCTCGGATCACCCGCGGCGCTCGGGGCGCCGGCGTCTCCCGGCCGTCTTCGGGATGGTACGGATACGGTCGGTATTCAGAGGCGGTCCACTCCCGCAGGTTGCCGACCAGATCCTGAACGCCGGTGGGTCCCTCGCCGGCGGGCCGGCGGTCGCCGCGGTCAGTGGCGTTGTAGGCTCGGCCGTAGACGGCGAGCGCGGGGTCGGGCGGCGAGTCGCCCCACGGGTAGCGCCGCCGATCCTCGCTGCGCGCTGCCTTCTCCCACTCGGCCTCGGTGGGCAGGCGTCGGCCGCGCCACCGGCAGTAGTCGCGGGCGCCGTACCAGGTGACTTCGACCGCCGGATGGTCCTCGAAGCCTGGATCGGCGGTGAAACGGCCGTCGCGCCGGTGGATGCGGGCGTCGGGGTCGTCGTGGTCGAAGTAGTCCTCGCCGTCGGCGCTCCGGAGACCGCGCGCGTCCAGGAACAGCGCGAACTCTCGGTTGGTGACCTTGTGCCGCTCGAGCCAGAAGTCGCGGACGTACACGCGGTGCTGCGGACGCTCGCCCGGGGCGTCGGTATCACTGCCCATCCAGAACGCGCCGGCCTGGATGAGCATGATCCCGTCCGCCCGCGCCGCGCGTGGACCCGCGGTCCGATCGCTCCATCCCGCGACGATGAGCCCGAGCGCGGTCACGAGCGCGAGCAGCCGTCGCATCCACGCGGTCACGCGCCTACGATAGCGTCCCGCAACCTTTACCGCCATGGCGGATTCGGGTATGGTGAGGGCGCCATGAACTCTCGCTGGAGCGACGCCGACGCGCAGGACAAGAACGATCTCGATCTCCTCGTCTACGCCTCGCGCCTGATCGGCGCCGAGACCACGCTGGTGGTCTGGGGCGGGGGCAACACGTCGGTGAAGCGGGAGGAGCGCGATCACCGCGGCCGGCCCACGCGCGTGCTGCGGGTGAAGGGCAGCGGATCCGACCTCAAGAGCATCCAGACGAAGGACTTTCCCGGCGTGCGCATGGACGACGTCACCGCGCTGCTCGAGCGGCAGGACATGGGCGACCAGGAGATGGTGGACTACCTCGCCCACGCGCTGCAGGAGCCGTCGAGTCCGCGCCCGTCGATCGAGACGCTGCTCCACGGCTTCCTGCCCGCCGCCGCGGTCATCCATACCCACGCCGACGCGGTGGTCTCGCTCACCAACAACGATCGCGCCCGCGACGTGCTCCGCGAGGTCTACGGCGACGAGGTCATCGCATTGCCGTACCGGCGCCCCGGATTCCTGATCTCCCGGGAGGTCTCGGAGGTCTTCGCCGCGCATCCGCGCGCGCGGGCCATCCTGCTGGAGAAGCACGGCACGATCTGCTGGGGTGCCTCGGTCAAGGAGGCCTACCTGGCCACCATCGAGCTGATCAGCCGCGCCGAGGAGGCGATCGCCCATCGCGCCCGGGGCCGGGCGCGTTTCGGCGGCGTCGCGTTGACGAGTCCGCCCGCCGATCCGCGGCGCCGGATCGCGCTGGCCGTCGCGCCGCACCTGCGCGGCCTGATCGGCCGGAGTCGCCGCCAGGTGCTGTTCTTCGACGACACGCCGGACGTGCTGGAGTTCGCGGCCTCGCGCGAGGCCGCCGCGCTCTGCCGTATCGGTCCGGCCACGCCGGATCACACCATCTTCACCAAGCGGCTGCCGTGCTTCGCCCCGGTCGACGATCCCGCAGATCCGGAGTCGGTCCGGGCGGGCGTGGCTGCGGCGGTCGAGCGCTTCGTGGCCGACTACACCCGGTACTTCGAGTCGCACAACGACCACGGCGCCGCGCTGGCCGATCCATTCCCGCGGGTGATCGTGGTGGGCGGGCTCGGGCTCTTCGCAGCCGGCAAGGACCGCCGCACCGCTGGCATCGTGGATGACATCTACCACCACACGATCTCGGTCCTGGGCGCGGCGACGTCGTTTGGCAGCTACGTCTCGCTCTCCGCGCGGGACGCCTTCGACGTCGAGTACTGGCCGCTCGAGCTCTACAAGCTCTCGCTCGCTCCGCCCGAGAAGGATTTGGCGCGGCACATCGCCCTGGTCACCGGGGCCGCCAGCGGCATCGGGCGCGCGGTGGCCCAGCGGCTGGCCGCCGAGGGCGGGCACGTGATCGTGGCCGATCTGGACGCGGCCGGCGCGCGGAAGGTGGCCGAGGAGATCGTGGGCGCCAACGGCGCTGGCCGGGCCCTCGGCCTCGGCATGGACGTGACGAGCGAAGCGTCGGTGCGCGCCGCCTTCGAGGAGGCGGTGCTGGCCTACGGCGGCGTGGACATCGTGGTCTCCAACGCCGGGACGGCGCATTCGGCCCCCGTGGACCAGATGGAGCTGGCCGACTGGGAGCGCTCTTTCGCGGTCAACGCCACCGGCCATTTCCTGGTCGCCCGGGAAGGCATGCGAATCCTCAAGGCGCAGCGGCTCGGCGGCGCATTCGTGTTCGTCGCCACCAAGAACGTGATGTCGCCGGGCAAGGATTTCTCCGCGTACTCGGCCTCCAAGGCCGCCGAGGCTCAGCTCGCCAAGGTGCTGTCCCTCGAGGGCGGGCCGCACGGCATCCGCTCCAACATCGTGAACCCCGACGCGGTGTTCCGCGACTCCAAGCTGTGGTCGGAAGACGTGCGTCGCGAGCGGGCGCGGGCGCAGGGCATCACGGTCGACGAGCTCGAGGACTTCTACCGGAAGCGCAACATCCTGGCCCGGCCGATCCTGCCCGAGGACGTCGCGGAGGCGGTGCTGTTCCTGGCCTGCGATCGATCGGCCAAGACCACGGGCTGCACCATCACGGTGGACGGCGGCGTGAAGGACGCGTTCCCGCGGTAGTCATGGGCCCGGCCGGTCCGCTCAGCTTCGGCGCCTTCCTCTCGATGCATCCGCCCGAGGAGCAGTTCGCCCTCGCTCAGCGCTGCGAGGCTCTCGGTTTGGACTCGCTCTGGACGGGGGATCACGTCTCCTTTCACAACCCGCTCTACGAATCGCTCACCTTGCTCGCGTCCTACGCCGGCATCACCCGGCGCATCAAGCTGGGAAGCGGCGTGTACCTGCTCGCGCTCCGCAGGCCGACCGTGGTGGCCAAGATCACCTCCACGCTCGATGCACTGTGCGGGGGCCGGCTGATCTTCGGCGTGGGGGTCGGCGGCGAGAATTCGAAGGAGTTCGAGGCGTGCGGCGTCCCTCACAAGGAGCGCGGTGCGCGGGTCACCGAGGGCATCGACGTGGTGCGCGCGCTCTGGCGTGACACGCCGGCGTCGTTCCAGGGCCGCTTCACGCGGTTCGAGGGCGTCAGCATCGATCCCAAGCCGGTGCAGAAGCCGGGGCCGCCCATCTGGATCGGCGGACGGTCCGACGCGGCGCTGACTCGCGCGGGCCGGCAGGGCGACGGGTGGATCTCGTACGTGGTCCAGCCGGAGCGCTACGCGCAGAGCCTGGACAAGATCCGCCGCGCCGCCGAGGAGTCGGGCCGGAGCCTGGAGCGCTTCGTCACCGCGCACCTGACCTTCGTGACCGTTGGGCGCGACTACGAGACCGCGGAGCGTAGCTGGGTGCGCACGCTCTCGAACCGGTACGCGCAGGACTTCGGTCCGCTGGCCCGCAAGTACGGGGTGATCGGCACGCCCGATCAGTGCGCCGAGCAGATCGGGCGGTTCGCGCAGGCCGGCTGCCGCTACTTCGTGATGAACCCCATCGGAGATCCCGCCGACGAGCGCGCCCAGCTGGAGATGATCGCGGGCGAGGTCATCCCGCGCGTGCATAAGGGCGCATGAGCCGACCGCAACACCCGGCCCTCCGTCCCGGGAGGGCGGACGGATGAAGCCGCGCGAATGTCGGTCCGAGGTCACCGCGGTGCGGTCACTGACGCCCGAGATCATCGAGGTGGACCTCAAGGTCCTCGAGCCCACCGACTTCACCTTCGAGGCGGGGCAGTGGATCTCCGTGCCCTTCGGCTCCAAGAACGTCCGCGCCTGGAGCATGGTGTCGTCGCCCACCCGGAAGGGCGCCCTGACGCTTTCGATCGACGTGGCCCCGGGCGGCATCGGCTCGCAGTGGGTGCGCGCGCTCGAGCCCGGCGCGGCGGTGACGTTCAAGGGACCGACCGGGGGCTTCGTGTTCAATCGCGCCGATTCGCGCCGGGTCGTGTTCGTGGCCGAGGAGATCGGGATCGTGCCGATCCGCTCCATGCTCACGCATCTGTACGAGACCGGCTACGGCCGGCCCACCGCTCTCATCTACTGGGCCCGCAACCATGGCTGGCTCGTCTACGACGTCGACTTTCGCTCGCTCGCCCGACGCTATCCGGCGTTTTCGTATCTGCCCGTGCTACGCGAGCCGCCCGCCACCTGGCGGGGCGAGAAAGGGGAGCCGGCCGAGGCGGTCGAGCGCCTCGTGTACGGAGTGGATCGCCTGGTGGTCTACGTCTGCGGTGGCGGCGAGACGATCAACAAGGTGCGCGACGTGCTCGTCAAAAAGGGGATGGACCGCAAGAGCGTGAAGTGGGAGAAGTTCTGGTGAAGGCGCAGGTTTACCACCTGCAGATCAACGTGCGCGATCCGAAGGTCTCCCTGCCGTTCTACCGCGAGCTGCTGGGCTACCTCGAGTACCGCACGGTCTACCAGACCGACACGGCGGCCGGCTTTTCGACGGGGAGCGGGGCCGACATCTGGGTGATGGGTGCTGATCCGGCGCACGCGGGCCACGGATTCCACCGCAAGCGGGCGGGCCTCAACCATCTAGCCCTTCGCGTCGCGCAGCGCGAGGACGTCGACCGGTTCCGCGACGAGTTCATGATTCCGCGCCGGTTGCGATCTCTCTACGAGACCCCTCGCGAGTTCCCGGAGTACCGCCCTGGCTACTACGCGGTGTTCTTCGAGGATCCGGACCGGCTCAAGCTCGAGATCGTCCACATTCCGGCTGCGCCGCTGCCCTCCCATGGCTGATCTCAACGGCGGCCACCTGGTCGCGCGCACGCTGCGGCAAGCCGGCGTGGGCCACGTCTTCACTCTCTGCGGCGGCCACATCCTGCCGATCTACGACGGCTGTATCACCGAGGGCGTGCAGGTCGTGGACATGCGGCACGAGCAGGCGTGCGCGCACGCGGCAGACGCCTACGCGCGGCTCACCCGCAACATCGGGGTGGCGCTGGTGACCGCGGGTCCCGGGGTCACCGATGCGGTCACCGGCATCGCCAACGCGCACTCGGCGCGGAGCCCGGTGCTGCTCATCGGCGGCGCCGCGCCGCTCGGACTGCGCGGGCTGGGCTCGTTGCAGGAGGTCGAGCAGGTCGATCTGCTGCGCCCGATCACCAAGGGCTCCTGGACGGTATCCGAGACGCGTCAGATCCCGGAGGTGCTCACCACCGCCATCCGCCACGCGCTCACCGGCCGGCCGGGCCCCGTGTTCGTCGAGATCCCGGTCGACCTCCTCATGACCGTTGTCGAGGACCGGCTCGCGCCGATTCCGACCGCCTACGCCCATCGCCGGCCGAGTGCCCCCGACCCGGAGTCGGTGCAGGAGCTGGTGAGCCTCCTCGGCCGGGCGGAGCGACCGGTGGTCATGGCGGGCAGCGGCGTCTACTGGGACGACGCGGCCAAGGACCTGCAGGTGCTGGCCGAGCGGGCCGGCGTGCCCGTGTTCATGAATGGCGCCGGGCGCGGCTGCCTGCCGTACGATCACCCGCACGCCTTCGCTCAGGCGCGCGGCTTCGCGCTGGGGCAGGCCGACGTCGTGCTGGTGCTGGGCACTCCGCTCGACTTCCGGCTCGGCTACGGGCGGCCGCCGTCCTTCGCGGAGGCGGTGCAGGTGGCCATGGTGGACTGCGACCCTGCGGAGCTGGGCCGCAACCGGCCGCTGGCCGTGGGGCTCACGAGCCACATCGGGCTCACGCTTCGCGGGCTGGCCGATGCGGTCCCGCGCGATCTCGCGGCGCGGTTCGAGCCGTGGCGGCAGGCGGTGCGCAAGAAGGAAGCCGACGCGCAGTCGCGGCTGATGGTCGAGCGACGATCCGACGACGTGCCGATCAGCCACTATCGGCTGGCCCACGAGATCGCGGCGGTGGTGGACGCCCGCACGACCGTGGTGGGTGACGGCGGCGACGTGGTCGGCTGCGCCTCTAAGATCGTGGCGCTCTCTCGGCCAGGCCAGTGGCTCGATCCCGGTCCCTTCGGCTGCCTCGGGGTCGGCCCGTCCTTTGCGATCGCGGCCAAGCTGCTGCGGCCGGAGCAGCGGGTGCTGCTCATCGCGGGCGATGGCGCCTTCGGCCTCAACGGCATGGAGATCGAGACCGCGGTGCGGTTCGGGCTGCCGATGACGGTGGTGGTCGGCAACGATGGCGGCTGGGGGCAGATTCGCAACCCGCAGCTGTCGTTCTTCGGCGCCGAGCGCGCGGTAGCTACGTCGCTGCCGTTCACGCGCTACGACCGGATGGTGGAGGCCCTCGGCGGCAAGGGTATCCACGTGACCGAACCGAGCCAGCTGAGACCAGCGCTCGAGCGCGCCCTTGGCTCGAACGAGGTCTACGCCATCAACGTGGTGCTGGACCCCGCCGCCTACCGTCGTACCGGCCAGGTATCCATGGCGATATGACCTGGCCGAGATGAAGGTCACGTTCCTGTGCCCGCACCTGCGCGTCGCGGGCGGGGTGCGCGCGATCCTCATCCACGCCGATCGGCTCGTGCAGCGGGGC
Organism: Candidatus Methylomirabilota bacterium; assembly: GCA_035259825.1. Taxonomy (GTDB): domain Bacteria; phylum Methylomirabilota; class Methylomirabilia; order Rokubacteriales; family CSP1-6; genus CAMLFJ01. The sequence continues at coordinate 26 of DATFWA010000268.1, read as the reverse complement.
CACGAGGTGACGCTGGTCGTCCCGGC
>DATFWA010000267.1:0-4035 GCA_035259825.1 Candidatus Methylomirabilota bacterium | reverse complement strand
TGCAGTTCGTCGCCTATCTCGGCAATCTCGCGCGCGGGGACATGGGCGTGAGCCTGTTCACGCGGCGGCCGATCCTGGATGACCTCGCCCACCGGCTGCCGGCCACCATCGAGCTGACCGTGGTGGCCATGCTGGTCTCCGTCCTCATCGGCATCCCGCTCGGCGTCGTCTCCGCGCTCTGGCGCAACTCCGTGCTCGACCACGCCCTGCGCGTCCTCACCGTGTCCGGCCTCGCCATCGCCGGCTTCTGGCTCGGCATCATGCTGCAGCTGCTCTTTTCGATGCGCCTCGGCTGGACGCCGCTCAACGGCCGCCTGCCCGGCTTTCCCCCTCAGAACATCACCGGCCTCTATCTAGTAGATGCCGCGCTGACGTGGGACTGGGCCACCTTCGGCGCCGCGCTCCGGCACCTGGCCCTGCCCGCCGCGACGCTCGCGTTCCCGGCGCTGGCCACCCTGGTGCGCTTCACGCGGGCCGGCGTGCTGGACGTCATGCAGTCGAACTTCGTCCTCTACGAGCGCGCGATGGGCCTGCCGCGCCCGCTCATCGTATGGAAGTACATACTCCGCTCCGCGCTCACCTCCACGGTGACGCAGATCGGCCTGCTCTTCGGCATCCTGCTCGCGGGGGCGGTGGTGACCGAGGCGGTGTTCGACTGGCCGGGCATCGGCACCTACGCGGTCAGCTCCATCGTGCGCTCGGACTACAACGCGGTGATGGGCTTCACGGTCTGGGCCGGGGCGATCTTCATCGTAGTGAACCTGCTCGTCGACTTGGCCCACACCCTCGTCGACCCACGAGAACGCGCGACATGACCACGGCGTGGTTCGTGGTGGCGCGGCTGGGGCGGGACCGGTCGGCGCTGATCGGGCTGGTGCTCATCGCGCTGCTGGTGGCCGCGGCGCTGCTGGCGCCGGTCCTGTCGACGCACCCGGACGACGTGTTCGAGCTGCACCCGTCCGAGCGCCTCCGGGCGCCGAGCGGCACGCACTGGCTGGGCACCGACCGCATGGGCGCCGACGTCTACAGCCGCCTCCTCTTCGGGGCGCGGATCACCATCCTCATCGGCCTCATCGCCGTCGGCGCCTCGCTCGTCATCGGGGTGCCGATCGGCCTCGTGGCCGGCTACTACCACGGCTGGGTGAGCGACATGCTCATGCGCGTCTCCGACATCTTCCTGGCGGTGCCGCAAGTGGTGCTGGCCATCGCCATCGCCCAGACCCTGGGGCCGTCGCTGCCCAACGTCATCCTCGCGCTCTCGGTCACCTACTGGCCCTGGTTCGCCCGGGTGGTCTACGCCGAGACGCGGTCGCTCCAGAAGGAAGCCTTCGTCGAGTCCACCGCCGCGCTGGGCGCATCGCCCTGGCGGCTCACCGTGCTGCACGTGCTGCCGAACATCGCCTCGCCGATCATCGTGCGGGCGTCGATCGGGATGGGCTTCACCATCCTGACCGCTGCGGCGCTCGGCTTCCTCGGGCTGGGGCCGCCGCCGCCCACCCCGGAGTGGGGACGCACCATCGCGGAGTCGCGCGAGTTCCTGCCCGACGCCTGGTGGTACGCGGCGGCGCCGGGCGTGGCGATCTTTCTCACCGTCATGGGCTTCAACCTGCTCGGCGACGGTCTGCGCGACGTGCTCGACCCGCGGCTGCGCCGGAGCCCCGCGCGCGATGGCTGAGCTGCTCGCGGTCCGCGGCCTGCGCGTGGACTTCGCCATCGACCGGGGCCCGGCGCAGGTGCTCGACGGCATCAACCTCGACATCGCGCCCGGCGAGGTGGTGGGCCTGGTCGGCGAGAGCGGCTGCGGCAAGACCACGCTGGCCCGCGCGATCCTCGGCATCCTGCCCGAGGGCGCCGCGCGGATCCGCGGCGGCGAGGTGCGCTTCCGCGGCGTGGATCTGCTGAAGCAGGACCCGGCGACGGTGAACGAGCGGATCCGCGGCCGCGCGATCACCTTCATCCCCCAGGACCCGTTCACGTCGTTGAGCCCACTATTCCCGGTCGGCACCCAGATCATGGATCTGATGAAGTGGAAGTCCCCCCGCGCGCGGGAGCAGGCGCGGCCGGCGTCGCTCTTCGGGCGTTATCCCCGCGCGCGCCAGCGGGCCGACCGCGACGCGGTGCTCGAAACCCTGCGCGCGGTGCAGATCCCCGAGCCGGTGCGGGCGCTGCGTCGGCTGCCCCACGAGTTCTCCGGCGGCCAGCGGCAGCGGCTCATGATCGCGATGGCGCTCTTGCCCGAGCCCGACCTCATCATCGCGGACGAGCCGACCACCGCGCTGGACGTGACGATCCAGGCCCAGATCCTCCGGCTGCTGCGCGCGCTGGTGAAGGAGCGCGGGGTGTCGGTGCTCTTCACCACCCACGATCTGGGCACCGCGCACGAGCTGTGCGACCGCGTGGTGGTGATGTACGCCGGCCAGGAGATGGAGGCGGCGCCGACCGACAATTTCTTCGGCCGCCCTGCGCACCCCTACACGCGGCGCCTCCTGGCCAGCGTGCCGAGTCCGGACGGTGAGCTCCGCGACATCCCGGGCGAGGTGCCGAGCCTGGTGAGCCCGCCGTCGGGGTGCCGGTTCAACCCGCGCTGCGACTACGCGACCGCGGAGTGCCGCGTGGAGCGCCCGGAGCCGCGCTCCCTCGGCGACGGCCACCGCGTCCGCTGCCACCACCCCGTCGACGCTCCCGTCGGGGCCGGCGCGTGAGCGCGCTGGCCACCCCGCTGCTGGATGTGGTCAACCTTCAACGCCACTTCCCGGTGCGCAGTCCCTTCGGCCGCCGCGTCGGCTGGCTGCGCGCCGTCGACGGCGTCTCGCTGCAGGTGCGCCCGGGCGAAACGCTCGGCCTGGTCGGCGAGAGCGGCTGCGGCAAGTCGACGCTCGGCAAGACGGTGATAGGCATCTACGCGCCGACCGCGGGCGAGATCCGCTTCGCCGGCCGCGAGATCGGGCAGCTGCCCCGCCGCGCGCGGCGCGCGGTGGCCAAGGACCTGCAGTACGTCTACCAGGACCCGGGCGCCTCGCTCGACCCGCGCTGGAAGATCGGGCCCCTGCTTCACGAGCCGCTCGTGATTCACACCACGCTGACTCGCGCCGAGCGGGAGCGGGAAGTGGGCACGATCCTGGCCGCGGTCGGCCTGCCCGACGCTCACCTCGACCTCTATCCGCACGAGCTCTCCGGGGGCCAGCAACGCCGGGTGGGACTCGCGCGCATCCTCACCTTGCGGCCCCGCCTGGTGATCCTGGACGAGCCCACCTCCGGGCTCGACGTGTCGGTCCAGGCCAGCGTACTCAAGCTGTTCCGGAGCCTGCAGGAGACGTTCGCGCTCACCTACGTGTTCATCTCGCACGATCTCTCGGTGGTGCGCGCGATGTGCGCGAGCATCGCGGTGATGTACCTGGGCAAGATCGTGGAGCACGGCCCGACGGCGCGCGTGTTCGAGGCCCCGCGCCATCCCTACACGCAGTCGCTGCTGGCGGCGGTGCCGCGCATCGGCGGCCGCCGCGTCACGCAGGACTTCGCCCTCGAGGGCGAGCCGCCGAACCCGCGCGACATCCCCAGCGGCTGCCGCTTCCGGACCCGCTGCCCGCTCGCCCAGGCCCGGTGCGCGGAGGAGGAGCCGGCGCTGCGCCCCGTCGACGGGCGCGCCGTCGCCTGCCACTTCGCCTGAGGCGCGGGCCCCGGCGCGCCGCTCGAATCAGCGCGCCGGGATCTCGAACTCGGCGGCCCAGCGGTCGAGGAAGAGGGCGATCATCTTCGTCCGCTCGAGCAGCGTAGCCACCTCGATGAACTCCTCCTCGCTGTGCGCACGGCTGCCTTTCGGCCCCATGCCGTCCAGCGTGGGCGCGATCGCCGAGGTGTGATTGCCGTCCGAGCCGCCGCCGGTCTTGATGGCCCGCACCTCCACGCCCAGCTCACGTCCCGCCGCCCGCATGATCTCGAGCAGGCGCTCGGTGCCGGGCAGGCCGGGCGGCCACGGCGGGAAGTGGATCTGTCCCTCGAAGCGCGCGCTGGTGCCGGCCACGTGCGCCCGCTCGC
>DATFWA010000266.1:0-7803 GCA_035259825.1 Candidatus Methylomirabilota bacterium | reverse complement strand
CCGGCCGCCCTGCCAGCGCAGCAGCGCTAGCGAGCGGCTGGCGTTCCAGCGCCAGCGCGTGACGAACATCGGCGCCTGCAGCGCCGCCTGGACCAGCAGCTCGTCGAGCCCGTGCGGGTGTAACATCTCGAAGACCGCCTCGAGCGGGAAGCTGTGCTGCGGGCCCAGGGACAGCAGCACGCCGTCGTCGGTGGCCGCGGCCTGCAGCTCGAAGTTGAACGAGTGACAGAGCCGCTTGCGCAGGGCCATGCCCCAGGCGCGGTTGATGCGGCCGCCGAAGGGGGCGTGGATGACCATCTGCATGCCGCCGGCCTCGTCGAAGAAGCGCTCCACCACCACCGTGTCGCGGGTGGGCACCGCGCCCAGGGCCGCGTGCGCGGCCGCGATATAGTCGCGCGCGAGCGTCGCGCCGCGGCGGTCGAGCCCAGTCTCCTGCTCGAGCCACGAGACCGCCGCCTCCGGCTCGTGCAGCCGGTCCGCCACGCCCTGGCGCACCGCGGCCAGCTCGGCGGACAGCTCGGGCGTGCGCGCCGGTCCCTCGCCGAGCCAGAACGGAATGGTGGACGGCGCCCCGCCCGCGTCCTCGACGCGCACCTTCCCGCTCTCGATCCGGCGGATGCGCCACGAGGTGTTGCCGAGCAGGATGACGTCGCCGGCCATCGATTCGATCGCGAAGTCCTCGTCGAGCGAGCCGATCGTGGTCTCGTCCGGCTCCAGCACGACGTCGTAGTTCGCGTTGTCCGGGATCGCGCCGCCCGAGGTGATGGCGGCCAGCCGTGAGCCGCGCCGCGCCTTGAGGCGCCGCCCCACCGCGTCGCGGTGCAGCCGCGCGGCGGCGCGCCCGCGGCGGGTGGTGATGCCGTCGGCGAGCATGTCCACCACCTGGTCGAAGTCGTGCCGGGTGAGGTCGGCGTAGGGTGCGGCGCGTCGGCAGAGCGCGAATAGCCGGTCCTCGTCCTGCTCCTCGCTGGCGCAGATGGCCACGATCTGCTGGGCGAGTACGTCGAGCGGCGCGTTGCGCAGGCCGAGCCGATCGATCTCACCGCGCCGCGCCGCGCGGGCCAGCGCCGCGCACTCCACCAGCTGGTCGCGGGTGAGCGGGAAGAGCCGGCCCTTGGGCGTCGCCAGCAGGGCGTGGCCGGAGCGGCCCACCCGCTGCAGCGCGGTCGCGATCGAGCGCGGCGAGCCGATCAGGCACGTGAGGTCCACGGTGCCCACGTCGATGCCCAGCTCGAGCGACGCGGTGGCCACCACCAGCGAGAGCTCGCCCGACTTCAGCCGCTGCTCGGCGTCGAAGCGGCGCTGCCGGCTCAGGCTGCTGTGGTGCGCGGCCACCCGCTCGGCGCCGAGACGCTCGGCCAGGTGCCGGGTGACCCGCTCCACCAGGCGCCGGGTATTCACGAACACGAGGGTGGAGCGGTGCTCGCGGGTCAGCGCGGCCACGCGGTCGTAGATCTCCTCCCACTGCTCGTTGGTGCAGACCGCGCCCAGCTCGTCGCCGATCATCTCCACCGCCAGGTCCATGTCGCGCCGCTGGCCCACGTTGACGATCTCGGGCCGTGGCCGGTCGCCGCCCACCAGGAGCCGCGCCGCGGTCTCGATCGGGCGCACGGTGGCCGAGAGCCCGATGCGCTGCAGGCGCGCCCCGCCGCCGGTCCGCACCAGCTCCTCGAGCCGCTCGAGCGACAGTGCGAGATGCGCGCCGCGCTTGTCGCCGGCCACCGCGTGGATCTCGTCCACGATGACGGTACGCACCTGGGAGAGCCAGCGTCGGCTGGACTCGGCGGTGAGCAGGATGAAGAGCGACTCCGGCGTGGTCACGAGCACGTGCGGGGGCCGCCGGCCGACCTGCCGCCGCTCGTGCGCGGGCGTATCGCCCGTCCGCACCGCGGTGCGGATCGGCGGCGCGGGGAGCCCCGCCGCCACCGCCGCCTCGGCCAGCTCGCGCAGGGGCTCCTCCAGGTTGCGCCGCACGTCGTTGGAGAGCGCCTTGAGCGGCGAGACGTAGAGGATCGCGGTGCGATCCTCGAGGCGGCCCTCCACCGCCTCGTGGAAGAGACGGTCGAGACAGGCCAGGAACGCCGCGAGCGTCTTGCCCGAGCCGGTTGGCGCGGTCAGCAGGACGTCGTGGCCGGCGGCGATGAGCGGCCAGGCCTGGGCCTGGACGGGCGTGGGCTCGGTGTAGCGCTGACGGAACCACCGGTCGACGACGGGATGGAACACCAGGACAGTATAGGCTCCTGCATCGACGGCGCAAGCGCGCGCCGGGCGGATTGACTCCGCCGACTCGCCTCCGTAGCCTTGTCGGGTCATGGGCGAGCGTCACGAGACCGTGATCGTCGGCGGCGGGCAGGCCGGGCTCGCGATGAGCCATCACCTGAGCCGGCTCGGACGGCCCCACGTGATCCTCGAGCGAGGCCGGGTGGGCGAGCGCTGGCGGAGCGAGCGCTGGGACTCGCTGATGTTCCAGTTCCCGAACTGGACCCTGCGCCTGCCCGGCCAGGCATACGACGGCGGTGATCCCGACGGCTTCGCCACGCGCGACGAGGTGATCGCCTTCATCGAGCGCTATCGCGAGGCCATCCGGGCGCCGGTGCGGACCGGCGTCTGCGTGACCTCCCTGGGGCCGTCGGGCGACGGCGACTCGCTACGTCTCGACACCACTCACGGTCCGATCGAGGCCGACAACGTGGTGGTCGCGACCGGGCCGTACCAGGAGCCGATCGTGCCCACGACGAGCCGAGCCTTGCCGAGCGAGGTGCTGCAGGTGCACTCGACCGGCTATCGCAATCCGGGCCGGCTGCCCGCCGGCGCAGTGCTCGTGGTCGGCTCCGGAGCCTCGGGCTGCCAGATCGTCGAGGACCTGCTCGCGGCGGGACGCCGCGTGTATCTCTCGGTGGGCCGGCACCGCCGTTATCCTCGCCGCTACCGGGGACGGGACATGTTCTGGTGGATGGAGCAGCTGGGCGCGCTCGATCAGACGCTCGAGGAGCGGCCGGAGGCGCGCGAGCGGCCCAACCCGCTGGTCACCGGTGTCGGCGGCGGCCACGACATCGATCTCCGTCGCTATAGCGACGACGGCGTCGTCCTGCTGGGGCATCTCCGCGGAGTCACCGGATCGCGCCTGCACCTGGCTGACGACGTGGAGACCCTGCTGGCCGCTGGCGACGAGAGTGTGGCGGTGTTCACCCGCTCCGTCGACGCCTACATCGAGCGGGCCGGCGTCGAGGCCCCGGCCGAGCCGACACCATCCTCCCCGGCTCCGTTCGAGGGCCCGTCGATCCGTGAGCTGGATCTCGAGGAAGCCGGCATCACCACGGTGATCTGGGCGACCGGATTCCGGCGCGACCTCGGCTGGATCCGGCTGCCCGTACTCAACGACCGAGGCGAACCCGTGCATCGTCGGGGTGTCACGGGCTGCCCGGGCGTCTACTTCCTCGGCCTGCCGTGGCTGCACACGCTGCGGTCATCGGTGCTCTGCGGGGTCGGGGACGACGCCGGCCACCTGGCCGAGCACATCGCCTCGCGCGTGGCCGCGCCGGCTGGAAGGAGAGCGTGATGGCCATCGAGTTCATCGGGATGATCGGAGTGCGGCCCGAGGGCGCCGACGGCGCCGCGGTGCACGTCATCGGCGGGGCCATCGACATGACCTGGATCCGCGACTTCTCGCGGGCCCACGAGGACGCCGGCTTCGACCGAGTGCTGGTCGGCTACACCTCGACCTCGGCGGACGGCTTCCTGATCTCCGGCTATGCGGCGGCGCACACCGAGCGGCTCGGCTACCTGATCGCGCATCGGCCGGGCTTCGTGGCTCCGACCCTGGCCGCGCGAAAGGCGGCCACGCTGGACCAGCTCTCGAACGGGCGCATCGCGCTGCACATCATCACCGGCGGCAGCGACGCGGATCAGGCGCGCGACGGCGATTTCGTCGAGCACGACACGCGCTATCGCCGGACCGACGAGTACCTGGGGCTGATGCGCCGGATGTGGACCGAGGAACGCCCCTTCGACCATGAGGGCGAGTTCTATCGAGTCACCGCCGCCTACTCGGACGTGAAGCCGCGCCAGCAGCCGCGCATCCCGCTCTACTTCGGCGGGGCCTCCGAGGCCGCGCACCGGATCGGGGTCCGGCACTGCGACGTGTACATGCTCTGGGGCGAGCCGCTCGCCGCGATCCGCGAGCGCATCGCGACCCTCCGCGCGTTCGCGGTGCGCCACGGCCGCGAGCCGCGCGACCTGCGCTTCAGCGTCTCGCTGCGGCCGATCATCGCCTCGACCGAGGCGCAGGCGTGGGCCAAGGCGCGGGCCATCCTGGAGCGCGTGCGGGCCAAGCAGGGCGACCGCACGCTGCCCCTGCCCGAGGCGGTGGGAGCCCGGCGGCTCGTGGACTTCGCGCAGCAGGCCGAGGTGCACGACAAGCGGCTGTGGACGCCGATCGCGGCCGCGGTCGGCGGGGCGGGCAACACGACCGCGCTCGTCGGCACGCCCGAGCAGGTCGCCGAGTCCCTGCTCGACTACTACGACGTGGGCGTCACCACCCTGCTGATCCGCGGCTTCGACCCGCTCCACGACGCCGCCGACTACGGCCGGGAGCTGATTCCGCTGGTCCGCGCCGAGGTGGCACGCCGGGATCGGGATCGCCCGGCGGCATGAACCTCGTCGCGGTCGTCGGCGCGGTCACCCCGCCCGGGCGGCTCGACGCGGCGGTGCGGTTCGCGGCCGAGACAGCCGCGGCGCGGCCCGGCGTCACGGCTTCTGTGCTGAGCCTGGGCGAGCACCGCATCTCGTTCGCGGACGGGCGCCCACTCGACGGATTCACCGACGACTCCGCGCGCGTGGTCGGCGCGCTCGCCGCGGCCGACGCGGTGCTGCTGGCCAGCCCGGTCTACCGCGCCTCGTTCACCGGCGCGCTCAAGAACCTGCTCGACCTGACCCCGGTGGAGGCACTGCGCGCGAAGCCGGTGGGCATCGTCGCGATGGGGGCCACGGCGCACCACTATCTCGGGGTGGACTGGCAGCTGCGCGCGGTGCTCGCGTGGTTCGGCGCGCTGGTGGTGCCGACGAGCGTGTACCTGGAGTCGCGCCACTTCCGCGACGGTAAGCTCGAGGACGAGGCTAGCCGCGACGCGCTCGGCGACCTGGTGGGGGCGTTGGTCGCGATGGCCGCGGCCCCGCGGGACCAGGCGGGCCCGCCGCCGCTCGCAGCAGGGCGCGGCTAGCGCCGCGCCCTCAGTGAGGCGCCGCGACGAGCGTGCGGATCACGTCCCGCGCGGCGGGGCTGCTCCAGTCCTTCGCGCCCACCATCCGCCCGACGAGGCGCCCCTCGCGGTCCACAAGATACGCAGTGGGCGGTCCCCACACGCCGTAGAGCTTGCCGGTGACGTCGCCGGAGGCGTCGAGGAGCACGGGCGCGGTGTACCCGCGGTCGGCGGCGGTGCGCTTTACCAGGTCGGCGCTCTCACGGAAGGAGATCAGCAGAACTTCCAGGCCCTGGCCCTTGAACTCCTGGTACAGCCGGTTGACGGAAGGTAACTCCTCCCGGCAGTCCGGTCACCAGGTCGCCCAGAAGAAGAGCAGGAGCGCCTTGCCCTTCTGGTCCTCCAATCGCACGGTGTTGCCGTCGAGCGCGGGCAGGGCGAAGGCGGGCGCCGCCTTCGGCGGCTCGTAGCGCTGCACGCCCATCTTCTCCCAGGCCGGCGGCGCGGTGGCGGATTGCGCCACCGCGGCCGCGGCCCAGAGCGCCACCGCGATCAGGCTCCCCGCGGCGGGCTTGATCATCATCAGACGCCGGCTGCCTTGACGGCCTGCAGCACTTCCGCGGGATCGAGCAGGTCGAGCGGATTCGCCTCGACCTTGGTCCAGCGAAGCACCCCGTTCTTGTCGATCACGAAGTAGGCGCGCTTGGCGTACCGGAAGATCGGGCTCTTCTCGTCGGTGACCAACGCGTCGTAGGCCGGAAGCATCGTGCGGCGGAAATCGGACAGCAGGAGGTAGGAGATCTTGTTCTGCTTGCCCCAGGCTTCCAGCGTTGCGACATGGTCGGCACTCACGCCCACGACCTGGGCGCCCGCGGCCTCGAACTGGGGCATGGCCCCCTCGAAGCCGAGCAGTTCCTTGGTTCAGGTGCCGGTGAACGCCTGGATGAAGGTGAAGATGACGACGGGGCCCTTGGCGGTCAGGTCCGACAGCTTGACCTGCTTGCCCCCGGGGGCCGCCAGGGTGAAGTCGGGCGCCTTCTGGCCCACTTCGAGGGCGGCGGCCGGAAGGACGAGGCCGGTCAGCAGCAGGGCCGTGACCAGGAACGGGACGGCTCGACGCATCGCGCTCTCCTTTCGGGAGTAAGGGGTGACGCTCACACAACGACCGGCGTGCGCCCGAAGTTTCCGGGCCGCGGCATAATGCATCCATGCCCGCCCTACACCCGGCCGACGTCACCGATGGTATCGCGCGCACGGGCATGGCGTGGAGAATCCACCGCGAGCGGGTCCTGCTCGCCGGCTGGGGTCGGGCCATCCTGCTGCAGATCGCGCATCCAATGGTGGCGCAGGGCGTCGCCGACCACAGCGCGTTCACGACCGAGCCCTGGGGCTGGCTCCGCCGGCTCGACCGGACCCTGCGCTCCATGCTCACGCTCACGTTCGGCACCGACGCGCAGGTGTCGGCGGCGACGGCGAGGATCAACGCCATCCACGACCGGGTCCACGGGCGGCTCGGCCAGGCTGCGGGAGGCGTGCCGGCCGGTGTCGGCTACAGCGCTCACGATCCGGCGCTGCTCACGTGGGTGCACGCGACTCTCCTCGATTCCTTCCTGATCGCGTACCGGCTCTTCGTGGCGCCGATCGACCGCCTGGACGGCGATCGCTACTGCGCCGAGGCCAGCGGGATCGAGCCGCTGCTCGGGATCCCGGCCGGCCGGTTGCCCCGCACCGAGGCCCAGTTGCAGGAGTATCTGGAGACGATGCTGGCCACCGGCGCAATCGAGGTCACGGACACCGCGCGGCGCCTCTCGCGAGAGGTCCTCGAGCCGCCGGTGCCCGGCGTCTTGCGCCCCGCGTTCCGGTTGGCTGCCCTGCCGGCGGTGGGCCTCCTGCCCCCGAGCATTCGGGCGGCGTACGGGCTGCGCTGGACCCATGGCCAGGCGCGCGCGCTCGACCTCCTCTCCGCCGTCTCGCGCCGCGCGCTGCCGTTCACCCCACACGCGCTGCGGTACTGGGCAGACGCCCGGCGCGGCGAGGGCCGGCTGAGGCCGCGATGAGCGACGTCACGCTCGCGCTGGAATCTCCCCGTCAGGCGGATGTGGGTCGCCTGCTAGAGGCGCTCGACGCCTACCAGAGTGCGCTCTACCCCGCGGAGAGCAATCACTTTCTCGACGTCGACGCTCTTGCCGGGCCGACCGTGCGGTTCTTCGTGGCCCGGCGGGACGGCACCGCGCTGGGTTGCGCCGCCCTGCGCGTCGATCCGGAGGGATACGGCGAGCTGAAGCGGATGTACGTGACGCCGGAAGCCCGCGGCATGAGCCTGGGCCGGCAGCTGCTGGAGCGCGTCGAGGCGGAAGCGCGGGGAGAGGGTCTCGAGTACCTACGCCTCGAGACCGGCATTCATCAGCCGGAGGCGGTCGGGCTCTATCGCTCGGCCGGCTACCGCGAGCGCGAGCCCTTCGGCGGCTACGCGCCGGATCCGCTCAGCGTCTTCATGGAGAAGCGTCTCTGACGCCCCCAGAGCACGCCGAGCACGGCCACGGTGCCGCCGAGTCCCACCGCGGTCACGACGGCGGTGCGACGGAGCATGTCCCAGCCCCGGCTG
>DATFWA010000265.1:0-5712 GCA_035259825.1 Candidatus Methylomirabilota bacterium | reverse complement strand
GGGGCGGGCGCGCGGGGAGGTGAGGAACCTGCGGCTGCACCCGAGCGGCAACCCTCGCTTCGACCGGGTCTGGGTCGATCAGCCGGGTCCGGCGTCGCCCTCCGCGCCCGGGAGCGGGCGATGAGACGTTGCTTGCTCGCGATTCTCAGCCTCCTCGTCGCGGTTGCCGGTCCGGCGCTGGGCGCGGACGGCAAGACGGCGGGCACCCTCCGCGGTGTCTTCAACTCGGACCCGCCGACGCTCGATCCGGCCCAGGCCACCGACACCACGTCGTCGGCGGTGGTCCGGCAGATCTTCGACACGCTCGTCGAGCTCGACGAACGCCTCGAGCCGGGGCCGGCCCTGGCCGAGCGCTGGACGGTCTCGCGGGACCAGCGCGTCTACACCTTCGTGCTGCGTCCCGGCGTGAAGTTCCAGAACGGCCGCCCGATGCGGGCCGCGGACGTGAAGTTCTCGTTCGAGCGGGCCGCGCGCGGGAAGCGGCCGTGGGTGTTCGAGAAGATCTCGGGGGCGCCGGCCTTCATCAAGGGGCAGGGGGGCGAGATCGCCGGGATCCGGGTGGTGGACGAGCGCACCCTGGAGCTCAAGCTCGACGCCCCGTTCGCGCCCTTCCTCTTCCTGATGGCTTACGACGCGGCGTCCATCGTGCCCCGCGAGGAGACCGAGCGGCTCGGCCTGGCCTTCGCTACCCGGCCGGTGGGCAGCGGCGCCTTTCGCCTGAAGGAGTGGCGCCGCGACGACCGGGTGGTCCTGGAGGCGTTTCCCGACCACTTCCGCGGGGCTCCCTGGCTCGAGCGTATCGTGTTCCGCATCATCCCGGCCGAGATCACGCGCTTCAACGACTTCAAGGCCGGGAACCTCGACGTGAGCGACATTCCCACCGGCCACTGCCGCGCGGTGAAGGCTGACGCCGCCCTGAAGAGCCAGGTCGCCATCTGGCCGACGATCGGCACTCACGCGGTCCGCTTCAACGTCGAGAAGCCACCCTTCAACGACCGACGCATGCGTCTGGCCGTCGCGCATGCCATCGATCCGGCGGGTATTGTGGATGGGCTCCTCGAGGGCTGCGTGATCGCCGGGAAGGGGATCCTCCCGCCGTCACTGCCCGGCTACAACCCGAAAGTGACCGCGCCGGGATTCAATCGCGACCGGGCTCGCCAGCTCCTGGCCGAGGTCGGCCATCCCGGCGGCCGCGGGCTGCCGCCGATCGCGTACCACTTCAACACCGGCGATCTCAACCAGCGCATCGCCGAGCTGCTGCAGGCGCAGCTCCGGGAGGTGGGCATCACGCTGGAGCTGCGGCGGCTCGACTGGGCGGCGCACATCAAGGTCGTGGACGAGGGTGCGGTGACGATGTTCCGGCAAGGTTGGATCGCCGACTACCCGGATCCCGAGAACTTCGTGACGGTGCTGTTCCACTCGCGCAACGTCGGCGCGGCCGGCAACACCTCGCGCTATCGCAATCCGGAGCTGGACCGGCTCCTGGACCAGGCCGACGCGATGCCGGCCGGCCCGGCGCGCACGAAGATCTATCAGGACGCCGAGCAGCGGCTGCTCGACGACGGTCTCTGGATCACCCTCTACCACTACGCGAGCCGCGCCCTCATCCGGCCGACCGTCAAGGGGCTCGAGCGCTCGCCGCTTTCCACCGCGCCCGAGTTCCTGGCTCCCCTCCGCAAAGTCAAGGTTGAATGAGCTGATCGAGCCGGCGGCCCGGCGCGTCCTCGCGCTCGTGCCCGTGCTGATCGGGGTCAGCCTGCTAGTCTTCGCGCTCACCGCGGTGGGCCTCGGCGACCCGGCGCGCGCAATGCTGGGGCAACGGGCCGACCCCCTGCTGGTGCAGCAGATCCGCCGCGACTACGCGCTCGATCAGCCGGTGCACGTCCGCTACGCGACCTGGATGGGGCGGCTCATCCGCGGGGACCTCGGCACCTCGTATCACCAGCAGCGCCCGGTGGCCGAGGTCATCGCCGAGCGCCTGCCCGCGACCGTCCAGCTGGCCCTGGCCGCCACCGCGGTCGCGGTCGGGCTCGGCCTCGGGGCCGGCATCGTGGCCGCGCTGCGTCCAGGCCACCTGCTGGACCACATCGTGATGACCGCCGCGGTGCTCGGCATCTCCACGCCGGTGTTCTGGCTCGGCATGATGCTCTCGCTGCTGTTCGCGGTGTGGCTCGGCTGGCTGCCCGTGTCCGGCTATGGTGACGGCGCCTGGGCCAACCTGGTGCTGCCCGCGCTCACGCTAGGCGCGGTCCACACCGGGACGATCGCGCGCATGACACGCTCGAGCCTGCTCGAGGTCGTGCGCCAGGAATATATCCAGGCCGCCCGGGCCAAGGGACTCGCGGAGTGGCGCGTGGTGGCGAAGCACGCCCTCCGCAACGCGTTGATCCCGGTGGTCACCGTCATCGGCATCGGCGTCGCCGACCTGCTGGTGGGCGCGCCGCTCACCGAGACCGTCTTCGCGTGGCCGGGCCTCGGCCGCATGCTGGTCGCCGCGGTCGGTCAGCGGGATCTGCCGGTGGTCATGGGTGCGGTGCTGGTCTTCGCGGTGATCTACGTCCTTGCCAACCTGCTGGTCGATCTCGGCTATCTGGTCATCGACCCGAGGATCCGTCGTGCCCGCTGACGCAGTGCCGCTTCCCGCCGGGTTGGCGATAAGGCCGAAAGCAAGCTCCCGGCGCGGGCGCCTCGTGGTCGGCGGGGTGCTCGTCGGTGCGTTCGCGCTCTCCGCGCTGCTCGCCCCGTGGCTCTCCCCGTACGATCCGGCCGCGGTCGCCTCCGCGCTGACTCAGGGCATGCTGCGGCCGCCGGTCCCCTCGCATCCCTTCGGCACCGACGCGCTCGGCCGCGATCTGCTCTCGCGCGTGGTCCACGGGGGCCGCGTGTCGCTGGCGCTCGGTCTTGGCGTCGAGGTCGTGGCCGGTGCGATCGGTCTCATCATCGGCCTGCTCGCCGGCTACTACGGCGGCTGGCGCGACTCGGTGCTCATGCGTGTGACCGACGTGGTCATGGCGTTCCCCTCGCTGATCCTGGCCATCGGGCTCATCGCGGTGTTCGAGCGCCCGGGCCTGGACAAGGTCGCGCTGGTGCTGATCGCGCTCGGCTGGACCACGATCGCCCGGGTCGTGCGCGGCGAGACCCTCTCGCTCAAGGAGCGCGACTACGTCCAGGCCGCCCGCGCCCTCGGCGTCGGGCACGGCACGATCCTGTTCCGCCACATCCTTCCCAACGCGCTGGGTCCCGTCATCGTCACCGCCACGATCGGGGTCGGCAGCAACATGATTGCCGAGGCGGGTCTCAGCTTCCTCGGGCTGGGGGCTCAGTCGCCCACGATCTCCTGGGGCACGATGCTCGCCGACGGCCAGACCTTCCTGACCTCCGCTCCCTGGGTCGCCTTCTTTCCGGGGGCTGCGCTCCTCCTCGCCGTCCTCGGCATCAACCTCCTGGGCGACGCCTTCCGCGACCTCCTCGACCCCCGCTTCAAACCCTGACCCGCCGGCCCCCAAGGCGAAGAGCCAACGTTCGACGCCTGAACCAGAACCCGAGCAGATGGAAGGCGGCGAAGCACCGCGAGTCCAAGAACCGAGCGCAAGGGAGGGGCGGGGCGCGGGGGCCGGGCGCTGGCCGGCTGACCCGTTCCTCCGCGGCGAGCCTACAGCGAAGACCTTCCAGACTGGGAACTACTCCGCAAAGAAGCGAAAGGGCGGGACGTGGTCAGAGGCCAGCCCCCGGCCCCCGCGCCCCGCTCCCTCCCGTCAGAACGCGCGTGTTAGCCGTGCTTGCGAAGCTCGAGCCGCCCGATCTGCCGTCGATGCACCTCGTCCGGCCCATCCGCGAACCGTAGCGTCCGCGAGTGCGCCCACATGGACGCCAGCGGGAATTCCTGGCTGACCCCGCCGCCGCCGTGCAGTTGCATCGCGCGCTCCACCACGCGCCCGGTGATGTTCGGCACCGCCACCTTGATCTCCGCGATGGCCTGCCGCGCGGCCTTGTTCCCGACGGTGTCCATCATGTAGGCGGCGTGGAGGACCAGCAGCCGGGCCTGGTCGATCTCGATGCGCGACTCCGCGATGCGCTCGAGCGTGATGTCGTTGTCGGCCAGCGGCTTGCCGAAAGCGACCCGACGCGTGGCCCGCTGACACATCAGCTCCAGCGCGCGCTCGGCCACGCCGATTTGGCGCATGCAGTGATGGATGCGGCCGGGACCCAGGCGTCCCTGGGCGATCTCGAAGCCACGGCCCTCGCCCAGTAGCATGTTCGAGGTGGGCACCCGCACGTTCTCGAAGACCACCTCGCCGTGGCCGTGGGGCGCGTCGTCGTAGCCGAACACGGTCAGCATCCGGAGCACCTTGATGCCCGGGGTGTCTCGGGGCACGAGGATCATGGACTGCTGCTTGTACTTGTCGGGGTTCTTCGGGTCCGTTTTGCCCATGAAGATGAGGATCTTGCAGCGGGGATCGCCGATGCCCGAGGTCCACCACTTGTGGCCGTTGACCACGTAGTGGTCACCGTCGCGCTCGATGCGCGACTCGATGTTGGTGGCGTCGGACGAGGCGACCTTCGGCTCGGTCATCGCGAAGGCGGAGCGGATCTTGCCCTCGAGCAGCGGCTGCATCCACTGCTTCTTGTGCTCCTCGGTGCCGTAGCGCTCCAGCACCTCCATGTTGCCGGTGTCGGGGGCGGAGCAGTTGAACACCTCCGGCGCGATCGGCGAGCGTCCCATGACCTCGCAGAGCGGCGCGTACTCGAGGTTGGTGAGGCCGGCGCCCCGCTCGCTCTCGGGGAGGAAGAGGTTCCAGAGGCCGCGCTCCCGCGCCTTGGCCTTTAGCTCCTCCATGATCGGCGGCACCTGCCAGCGCGTCGGGCCCGAGTTGAGCTGGTCGTGGAAGGCCTGCTCGTTCGGCAGGATGTGCTTGTTCATGAAGTCGTGCAGCTGCTCCATGTACATCTTCGTCTTCTTCGAGTACTCGAATTCCATGTGGGCCCTCCCGGCGCCGATGGGGTTCGCTCGTCCTTCGCGTCGCCCCAACCCTAGGACCGGGCCCGTCGCTTGTCAACGGGCCCAGACGCGGCCGACGGCTGGACTTGGAGTGCCCGGCGTGATAGATAAATGCGAGACTTACGCGACATTCCGTGCCGACCATGCTCTCGATCTCCGAGACGGCTACCGAGATGGTGAACTGGGTGTTCCCCGAGCACGCGGGAGCGCCCGGCCAGATCCACGGCGGCCGCATGATGCAGTGGATCGCCACCTGCGGCACCATCGCGGCGGCTCGGGTGGCGCGCGGCAACGTGATCCTGGGCGCCATGGACGACATCGACTTCCTTCATCCGGTCAAGGTGGGACAGGTGGCGGTGCTCCGGGCCCAGGTCGAGTACGTGGGGCGCTGCTCGCTCGAGGTCGGCGTGCGCGTCTACGCCGAGAAGCCAGCCACCGGCGAGCGGGCGCTGACGCTGTCCTCCCATCTCGTCTTCGTCAAGGTGGACGAGCACGTCAAGCCGATGCCGGTTCCGCAGCAGGTGGCGCCGCGCGGGGCCGAGGAGGAGGCGCTCCACGCGGCCGCGGGCGACCGGCGGGCGCGCCGGCTCGAGCGTTTCGCCCGGCGCGCCGAGCGCATGCGCGAGGTCGAGGACGACGCCCCCGATCAGCGCTGGCAGTTCGAGTCCTGCCGATCGGTGCTGCCGGAGGACCTGCTCTTCGGCAATACCATG
>DATFWA010000264.1:0-3158 GCA_035259825.1 Candidatus Methylomirabilota bacterium | reverse complement strand
TTCCCGCGAAGCGCCGAGCAGGTCGCGGCCCTGGTCAAGCTCGCCAATCGCGAAGGCATCCCGTTCGTGGCCCGCGGTGCCGGCACCGGCCTCTCCGGGGGCTGCCTGCCCTCGCAGGGCGGCCTGGTCATCTCGCTGATGCGGATGAATCGCGTGCTTGAGGTCGACTACGAGAACCAGATCGCGGTGGTGGAGCCGGGCCTGGTGAACCTGCATCTGTCGTGGGCGGTGGGCCCGCAGGGCTTCTACTACGCGCCCGATCCATCGAGCCAGCAGGCGTGCACCATCGGCGGCAACATCGCCAACAACTCGGGCGGCCCGCACACCCTGAAGTACGGCGTGACGACGAACCACGTGCTGGGCCTCGAGGTGGTGCTGCCCGACGGGGAGTTGATGTGGCTCGGCGGCAAGACGCGCGATCCGCAGGGCTACGACCTGGTCGGCCTCTTCGTCGGATCCGAGGGCACCTTCGGCATCGCGACGAAGATCGCGGTGCGGATCCTCAGGAAGCCCCAGGCGGTGAAGACCGTGCTGGCCGTCTTCGACCGCATCGATCAGGCTTCGGAGGCGGTGTCGGCGATCATCGCGCGCGGTCTCGTGCCGGCCGCGATGGAGATGATCGATCAGCTCACGATCGAGGCGGTGGAGGACGCGTTCGGCTGCGGCTATCCGCGCGACGCGGCCGCCGCCCTGCTGATCGAGCTGGATGGCCTGCAGGCCGGCATGGAGGCCCAGGCCCAGCGCGTGGTGGCGGCCTGCCGTGACTGCGGCGCGCGTGACGTGCGCGCGGCACGTGACGAGGCGGAGCGGCAGCTCCTGTGGAAGGGTCGCAAGTCGGCGTTCGGGGCCTACGGCCGCGTGTCACCGGCGTACATGGTCATGGACGGCGTGATCCCGCGGACGAAGCTGCCGTACGTGCTCGGCCGCGTGAACGAGATCGTGGCCGCGCACGGCCTGCGCGTGGGCAACGTGTTCCACGCCGGCGACGGCAACCTGCACCCGAACATCCTCTACGATCCGCGCAAGCCGGGCGAGGAGGCGCGGGTGGTGGCGGCGGGCGCGGAGATCTTGAAGGTCTGCGCCGAGGTGGGCGGCTCCATCTCGGGCGAGCACGGCATCGGACTCGAGAAGGCCGACTACATGCCGTTCATCTTCTCCGAGGCGGATCTGGCCTGCATGCATCGGGTGAAGGAGGCCTTCAATCCGGTCGGCCTCTGCAATCCCGGCAAGATCTTCCCGAGCAACAAGGCCTGCGTCGAGGTGGGGCCGGCCTACCGCCCGCATCCGATCGAAGAGAAGGGCCTCGCTCAGCGCTTCTAGCGCGGGGCGCTGGAGTTCCCCCGTGCCCTCCGCCCTGCCGGACAAGCTTCGTGGTCTCGTCGGTGCGCCGCACGTGCTCACCGGGGTGGAATGCTCACCGTACCTCGTCGAGGGCCGCGCGCCCGAGGCGGTGATCTTCCCGGGCACGAAGGAGGAGGTCGCGGCCGCGCTCGTCATGGCCGGCGAGGCCAGCGTGCCGGTCACGCCGTGGGGCGGCGGCACCAAGATGGCGATCGGCTCGCCGCCGAACCGCATCGGCCTCGTGCTGGGTCTGCGCCGGCTCAATCGCATCCTCGAGCACGAGCCAGGCGACCTCACCGTCACGGTCGAAGCCGGCGTGCCGCTCGACACGCTCCAGACCGAGCTGGGCAAGCGTGGGCAGTGGCTCTC
Source organism: Candidatus Methylomirabilota bacterium (assembly GCA_035259825.1). Classification (GTDB taxonomy): domain Bacteria; phylum Methylomirabilota; class Methylomirabilia; order Rokubacteriales; family CSP1-6; genus CAMLFJ01. Next base: position 1,448 of record DATFWA010000264.1, on the reverse strand, counting down.
GCTCGATCCCGCCACGGCCGGCGGCGCCACCGTGGGCGGCGTGCTGGCCACCAACGCGTCGGGGCCGCGGCGGCATCTGTACGGGACCGCGCGCGACCTGGTGATCGGCCTCACCGTGGTCGCGGCCGACGGCAGCGTGGTGCGCGGCGGCGGCAAGGTCGTGAAGAACGTGGCGGGCTACGACCTGCCGAAGCTCTACATCGGCTCCTTCGGTACGTTGGGCGTGATGGTGGAGGCGACGTTCAAGCTGCGGCCGAAGGCCGACGTCGATCGCATCGTCGTCGCGCGGTTCGACCGGCTGAAGGACGCGGGCACCGCCGCGCGCGCGATCCTGGCCTCCGACGTCATTCCCTCCGCGCTGGAGCTGGCCGATGGCGAGGCGCTGCGACGCCTGGGCCACGGCGGTGGCGCGGGCCTCCTGGTCGGCCTCGACGGCATCGCCGAGCAGGTGGACTGGGAGGTCGCCGAGCTGGCCCGGCTGCTCGGCCCGCTCGGGCTCGGCGAGACCACCGCGCTGGACGGCGCCGCGCGCGACGAAGCTTGGCGCGCGCTCGCCCGTCTCGGGCGGCCAGGCCACGACGACGTCGCGGCGGTGATGAAATGGGCGGTGTTGCCCGCCCAGGCGGCCGAGCTCATGGAGACCGGCGCGACGGTGGCGCTGCGCAATGGCCTCGGCGCCGCGCTCACCGCGCACGTCGGCGTGGGCATCGTGACCGCGGTGCTGACCGGCGGCACCGACGCGAATGCGGCGGTGGCCACGCTGACCGAATGGCGCGGGCTGGCCAACCGCGTCGGCGGGGAGGCGATGGTGGAGTGGGCGCCGCTGGCAGTCAAGGAGCGCATCGCGGTGTGGGATACTGCCGGGCCGACGCTCCGCCTGATGAAGGGCATCAAGGAGCGCCTCGACCCGCGGGGTATCCTGAATCCCGGTCGCTTCGTCGGAGCGATCTAGCCCGATGGCCCATCCGGTCACCACCGAGCCCAAGCCCTCGGCCCCGCTCACCCTGCACGGTCTCAGCGTGGCGGGTGTCGATCGCTGCGTGCATTGCGGCCTCTGTCTCGCCTACTGCCCCACGTTCTCCGAGCTGGGCACGGAGATGGACTCGCCGCGCGGCCGCATCGTCCTCGTGAAATCGCTCGCGGAGGGCCGGATCCAGCTCACCGACTCCGCCGCGGCGCATCTCGACCTGTGCCTCGGCTGCCGCGCCTGCGAGACGGTGTGCCCCTCGGGGGTGCCCTACGGGCAGCTCATCGAGGCGGCCCGCGCCGAGATCGAGCGCCAGCGTCCCGGTAGCCCGCTCCGCCGCTTCTTCCGCTGGATGAACTTTTCGCTTCTGCTCGCGCATCCACGCATGCTGCGCGTGGCCGCCGCGGGCCTGCGCGTCTACCAGGTGAGTGGGCTGCGCACGCTCCTGCGCGCCTCGGGCCTGCTCCGGCTGCTGCCCGCG
>DATFWA010000263.1:0-18211 GCA_035259825.1 Candidatus Methylomirabilota bacterium | reverse complement strand
GCTCATCCGCGGGGCCACCGACGCGGTGCCCTTCTTCGTGGTGCACGAGGCGCGCATCCGGAAGGTCGCCCAGCAGCAGAACGCCGACATCCGTGTCCTCGCAGCCTGGAGCGATCTCGGCTTCGACGTGGCCTCCACGTCGCTGGTGGCCCGCGAGGACACGATCGCCAAGGACGCGGACGGCCTGAAGGCGTTCCTGCGCGCGACGTTCAAGGGCGCCGACTACGCGTTCCGCAGCAAGCATTTCGACGAGGGCGTGGGGTACGTGGTCAAGCACCATCCCGAGGTGGATCCCGACGGCGCCGTCGGCGCCGCCCAGGTGGGCGCGCGCTTCGTGTATGCCGAGGAGGTCATCAGCGGCAAGGTGGCGGTCGGCCAGTTCGAGACGGTCCGCATGGAGAAGACGCGCGATCTCTACACGCAGTATCTCGAGCTGAAGCGCAAGGTTTCGCTCGAGGAGACCTACACCAACGACCTGCTGCCCGAGAAGAAGTAGGGCGACGGAGGCTGGCATGGCGCTGCTGATCCACGGTGGGCAGATCCTGGCCGGGCGACCGGCTGTCCTGAGCCGGGCCGACGTGCTCGTGGAAGGCGACCGCATCGCCGCCGTCGGTCCGTCTCTGGCCGCGCCGGCGGGAGCCCGGACCATCGACGCCTCGGGCCATATCGTGCTGCCCGGCCTGGGCAACGCGCACACCCACGCGGCCAGCCATCTCTCCCGCGGTCGGGCCGGCAACTGGACGCTCGAGGATCTGCTAACCCATTCGGCCGCAAACTATGGATTCAGAACGACGGACGACGAGTATCTATCCGCGGCGGTCGGCGCGATCGAGATGCTCAAGACCGGCTGCACCTCGGCCTACGACCTCTACATGGCGGTGCCCGCCATCACCGACGAGGCCTTCGAAGCCGTCGTGCGCGCGTACACCGACGTGGGCGTGCGCGTGGTGCTGGCCCCCGCAGTGGCCGACGTGACCTTCTACGAGACGGTGCCCGGGCTGGCCGACCTGCTGCCCGCCGATCTGCGGAAGACCGTCAAGGAGATGCAGCCGGCACCGACCAAGAGCCTGATCGGCCTCACCGAGCGGGCCATCCGTCGCTGGCACGGCGGCGCCGAAGGACGCGTCCGCATCGGGGTGGCGCCCACCATCCCGAACCAGGCGACCGACGAGTTCCTCGATGGCTGCGCGGCGCTGGTGCGCGAGTACGGCGTCACGATCCACACGCACCTGGCCGAGTCCAAGGTGCAGACCGTGGAGAGCCATCGCCGCTGGGGCAAGAGCATCGTGGCGCGCCTGGCCGACCACGGCATTCTCGGGCCCGGCTTCGTGGGCGCCCACTCGATCTGGCTCACCGACGACGATCTGCGCCTCCTGGCCGACGCGGGGGCCGCGGTGGCCCACAACCCCGGAAGCAACCTCCGGCTGGGCGCCGGCATCGCGCCGGTGCGCGAGATGCTGGACCGCGGCGTCGCGGTCGGTCTCGGCACCGACGGGTCGACGTGCGCGGACAACCAGAACCTCTTCGAGGCCCTGCGCATCGCCTCGGTGATCAGCACCGTGCGCTTCCCGCACCAGACCGAGCGCTGGCTCGACTCCGAGACGGTCTGGGGGCTGGTCACCGGCGGCACCGCGCGCGTCCTCGGGCAGGCCGACGATCTGGGCGCGATCGCCCCGCGGCGCAAGGCGGACCTGGTGCTGCTGCGCGCCGACTCCGTGTTCATGCGCCCGCTGTCCGACCCGGTCAAGTCGCTCGTCTACGCGGAGACCGGTGCCGCGGTGGACACCGTGCTGGTCGACGGCCGCGTGGTGCTCGAGAACGGGCGCGTGACCACGGTGGACGAGCGCGCGATCTGGAAGCGCGCCCAGGAGGCGGCCGACCGCCAGCGCGGGCAGAGCGCGCAGGCCTGGGCCCTGGCCGAGCGGCTCGCCCCGTACGTGGCCGCGGCGTGCCGGGGCGCGGTCGTCAGCGCCCTGCCCATCAACCGCTTCGCGGCCGATCTGCCGTCGGCGTGATCCGGCTGGAGGGCGTCGAGAAGACGTACCGGACGCGGCGGGGCGATCTCGTCCCCGCGCTGGCCGAGACCTCGCTCAGCGTCGGCTCCAACGAGTTCGTCACCCTGGTGGGTCCGAGCGGCTGCGGCAAGAGCACGCTGCTCAAGCTGGTGGCGGGGCTGGTGCCGCCCACACGCGGCCGGATCCACGTCCGGGACCAGCCGGTGGAGGAGCCGTTCCCCGACGTGGGCTTCGTCTTCCAGCAGCCGGTGCTGCTGCCGTGGCGCACCGTCATGGACAACGTCCTGTTCTCCATCGAGATGCTCGGCCTCGAGCCGCGGCAGTACCGCAAGCCGGCGGCCGACCTGCTCGAGCTGACCGGCCTCGCCGGCTTCGAGACCAAGTACCCGCGCGAGCTGTCGGGCGGCATGCAGCAGCGTGTGGCCATCTGCCGCGCGCTCCTGCCCGATCCGAGCCTGCTGCTGATGGACGAGCCCTTCGGCGCGCTGGACGCGATGACGCGGGAGGAGATGAGCCTCGAGCTGCTCCGCATCTGGGAGGAGCGGCGCAAGACCATCCTGTTCGTGACGCATTCCATCTCGGAGGCGATCCTGCTCGCCGACCGCGTGGTGGTGATGTCACCACGCCCCGGGCGCATCGCCCGCGAGATCACGGTGGACCTGCCCCGCCCGCGCACGATGGATCTGGAGTTCGACCCGCGCTTCAAGGCTCACAGCGACGAGGTGCGTGGGTTGATCTTCTCGGGACGCAAGGTGCGCGCGTGACCACCATCCGGCGGCTGCTCGGCGAGACGCTGGTCCCCGCGGCGACGCTGCTCGCCGCCCTCGTGGTCTGGGAGGTGGCGACCCACGTCCTGCGGGTCCCGCGCTTCATCATGCCCGCGCCGTCAGCCATCCTGGGCGAGGGCTGGGACTGGCGCTACCGCTTCATCGAGCATACGTGGGTCACGCTCTACGAGACGCTCGGCGGCTTCGCGCTCTCCATGATGGTGGGCGTGCCCCTCGCGGTGATGATCGTCTACTCCCCCATCCTGCGCGGGGCGCTCTACCCGCTGATCGTCCTGGCCCAGTCGGTGCCCAAGATCGCGATCGCGCCGGTGCTGCTCCTGGTCCTCGGCTTCGGGGAGTTCCCGAAGATGGTGGTGGCCTTCCTGGTCGCGTTCTTCCCGGTGGTCGTGGATACCGCCACCGGGCTGGCCGCGACGCCGCCGGAGCTGCTCGATCTCAGCCGCTCCTACCGGGCGAGCCCCTTCAAGACGTTTCTCAAGGTCCGCCTCCCGCTGGCGCTGCCCTTCATCTTCGCGGGCGCCAAGGTCGCGATCACGCTCTCGGTCATCGGCGCGGTGGTGGGCGAGTTCGTCGGCTCCGACAAGGGGCTCGGCTACGTGATCCTCTCGGCCACTTCCTACTGGAAGACCGAGCTGGCCTTCAGCGCGATGATCATCTTGTCGCTGATGGCCATCGTCCTCTTCGCCGCGGTCAGCCTGGTCGAGCGATGGCTGTGCCCGTGGCTCAGCCCGGAGGCGGAGGGCTGAGGAGCCAGTCGAGGATTCGCGGGTTCTCGTCCCGCGGATACGTATGGGAGAGGTCCTCGATCTCGCGGTAGACCACACGGGCCCCGGCCGCCTGCAGCGCATCGCGCCCCATCCGCGCAATCTGCACCGGGAACATCCAGTCGAGCGCGCCGTGGATCAGGTAGATCGGCCGGCCCCGCGCCGCCGCGATGCCGCCGCCGGCCAGCAGCATCGGATGTAACGCCCCGCAGGCCGGCGCCAGGTGCGTGAACGGCATGCCGTCCGCGAGCCCGGCCATGAGCGCGTACGTGGCCCCGTCCGACATGCCGGTGAGCAGCACGCGGGTGCGGTCCACCCCGTACGTCGTCGCGATCTCCTCCACCGCGATCGCAAGCCGAGCGGCGTCGATGTCCTCGCCGCCCATGATGGACCACGTGCGGTCCTGGGCCGTCGGCGACAGCAGTAGCGCGCCGCGGGCGCGGGCCTCGCGCAGCCATGACCAGAGGAAGTCACGGCCGTGGCCGCTGCCGCCGTGCAGCGCGACGATCAGCGGAAGCGAGCCGGCCGCCTCCCAGGTCTCGGGCACGTAGAGCGAGAAGCCGCCCCGGGTGCCGCGATCGTTGCGGGCGTGCAGGACTCCGACGCGCGCGCCGTCCTCGCGGAGCGCAGCCTCGCGGAGGCGGGCCACCAGCAGGTCGTCGTCGCGCCGGGCCGGCTCGAGGAACCAGCGGCTCACCGGATCGAGCACCGGGCTCAGCGGGTACAGCGCCTCCTGCAACGGGGCGAAGCGGCGGAGCGCGCGGTACAGCTCGATGGGCTCGCCGGTCTCCGCCGCCTTCGCGAAGGCGTCGATCAGGTCGAGCGCCTGCCGGGCGACGAGCACGAGCCGTTCGCGGAGGAGACGCAGGTCCTCCGGCCACTCCGCGGCCTCGAGCGCCCGCAGCGGGCCGGCCAGCTGCTGGGCGTGCGGGGTGAGCCGCTCCGCGAGGGCGGGCGCGCTCGGGGGAAAGAGATATCGCTGCACCCACTCGACGCGATCCAGCGTACCGAGCAGGGCGGACAAGAGAGGGCCGAGGGCCTCGGTGCCACCCGCGGACTCGAACATGCGTCTAGGCGCCGGGGCGGATGCGACGGTCGTGGAAGTCGCGCATCGCCCGTCCGCAGGCCGCGCCGTGCGAGCAGGGCAGGCCGTGGCGGGCGTCGGCGAAGACCTTCAGCTCCGAGCCGGGGATCGCCGCGTGCATCTCTTCCATGACCGCGAGCGGCACGAAGGGGCTCTGGCCCGGCGCCAGCAGGAGCGTCGGCACCCGGATGCGGCCCAGCTCGGGCGTGAGGTCGGTGCCCATCAGCACGTCGGCGAGGGCGAGCACCGATTCGGACGAGGCCTCGGCCTGGGTGCGCTCGAACCATCGCCACTTCGCCGGCGAGACGCGCTCGCGGTCCAGGCGCAGCGGCGTCATCATCTCGGCCCACGCCACCATGCCGCGGGTCCGGATGAACTCGCGCCACTCCGGCGCGCGCTGGATGGAGCCGCCGCGGTGCGAGGCGTTCGACGCGGTCACGCTCAGCAGCGCGTCCGGCCGCCGGCTCGCGAGCAGGAGGCCCACCGTGCCGCCCAGCGACTCACCCACGAAGTGGAAGCGCTCGCGCCCGCCCGCGCGCGCCACCGCCAGCACGTCGGCGGCGAGCCCGTCGAGCGACCAGGCGTGGCCGGGGCCGGGCACGGTGGAGCGGCCGAAGCCGAGCGTGTCGAAGCGCACGATGCGGTAGCGGTCGACGAGGGAGGGCAGCCAGTCGGCCCAGATGTCGGCGGTCGCGCCGATGCCGTGATGGAACACGATGAGCGGCGCGTCGCCCGCCCAGGGTGCTGCCGCGTCGATGATCTCGAAGTGCAGCGCGCCGCTGGGACGGTCGAGCCGGCCGACCATGCGTCGAGCCTACCTCAGGCGGGGGTGGGCGGGCCAGGCATCTGGCCCGCCCACGATCAGCGGGGTGCTACCGGCACTTCTCCGTCTCGACGGCCTCGACGCGTCGCACCGCCGGAGCCCGCCTCGACACGGACTCCCCGATGCGGCGGTAGATGTCCCAGCGCTGCCGGGTCTCGTTCTGCTCCTGGCTCAGCGCCGGCTTGCCCACTCCGGTCGGCCCGATCCACACCGCGGACTCCCGGTACCGCATGGGCACGTCGAGCTTGTACTGCGCCGTCTTGCTCACACCCTTGTCGTCCGTGTAGCGATACTGGGCTTCGGCCTGCCCCGCGAGGAGCACGGCCGCGGCGCACAGCCCCACTGCGATCGACAATCGCATCATGATGGCCTCCCTTCGGCTTACCCTTCGATTGTCCCAGGAGGCGAATTTATCGCGGGCCCGCAATTTGGAGGCCCCGTGGACCGGCCCCGACCCGGCTCCTGCAGTACAATGCGGAGCGACATGACCAGCGCGTTGCCGCTCGAGGGCCTGCGCGTCCTCGAGCTGGGGCACATCATCGCGGGACCGTCGGCCGGGCTGCTCCTCGCCGACCTCGGCGCCGACGTGATCAAGGTGGAGCGACCGGGCGAAGGCGATCAGTCGCGCACGATGCCCGCCGGCACCTCCGCGAACTTCCACTTCCTCAACCGCAACAAGCGCTCGATCGCCATCGACCTCAAGGGCTCCACGGAAGGCCGGGCGCTGTTCCTCCGGCTGGTCGCCGCGTCCGACATCGTGATCGACAACTTCGCATACGGCGCCGTCGAGAACCTGGGCCTGGGCTACGACGTGCTGGCCCGCACCAATCCCGGCATCATCTATCTGGCCCTCAAGGGGTTTCTGCCCGGCCCATACGAGGCCCGCCCCTTCCTCGACGAGCTGGCCCAGATGTCGGCCGGGCTGGCCTTCATGACGGGGCCGCGCGGCCAGCCCCTGCGCGCGGGTGCGTCGATCGTCGACGTGGGCGCGGCCGCCTACGGCGTGATCGCGGTGCTCGCCGCGCTCCAGCAGCGCGCGCACACCGGCCGCGGCCAGCAGATCACCTCGGGCCTCTTCGAGACCACCGTGTTCTGGGTGGCCCAGTGGCTGGCCCAGCACGCGGCCACCGGAGAGCCGTCGGCGCCGATGCCGGAGATCCGCCAGGGCACGCGCATGGGCTGGGGTGTCTACCAGCTCTTCACCGCGTCGGATGGCGAGCAGATCTTCATCGGCATCACCTCGAACGGTCACTGGGAGCGCTTCTGCAAGGCATTCGCGCTCGACGACCTGCTGGGCGACGAGCGCCTCGCTGACAACGCCCGGCGAGTGGGCGCGCGCGACTGGCTGCCCGACCGGATCCAGCAGGAGATGGCCCGTCACACGGGCGCCGAGATCTCCGAGCGGCTCGAGCGGGCGAAGGTCCCGTTCGGCCCGCTGCGACGGCCCGACCAGCTGGTGGACGACCCGCATCTCAACGCGTCCGGCCAGTTCGTCGCCACGCCGCTGCCCGGGCGCGGCACCGCCAAGCTGCCAAAGCTGCCGGTGCGCAGCAGCGCATTCGAGATGGAGCTGCGCCGCCCGGCGCCGCGGCTGGGCGAGCACACCCGCGAGGTCTTGCAGGAGCTGGGCATCTCCAAGGACGAAATCGACGCCCTGGCGTCACGGAGGGTCATCGGATGAGCGACATGCCGGCACGCGTGAAGATCAAGGAAGTGGGCCCGCGCGAGGGCTTCCAGTTCGAGAAGGGCCCGATCACCCTTGCGCAGAAGATCAGCCTGGTGGACGCCCTGTCCGACACCGGCCTCCGCACGATCGAGTTCACCTCGTTCGTGAGCCCGAAGTGGGTGCCGCAGATGGCCGACGCCGAGCAGATGGTGGGCGGCATCAAGCGGGCGTCCAACGTGGCCTACGAGGCGATCTGGCTCAACGAGGCCGGCCTCGCGCGGGCCGCCGCGCTCCGCGAGTCGCTCGCGCTGCGCCCGATGTTCGGAGTGGCCGCCAGCGACGAGTTCATGCGCAAGAACACCAACCGGACGGTGGACGAGAAGATCGACGAGCTGCCGGGCTGGGCCGGGCGGTACCAGGCCCTCGGCATGGACTGGATCGATGCGGGGGTGATGGCCGCCTTCGGGTGCAACTACGAGGGCGACGTGCCGACGGAGCGCGTGGTCTCGGTCCTGGAGAAGGTGGAAGCGCGGGCGGCGGACTGCGGCTCCCGCCTGGGCGGCATCGGCCTGGCCGACACCATGGGATGGGCCAACCCGCGGCAGATCAAGCGGCTGGTCGGCGCGGTGCGCGACCGGTGGCCCGAGGTGCCGGTGAAGCTCCATCTGCACGACACGCGCGCGCTGGCCATCGCGAACGTGGTGGCCGCGCTGGAGATGGGCGTGGAGCGCTTCGACAGCGCGGTGGCCGGCATGGGCGGCTGCCCGTTCGCGGCCCACAAGGGTGCCGCCGGCAACGTCACCACCGAGGATCTGGTGTTCCTCTGCCAGGAGCTGGGCGTGGAGACCGGGGTCGATCTGGACGCGATGATCGCGGCCGGTCAGCTCGCCGAGCGGGTGGTCGGCCATCCCCTGCCCGGCAAGCTCAAGTCGGGCGGCAACCTCGAGACCTACCGGGCCCGCGCCCGCGCGGCGGCTCGCGCCTAGCGCGGGCGCGGACCCGGCTCGACCCGCGCGATGGCCCGCCGCGTCGTCGTCATCAGCATCGACGGCTTTGCGGCGTTCTACTGGCGCGACCCGCACGCGCGCATGCCGCATCTGCGACGGCTCGCCGAGCGCGGTGCGATCGCCGACTCGATGGAGGCGGTGTTTCCCACCACCACGTGGCCGACCCACGTGAGCCTGGTCACCGGGGTCAGCCCGAGCCGGCACGGCGTCGTGGCCAACCACATCCTCAACCGGACCACGCGCGCCACCGAGGATCTCACCGGCGACCCGATCTACGACGCGCCCGCGCTGCTGCGCGCGCCGACGGTCTACGACGTCGCCCACCGGGCCGGGCTCCGCACCGCGGCCATCGACTGGCCGGCCACCCGCAACGCGGCCACGGTCGATTTCAACCTGCCCTTCTTCAAGGACCAGCGCGTGTTCGAGACGCAGACCGCACGCGCGGTGTGGGACGAGCTGACCGCGCTGGGCTACCCGATGCACCGCCAGGGCGAGTGGGCGCTGCTGCCCAAACGGCTGTACAAGGACGAGATGGTGGGCAGCGTCGCGGCCCACGTGACCCGTCGTCACGCCCCGGACCTGCTGCTGATGCACTTCCTGTGCGTCGACAGCCTTCAGCACCTCCACGGGCCGCGGAGCCCGGAGGCCTACTGGGCGATCGAGTACGTGGACGGGCTCATCGGCCGGTTTCTCGAGACCCTCGGCGACCCGCGCCTCTACGAGACCACCGTCTTCATCGTGTCCGACCACGGCTTCCTGCCGTCGAACCGGGAGATCCGGCCCAACGTGCGCCTCCGACGGCTCGGCGCGCAGCGCGAGGCACGCTTCGTCATGAACCACGGCGCGGGGGCGCTCTATCGTCTGGACGCCGACCCGTCGGCGGTCGAGCAGCTGGCGCGCGAGATCGCGGGCATGGAGGGCGTGAGCGGGATGTGGACCGCGGCCGAGTACGGCGGCCTCGGGCTGCCCGCGCCGGCCGATCACCATCAGGTGGCCGATGTGATGTTCGAGGCCGCGCCGGGCTACTCCTACGGCGACACCGCCGACGGCGACGACGAGCACGGCCCGCCGAAGTATCGCGGCACGCACGGACAGCGCCCGATCCATGCCGACAACGCGGCCTTCTTCCTGGCCGCGGGCGCCGACATCGGCCGCGGGGTATCGCTGGGCGCCGTGCGCAGCCGCGACGTGGCGCCGACCGTCGCGGCCACCATCGGGCTGCGCATGGACGGCGTGGAGGGCGCGATCCTGGACCGCGCCCTCGTCTAGCGCCGCCCCTACGCCCGCTTGATCCTCAGGTTGAAGCGGCGCACCTCGAATTGCTGGTTCGGGTTGGGCGTGAAGTCGATCGACTTCTGCAGCCCGTAGTCCTCGTAGGGCTGGATCACGGGCACCCACGGCAGGTACTCCAGGAACGTCTTCGTCATCTCCCGGTAGGCCTGCGCGCGGAACCGCTCGTCCACCGAGAAGCGCGCCGCGTTGCCCAGCTCGTCCCAGCGTGCGTCGCGCCAGTAGTCCATCGGCCCGCCGGGCCCGAGCAGGCGCCACATCATGCCGTCGGGATCACCGAGGGTCGAGGTGGGATCCGACCACCACACGCCCTTGAAGCTCTTCTCGCGGCTCTTCTGCGCGCGCACCGAGTACTCGATCACCTCCACGCGCACGTTGATGCCGATGTCGCGCCACATCGCCGCGATGGCCTCGGACATCGCCTTGTCCTGGGAGACGTAGGCCACCGTGGTCTCGATGTAGACCTCCTCGTTGCGGTAGCCCGCCTTCTTGAGCAGATCTCGCGCCTCACCCGGCCGATAGACGAGCGCGGGCAGGCCCGCGTCGTAGTGGTTGTCCCCTTTTGCGATCGGGCCGTTGGGGACGATGCCGCGCCCACGCCACAGCTCCTTCACGATGGCCTCGCGGTCGATGGCCAGCGACAGCGCCTGCTTCACGAGCGGGTTGTCGAGCGGCGGCCGCTTGCTGTTGACCCCGAGCACGTAGAGCCCCGCGTAGAGCGCCCCCGCGACGCGCGTGGATGGGTTGCCGGTCACTCGCTCGGCCTGGTCGGGCGGCAGCTGGGTGATGATGTCCACCTCACCCTTGAGCAGCGCCGCGATCCGCGGCGCGGTCTCCGGGATCGGGCGCATGATCCAGCGGTCCACTTCGATCTTGCCGCCCCAGTAGTCGGGATTGGCGTCGAAGATCGCCCGGTCGTCCTTGACCCAGGAGGTGAAGCGCACCGGCCCGGTGCCCACCGGCTTGGCGTTGAACGTGTCGTTGCCCACCGTCTCCAGGTACTTCTTCGGCACGATCTGGCCGCCGTAGAAGGCCAGGCGCGCGGGCAGCAGCGGGTCCGGCTTCTTGGTCGTGATCACCAGGGTGTACGGGTCGGACGCGTCGATCCGCTCGATGGTGGACAGCGCGGTCGCCACCATGGTCTTCGCCGCCGGGTCGTAGGTGCGCTCGATGCTGAACTTCGCGTCCGCGGAGGTGAATGGATCGCCGTTATGGAACTTCACGCCCTGCCGCAGCTTGAAGCGCCACGTGGTCGGGGCCTCCAGCTTCCACTCGGTGGCGAGCCCGGGATGGAGCTTGCCGTCGGGATGGCGGCTCGTCAGGTTGTCGAAGAGGTTGAAGGAGACGCGGATGTCGTTGGAGGAGGTGCTGAAGTGCGGATCGAAGCGAGCCACGTCGCCGCCCTGCGCGGTGACCAGCTCCTTCTTGGCGGAGCCCTGGGCCCGCGCCGGCTGCGCCCGCCCCATGATCGCGCCGATGCCGATCGCTGCCGTCCCCTTGAGCACCTCCCGGCGAGTCACATCCCCAGTCAGATCCATGACGGGCCTCCTGTCGGGTCGGGTCGCACCAGCCATCCGTGTGCGGACGGTGATAGGGGCTGAGCGGGCGCTTGTCAATCGGGATTTCTGGCGGGATTTCCCGCGAGCGCTCCGACGGACGGAAGTGCTAGGCTCAGCATCCATGGCACAGACCAAACGCTCCACCCGCAATCGCAAGACCACGAAGAAGCCGACCCGGGTCCCCGTCAAGCGCAAGACCACGCCGGCGCCGACGCTCGCGCCCGAAGCCCCCGAGCTCCAGACGCTGACCGCGGTGCCCATCGCCACGCCCGAGCGCGGCTTCGCGGGCCGCGGGCGGCCTCTCGCCCCGCCGCCTCCCCTGCCCACCGCGCGCCGGGCGATCTTCGTCGACGTCGAGAACTCGAGCCGCGCCGATCACATCAGCCGCGTGCTCGACCATCTCGCGATCGACCGCCAGGGCCGCCGGGTCGAGCTGATCGCCGTCGGCAACTGGCGCGTGATCGGCGCGGACAGCGCGCGCCTGCTCGCCCGCCGCGGCGCCCATCTCGTGCACAGCGCGCCCTCCACCGGTGTGCGCGACTGGAGCGACCTGCGCATCGCGGTGAGCGCGGGCGTCTGGCTCGGCAGCGCGCGCCCCGGCGACCTGATCGAGATCATCTCCGACGACCGCGCCTTCGACGCGGTGGGCGACGTCGCCGCGGTGCTGGGCGTGGAGTATCGCCGCCTCTCCTACCGCGGCCTCACCGGCCAGGCGCCCAGCGAGGAGCCGGCGGCCGAAGCGCAGGCCCCGCGGGAGGGACGCGGGCGCCGCGGCGGCCGCGGCCGGCGGCGCGGACGGGGCCGCCCCCATCACGGGCGCGACCAGGGCGGCCACCGCGCGCTGCCGCATCCGGCGCCGGCCCGGCCGGCGGAGCCGGCTCGGGCGCCGGCGGCCGACGCGGGCGCGCAGACCGCGCCCCACGATCAGCTGGTGGACGTGGTGCGCGAGCTGGCCGACGACGCGCCCAACGGCGCGGTGCTGATCGATACCCTGGCCCGCGCGCTCAAGGAGCGCGGGTTCAGCCGTCCACCCGGCTCGCCGCGCCTGATCACGCGCCTGCGGCGCATCCGTGAGCTGGTGGTGAGCCGCACCGGCATGATCACGCTGGCCGACGCCGCGCGGACGCCCGTGCCCGACGACACCCTCGACGACTCCGAGCCGACCACGGACGTCGTGGTGGACGCCGAGGACGTGACCGAGGTGGACGACGTGGACGGCAACGTGGCACCGATCGAGGTCGGCGTGGGTGGTGGCCCGGCCGCCGCGGGCGGAGCACGCCGGGGCCGACGCCGCCGGAGACGGCGCCGCCGCGGCGGCCGTGGCGGCGGCGGGGGAGCCGGGTCGGCGCCACCTGCCTGAGCGCTTGATCTTCGGCCGGGCCGGAGGTAGCGTCGGGGGCGCCCGGAGAAGGCTTGCTGTCGCAACCGCCCACCAGCAAGGAGGCGTGAACATGGCTGACTTCAAGAGCCTCGAGTCGAGCGTCAACCAGGCCGTTCAATCCAAGAAGATCCCGGGCGTCGTGGTCGCCGCGGGCACCGGCGCCGGCGTGCTGTACGAGGGCGCCTTCGGTCATCGCGAGATCGGCAAGCCCGCCCCCATGACCACCGACACCGTCGTGTGGATCGCGTCCATGACCAAGGCGATCACCGCGGCCGCGGCCATGCAGCAGGTGGAGCGCGGCAAGTTGAGCCTCGAGCGGCCGGCCGGCGACGTGGTGCCGGCCCTCGGCGCCGCCAAGGTGCTGGAGGGCTTCGACGGCGCGGGCAAGCCGCGCCTGCGGGCGCCCAAGCGGCCAATCACGCTGCGTCACCTCCTCACCCACACCGCCGGCTTCAGCTACGAGATCTGGAGCCCCTCGATCGCCAAGTTCCAGGAGGTCACCGGCACGCCCGGCATCACCACCTGCCAGAACGCGGCGCTCGGCACCCCGCTGCTCTTCGATCCGGGCGACCGCTGGGACTACGGCATCAATATCGACTGGGCGGGCAAGATGGTCGAGGCGGCGAGCGGGCAGCGCCTGGACCGCTACCTGCAAGAGAACATCACCGGCCCGCTCGGGATGAAGGACACCGCCTTCAAGATGGGCGATTCGCAGAAGGCGCGTCTGTCCGCGATGCACCAGCGCAACCCCGACGGCTCACTGACCGCCATCGAGTTCGGGCTGCCGGAGGAGCCCGAGTTCCACATGGGCGGCGGCGGGCTATACGGCACCGCCGGCGACTATCTCAAGTTCTGCCGCATGATCCTGGGCGGCGGCACGCTCAACGGCGCACAGGTGCTGCAGAAGGCCACCGTCGACACCATGGCCCAGAACCATATCGGGCCGCTTGAGATCGAGGTGCTCAAGACGGCGATGCCGCCGCTCTCCAAGGACGTGGAGCTGTTCCCCGGCATGAGCAAGAAGTGGGGACTCAGCTTCCTGATCAACACCCGGGACGTGCCCTCCGGCCGCGCGGCCAACTCCCTGGCCTGGGCCGGCCTCGGCAATACCTACTTCTGGATCGACCGCACCCGCGGCGTGTGCGGCGTCTTCCTCTCGCAGCTGCTGCCGTTCTACGACGACACCGCGATCGACCTGTTCGCTCAGTTCGAGGCCGCGGTCTACCGCAACGTCTGATCGGCCCCGGGAGGAGACACGCTCGCCATGGACAACATCCAGGCCGTGATCCAGAACGCCATCCCGATCCTCACCTACTTCGTCCTCAAGGTGATCGGCGCCTTCGTGCTCTGGATCATCGGCCGGCGGCTGATCGACTTCGGGACCCGGCTCCTGGTGCGCAGCCTGAAGTTCCCGTTCGACCAGACGGTGGCGTCGTACATCGGCACGGCGGTGAAGGTGCTGCTGAACATCGTCCTGATCGTCGCCATCCTGGGCTTCTTCGGCATCGAGACCACCAGCTTCGCGGCGCTGCTGGCCGGCGTCGGCCTGGCCATCGGCGCGGCGTGGAGCGGCCTGCTCGCCAATCTGGCGGCCGGCATCTTCCTGCTGATCCTGCGCCCGTTCAAGGTGGGTGACTTCGTCGGCGCGGCCGGCGTCGTGGGCACCGTCGAGGAGATCGGGCTGTTCGTGACCGTCATCAACACCCTCGACAACATCCGCACCTACGTCGGCAACAACAAGCTGTTCTCCGACACTATCCAGAACTTCTCGGCCAACCCCTACCGCCGGGTCGACCTGGTCGCGCAGCTGCACAACGTGGTGGACCACGCGGCGGCCATGACCCTGCTGCGCGACCGCCTCGCCAAGATCCCCAACGTGAAGACGACCCCGATGCCGGACGTGGAGATCCTCCAATTCAACCCGCTAGGTCCCGTCCTGGCCGTGCGCCCGTACTGCGACAACCGGCACTACTGGCAGGTGTACTTCGACGCAAATCGGGTCATCCGCGAGACATTCGGGGAGGCCGGCTTCCCGGCCCCGGAGCAGAACGTCTTCGTCCGTACGGGCGCCTGAGACAGACGTCGATGCGCACCCGGATCATCCACCTCGTCAACCCGAAGACCGATTCGATCACCACCCGCCCGCTCTACCTCAACCGGGCGCTCTACTCCCCGCTCGCCGGCCTCCTGGCGGTGGCGGCCACCATTCCGACCGATCGCTACGAGGTGGTGCTGACCGACGAGAACATCGAGACGATCGACTTCGATCTGAAGGCGGACCTGGTCGGCATCTCCGCGATGACCGCCTACGTCAACCGCGGCTACGAGATCGCCGATGCCTTCCGGGCCCGCGGCATCCCGGTGGTGATGGGCGGCGTGCACCCGAGCTTCATGCCCCAGGAGGCGCTCAAGCACGCCGACGCGGTGGTAATCGGCGAGGCCGAGCTGGTGATCCCCAAGCTGCTGGACGACCTTGAGCGGGGCGAGATGCGCGGTCTGTACCGCGCGGACCGGCTGCACCCGATGGTCGGCGTGTCCATGCCGCGGTACGACCTGCTCAAGAAACACCGCTACGTCAACCGCACCTTCGTGCAGACCTCGCGGGGCTGTCACCAGGGCTGCACCTTCTGCGCCGAGCCGCTGATGAACGGGCTCAAGTTCCGCTACCGGCCGGTCGACGAGGTGATCCGCGAGATCGACAGCTGCGGCTCGCGCATCATCTCGATCAACGACGCCGACTTCTTCGGCACCGCGGAACGACCCAAGGAGGTCATGCGCGCGCTCATCGGCCGCGGCGTCCAGTGGCAGGCGGGCGTGACCTCGAAGCTGGCCCAGGACGACCGCATGCTGGAGCTGGCCGCGAAGAGCGGCTGCACCCTGCTGAGCATCGGCTTCGAGTCGATCACCCGCTCCACGCTCACCAGCGTGCACAAGCACGTGAACCGGCCCGAGACCTTCGCCTCACTGGTCGAGAAGGTGCACTCCTACGGCATCATGGTCTTCGGCCTGTTCATGTTCGGCTTCGACGGCGACGACCCGTCGGTGTTCGAGACCACCGCGCGCTTCAACATCGACGCAGACTACGACGCCTGCGCGTACTCGGTCCTGACCCCGTACCCCGGCACGCTGACCTGGTACGAGATGAAGAAGGCCAATCGTATCGTCTCCTACGACTGGACCAAGTACGACCAGGCCAACGTGGTCTACCGGCCCGCCCAGATGACCGGCGACCAGCTGCGGCTCGGGCAGACCGCGGCCTACGAGCGGTTCTACTCGGTTCCCTCCATGGCCAAGCGGTTCCCGGTGCTCGGGCGGCGCAAGCGCGCCCAGTGGACGATCTACAACCTGTTCATGAAGAAGGGCGCCGCGACCGACGTGAAGGACGCGGTGGCCGAGCCGACCCCGGTGCCGGACGTGATCCCGATGCCGCCCATCCTCCCGCTCAAGCGGGAGTGGCGTGAGGCCGTGTTGGAAGGAACCGCCGGCGCGCGCCAGTAGGCCCATCGACTCGATGCCCTCCTCCCCGCTCTCCGGCCAGGCCCAGACGGTGCTCGGCCCCATCGCGGGCGAGGCGATGGGCATCACCCTCCCCCACGAGCATCTCCTCATCGACTTCGAGGTGATGTTCCGTGAGCCCGCCAACGGCGCCGAGCGCGGGCTCGCCCGCCAGCCGGTGAGCCTGGCGAACCTCGGTTGGGTCCGCCACAACTTCAGCTCCAATCTCGACAACCTCCAGCTGCTCGACGAGCGCGTCGCACGCGACGAGGCCCTGCTGTTCAAGCACGCGGGCGGCCAGACCTTCGTGGATCCGACCAATCGCGGCCTGGCCCGCGACCCGCTGGCGCTGGCCCGGATCGCGCGGGCCACCGGGCTCAACATCATCATGGGCTCCGGCTACTACGTGGCCGCCGCGCACCCCGCCGACATGGACCGGCGCGCCGCGGACGACATCGCGCGCGAGCTGGTGACCGATCTCACCGTGGGCGTGGACGGGACCGGGGTCCGGGCCGGCTTCATCGGCGAGATCGGCACGACGTGGCCGTGGACCGACAACGAGAAGAAGGTCGTGCGGGCCGCGGTGGCGGCCCAGCGCGAGACCGGCGCCGCGCTGATGATCCACCCTGGGCGCCACGAGCGGCTGCCGCTGCAGATCGTGGACTTCATCCGGAGCGAGGGCGCCGATCTCGGCCGCACCATCATGTGCCACATCGAGCGCACCATCGCCGACCCGGCGGTGCTGATGAACTTGGCCGCCACCGGCGTCTACCTGGAGTACGACCTCTTCGGGCTCGAGACCTCCTACTACCCGTACAATCCCGCCTTCGACATGCCGAACGACGGCGAGCGGATGCGCCAGATCCTGGGCCTCATCGATCGCGGTCATCTCAGCCAGGTCCTGATGTCGCACGACATCGCCTACAAGCACTGTCTCACCCGGTGGGGCGGCTTCGGCTACCACCACCTGCTCGTCAACGTGATCCCGCGCCTGCGCGCCAAGGGCGCCGACGACAAGACCATCCAGACCCTGCTGATCGACAACCCCCGCCGCGCGTTTGCCTACGCCTGAGGGGCCGGAAGGAGGTCTCGACATGCCGAGACTCGATCGCCTGGCCGCCCCGGTCGCCGCCGTCCTGCTCGTGCTTGCGTCGCTGGCCGCCGGTCCCGTCGCCGCCCAGACGCCGGCCGGCGAGGTCGCGGTCTCGTTCCACGTCACGCTCGCGCCCAGCTGGTTCGACCCCTCCACCGCGCCGCCGCAGATCACGCCCTTCGGCGTGATGTACGCGCTCCACGACGCGCTGGTGCGTCCGCTCCCCGGCCAGAAGATGGGCCCGAGCCTCGCCGAGTCGTGGACCGAGAGCTCCGACGGCCTGGTGTACGAGTTTCGCCTGCGGCGCGGCCTCAAGTTCCACAACGGCGACCCGCTCACCACCGACGACGTCAAGTGGAGCTTCGACCGCTACCAGGGGGCGGGCGCCCGGGAGTATCGCGCGCGGGTCCGCCATGTCGAAGTGGTCGACCCCACGGTCATCCGGTTCCATTTGAAGGAGCCCTGGCCGGACTTCATGACGTTCTACGGAACGACCGCCACGGCCGCGGGCATCGTGATGCCCCGGAAGTACTTCGAGCAAGTCGGCGCCGAGGGCTTCCGTCAGCGCCCCATCGGCGCCGGGCCCTACAAGTTCGTGAGCCAGCGCCCCGGCGTCGACGTCACGCTCGAGACGTTCCCGGGCTACTGGCGGCACGCGCCGTACATCAAGCGCCTGACCATGAAGAGCGTGCCCGACAGCACCACGCGACTGGCGATGCTGAAGAGCGGCGAGACCGACTTCGCGTTGTTCCTGGACGGCCCGGAGGCGGAGGCGGTCACGAAGGATTCGCGCCTGCAGCTGGTGGCCACGCGCCACGCCTCGATCTTCTGGATCGAGTTTCCCGACCAGTGGGATCCGAAGTCGCCGTGGAGCGACAAGCGACTGCGGCTGGCCGTCAGCTACGCGCTGGACCGGAAGGGCACCAGCGAGTCGGCCTGCCTCGCCCACTGCCCGCCCGCCGGGGTGTTCGTCCCGCGCGTGATGGATTTCGCCCTGCAGGTGCCCGCCCCGGCCTACGACCCCCAGAAGGCGAAAGCGCTGCTGGCCGAGGCCGGCTACCCGCGCGGCTTCGACGCGGGCGACTTCACCGCGATCCCCGGCTTTTCCTCGGTGGGCGACGCCGTGCTCAACAACTTGAACGCGGCCGGCATCCGGGTACGGATGCGCCCGATGGAGCGCGCCGCCTTCTACGCGGCCTGGCAGGAGAAGAAGCTGCGCGGGCTGTTCCTGGTCGCGGTGGGCAAC
>DATFWA010000262.1:0-2332 GCA_035259825.1 Candidatus Methylomirabilota bacterium | reverse complement strand
AGCGAGGCCTCAGGTGGAGAGGATGCGCGCGAACGCCTCCACCGCGATGTCGATCTGCTTGCGCGAGACGTCGAGGTGCGTCACCGCGCGGAGCCGGGTCTCGCCCATCACGCTCAACCGCACCTGCGCCTCCACCATCAGCCGCTCGGCCAGGGCGGCCGCGGTAAGGCCGGGGCGGGCCACGTCGAAGATCACGATGTTGGTCTCGACGTGCGCCGGGTTCAGCACGATGCCCGGAAGCCCCGCGATGCCGCGGGCCAGCGCCCGGGCGTTGTCGTGATCCTCGGCGAGCCGGTCCACGTGATGCCGGAGCGCGTAGACGCCGCCCGCCGCGATGATGCCCGCCTGCCGCATCGCACCGCCCAGGGCCTGCTTGTAGCGCCACGCTTCGTCGATGAACGCGCGCGAGCCGGCGAGGCAGGCGCCGACGGGGGCGCCGAGCCCCTTGCTGAAGTCGATCCACACCGAGTCGACGTCGGCCGCGTAGGCGCGCGCCGGAGTGCCCGAGGCCACTACCGCGTTCAGGAGCCGCGCGCCGTCCATGTGCGTGGCGAGCCCGACCGCCTTGGCGGCCGCGCTCACGTCGGCGACGGCGGCGAGCGGCCAGACCCGGCCGCCGCCCAGGTTGCTCGTGTTCTCCATCGAGACCAGTCGGGTCGGCGGCGCGTAGCGCGAGCGCGCGTGGGCGCTGGCGCGGACCTGCGCGCCGGTGAAGACGCCACGCTCACCGTCGAGGCCTGTCATGAGCACGCCCGAGAGCAGACCGGGGCCGCCGCCCTCGAAGTGGATCAGGTGCGAGGTGCGGTCGGCCAGCACCTCGTCGCCGGGACGGGTGTGGACCTTGACCGCGATCTCGTTGCACATGGTGCCGGACGGCAGGTAGACCGCGGCCTCTTTGCCGAGCAAGTCGGCCACCATCTCCTGTAGCCGGTTCACCGTCGGATCCTCGCCCTTCTGCTCGTCGCCCACCTCGGCTTCGCACATGAAGCGGCGCATGTCCGGCGTGGGCTTCGTCAGGGTGTCGCTGTAGAGATCGATCACGATGTTGTCCTCCGTCGCAAGTCGTCGCGGGCTAGTGGACCACCCGCTCGGGACGGCCCGACCACTCCCAGGCCACCGTGGTCCGCGAGATGCCGAGCAGGAGACCGCCGAGCGCGCTCGGGTGGATCCAGAGCCCGTCGCGCTCGGCGAGCGGGTCGCCGCCGCGCGGGGCGAAACGCGCGCCGCGACGGGTGAGCCGGCGCACGATGGCGCCCACGTCCTCCGTCTCGGCGTAGCACATGTAGAGCGAGTCGCCGCGGCGGGCCGCCCACCGGCCCATCGCGGTGTCCGGCCGGGTCACCTGGGAGATCTCGATGCGGTCCAGGCGGCCGGGCGGATCGAACAGGGTGAGCGTGCCGGCGTAGCCGAAACGCTCGCTGGTGATCGGCGAGAAGCGCGAGGGGTCGAGACCGAAGAGCCGCGTGTAGCGCTCGGCGGCGTCCTGCCAGGGCGACACCAGCGTGTTGGTCACCTCGTAGAGGTGGCTGACGAGGCCGAGCCGGCGCGAGCCCACGTCCGGGCTCAGCACCACCCGCATGCCCGCGGTCTCGGCCGGCTCCAGATAGGTCTGCTCGCCCTCCTTGGTGAACTCGACGCCCTCTGCGAACAGGCGCGCGCGCAGCGCGGCCGCACTCGCCACCGAGAAACCGGCGGTGAGCAGCCCCGGCCCCCACCGGTCGAGATGTGCGCGCACGATGCCGGCGCCCCGCGGCGCGCACAGCTCGATCTCGCTCTCGCCCAGGGTCAGCACGGTCCGCTGCGCGTTGAGATGGTCGCTGGGCTCCTCGCGCACCGGCTCCGCCCCCAGGATCTCCTGGAACGCGCGCGCAGTCTCGGCGGCATCGGTCACCGCCAGCTGGATCCGGTCCACCCGCTCGAGCATGCTCGTCGTCTCCCGGGACGGGCCCGGCTTGCGGTGCCCTCCACCGGGTGGGATTCTACCTCCGGACATGCGGATCCTCGTGGTCGAAGACGAGCGCAAGGTCGCGTCGTTCATCCGCCAGGGACTGGTCGAGGAAGGCCACGCGGTCGAGGTCGCGGCCGACGGCGCCGCCGCGCTCGACGCCATCGCGGAGGGTCCCTCCTACGATCTGGTGGTCCTCGACGTCATGCTCCCCAAGCGCGACGGTTTCAACGTGCTGAAGACGCTGCGTGAGAGCCGCGTGCAGACGCCGGTGCTCCTCCTGACCGCGCGCGACGGGGTGGCCGACAAAGTGACCGGCCTCGACCTGGGCGCCGACGACTACCTCGCCAAGCCGTTCGCCTTCGAGGAGTTCCTGGCCCGGGTGCG
>DATFWA010000261.1:0-2318 GCA_035259825.1 Candidatus Methylomirabilota bacterium | reverse complement strand
GGGCCGGCCGCCGTTCGGTGAGGCCGACGGCGACCTGCTGGCCTTCCTTCAGGTCGCCGCCGAGCACCTCGGTGGCGTTGCCGTCGCTCACCCCGAGCTGCAGGGTCACCGGCACCAGGCTCCCGTCGGGCGCGACGACGTGAACGCGGCCGGACACGCCGGGCCGATCGGGACGACGCTCGCCGCCTCCCGCCGGCTTCGGGCGCTCCCGCTCCTCGCGCGTCGAGTCGCCGGGGATCCGCACCCGCAGCGCCGCGGTCGGCACCTTCAGCACGTCGGTCTTCTCGGCGGCGATGATCCGCACGTTGGCGGTCATGCCGGGCAGGAGCTGCTGGTCCGGGTTCTGCGCGGAGACCACGACGGTGTAGCTCACCACGCCCTGGGTCACCTGCGGAGCCTGGCGCAGCTGCAACACCTCGCCGCGGAAGGTCTTCCCCGGGAACGCGTCGACGGTGAACGTTGCGCGCTGGCCGCTCTTGAGGCGTCCGATGTCGGCCTCGACCACGTTCGTTTCCACCTGCATACGCGAGAGATCCTGGGCGATCGTGAAGAGCGTCGGCGACTGTAGGCTGGCCGCGACGGTCTGCCCCACGTCCACGCTGCGCGAGACCACGATGCCGTCGACGGGCGCGCGGATCACCGTGTTGCCCAGGTCCACCTGCGCCTGCACGAGGGCGGCCTGCTTCTGCCGCACCGTCGCGAGCGAGGACTGATGACTCGCCTGGGCGGCCTCCAGCTGCGCCTCGGCGCCGCTGATGGCCGCGGAGAGCACCCGCTCCTGCGCCCGCGCGGACTGGGCCTGCGCCACCGTCGACTCGTACAGCGCCTCGGCAGTATCGTGGTCGACGCGTCCGATCAGGTCCTTGCTGAGGAGCGCGCACTTGCGCTCCAGATCGCGCTTGGCATCGAGGACCGCGACCTGGGCCTTCGCGGTCTGCGCCTGTCCGACCGCGAGCGCGCCGCGCGCGTTCTCCACGTCGGCCTTCGCGCGCAGCACCAACGCCTGCTGGTTCAGCACCGCGGCCTCCGCATTCTGCAGCTCGCCACGCGCCTGGTTGACCTTGCTCTCGAAGATCTCGGGCGCGATGAGGGCGATCTGCTGGTTCTTCTCGACCCGCGAGTTGAAGTCGACGTAGATCGCCTTGATCTGTCCGGAGAGCTGGGAGCCCACCTGTACCGCCACCACTGGCATCAGCGTGCCGCTTGCCGAGACCTCGACGGTGAGCGGGCCGCGCTCGACCGGGGCGACGCGGTACTTCGTGGTGGTGCCGCTGCCTTGCCCGAGGAGGTATCCGCCGAAGATCAGGGCCGCGAGGCCCACGACGCCCACCGCCATCACCGTCCGCTTCATCCGCCGTGTCCTCCCGATACTGGCCCTGCGGCCGCGCCGTCCCGATGCTGCCCGCTTCGTGGTCGGCTCGGCGGCCGCTCCGGTAGCGGCACGTCGGCCTACGTCGATCGATCGCGGTGGGGGATTCCCTTCTCCAGATCCCGCACGGTCTTCTTGGATCGGCTCCTCGAGCCGGGGCCGCCTCTACGGCCTGGAACGGAGGGCAGGGAGCAAGGCGCGTGCCCGGCCCGAGAAGTCCGCCGGTACAGGGCGATCAATCGGGGGTCCGACCGAGCAAGAACAACTACTTGTTAGGGCGGGGCTACGAGGCCTGACGCACCGCGCTCACGCTCGGGTCACATGTCCGCGGCGCCGCCCGGGGCTTTTACCCCGGGGATCTCACGGAGAGGAGGGCAAATGCCCGCTCGGAGATGGTCTCTTCCGGAAGGACTAGGCTCCGACCACCTGATCGGCCCGCAGGATGAGCGACTGGGGCAGCGCCAGGCCGAGGGCCTTTGCGGTGCCGAGGTTGATCGCCAGCCTGAACTCGGCCGGCCGCTGGATGGGCAAGTCCGCCGCGGCGGCCCCCTTGAGGATCCGGTCCACGTAGCCGGCCGCGCGGCGGAACAGGTCGCTGAGGTTGGGACCGTAGCCCATGAGACCGCCCGCGGCCGCGAACTGGGGGAACACGCTGATCGCCGGCAAGCGATGCTGGACCGCCAGTGCGCCGAGTCCCTTCATACTCTCGAACATCAGGGGAGAGGACAGGATCACCAGCGCCTGCGCCTGCTGCTGGCGCGCCTGCTCGAAGGCGCCGGCGAAGTCCTCCGGCCGCCGCACGGGTAACGGCTGGAGATGGAATTTCAGGGTCCGAGCTGCCGCTTCAGTCGCCTTGAGCTGAGTGCTGGACACGTGCGCATCCCACAGGACGGCCACGCGTTGCAATCGCGGTATCGCCTCGGCCAGGAACTGCAGCTGCTTGCCGCTC
>DATFWA010000260.1:0-6525 GCA_035259825.1 Candidatus Methylomirabilota bacterium | reverse complement strand
CGCCCAAGAAGGTGCGGCTCCTCGGCGAGAATCTCGTCGCCTTCCGCGACACGCGTGGCGAGGTCGGTCTTCTCCCCGTGAACTGCCCGCATCGCGGCGCCTCGCTCTTCTTCGGCCGCAACGAGGAGTGCGGGCTCCGCTGCTCATATCACGGCTGGAAGTTCGACGTCACCGGGCGCTGCGTGGACATGCCGAACGAGCCGGAGGAGTCCACCTTCAAGGACAAGGTGCGGACCCGCGCCTATCCCTGCCGCGACGTCAACGGCGTGATCTGGACCTACCTGGGCCCGCGCGAGACGGCACCGCCCCTGCCCGCCTTCGAGATCAACACGCTGCCCGCGGCGCAGGTCTACCCGCCGCTCATGATGCTGGAGGAGTGCAACTGGGTGCAGGCCCTCGAGGGCGACATCGACTCCTCGCACATCGACTTCGTGCACGCCAAGCGCTCGCCCGACAGCAAGCAGCGCGGCACGTTCCATCGCGACAAGCGGCCGCGCCTAGAGGTGCTGCCCACCGACTACGGCGCCTGCTACTCGGCGCGGCGGCGGTCGGACACCGAGGGGCTCTACTGGCACCGCATCACCCAGTTCATCCTGCCCTTCTACTCGATGATCGCGGCGAGCGATCCGCACATCGTCTCCGCGCGGGCGTGGGTGCCGCTCGACGACCACCACAACCTCCAGTTCGTGATGCGCGCGCGGCTCGATCGGCCGGTGACGGAGGAGGAGGCGCGGCAGGTGCGCGATCCGTTCGCCTCGTGGGGCGGCTACGTGGAATCCAACGGCGATCCGCACCGCCGCTTCTACACCGTGGCCAACATCCACAACGACTACCGGCAGGACCACGCCTTGCTGAAGGAGCTGACCATCGGCATCCCGTTCCTCGGCAACCTTCAAGATAGGGCGATGACCGAGACGATGGGACCGATCTACGACCGGACGAAGGAGCACCTTGGAACCACCGACGCCATGGTGATCCTGGTACGCCGCCGGCTCATCGAGGCGGCGCGCGCGCTGCGCGACCGCGGCGTGCTGCCCCCGAACGTCGACGATCCCAACCTCTGTCGGGTGCGGCCCGCGTCGGCGCTGCTGCCCGAGGGCGAGAGCTGGATCGGCGCGACCGAGAAGGCGCGGCAGTCCGACGCTGGCGTGCCGATCGCGTGGGTGCCCTTCGTCTGATGCCCGAGCCGGTCATGGACACACCGACGGACGAGGGCCGGCAGCCTCTCGCGTACTACGAGGCGGTGCCCTACCTGCTCGTACTCGAGTCGATCGAGCGCGGCGGCGAGTGGCTCCGCCGCGCCGAGCACCCCGAGCTGCCGGGCTGCGCGGCCGAAGCGCCCTCGGCCGTCGAGGCCCTCGACCGGCTGGCCGAGGAACGCCGACGGATGCTGCGCCGGCTGTGGGACCGCGGGGCGCCGATCCCGGTTCCGCGCCCGCCGCTCCGCGACCCGAGCGCCTCCTAGTCGGTTCCCGCTTCGTCCTCCCGAGGCAGCGCGTCGACGATGCTGTCCAGCGTCAGCTGGGCGAGCACGAGGCACATCCGGGCCTCGTCCGGCTCCGCGACCGTGCTCTCCACCGTCCGCACCGTGCTACGGAGCCCGTCCACTTCCTCGGAGCGAAGGTTGAACCGTGGCTCGTGGCTCACCTGAAGCCGGATTCGCGTCCCGCGATCGGATTCGATGGTGATCGTCATGGTGTCCATGCAGATGACCCTACAGCCGCCTCGCTCGAAGTCAAGCCGGGGGCAGTCGGCGGCGACTAGAGTCCCCGGATCGCCGGCATCACGTCGCGGCCGATGCGCTCGAACGAGCGCAGCATCTGCTGGTGATCACCGACGATGTGCCGCACCATCACCGAGTCGAAGCCCATCTCGCGGTAGCGCCGCAGCGTCTCGACGACGGTGCCGGGGCCGCCTACCAGGAGCTGGTCGAAGCCGGTGCCGCGGTAGCCCTCGGCGATGATGGCGCCGACGACGGCGCGCGCCTCGTCGTCGGAGGCGCCCACGTAGATATCGCGGCGCAGCACCGGGCGCGCCGGACGGCCCGCCCGCGCCGCCGCCGCGCGATAGAGATCGAGCTGGCGGCGGAGATCATCGTCGGTCGCGTTCTGGCCGGTCAGCCACGCGTCGCCCAGGCGGGCCGCGCGCTCGGCCGAGGCGTCCACCGTGCCGCCCAGCCAGATCTCCACCGGTACCCGCGGCAGCGGGCTGATCGTCGCGCCCTCCAGGGTGAAGTAACGGCCGCGATGGCTGACGCGCTCGCCGGCGAGCAGCGCGCGCGTGATCGCCACCACCTCGTCGAGGCGACCCACGCGGCTCTTCTCCTCCATGCCGAAGGCCGCGAACTGCGGCGGGCGGCCGCCCAGCACGAACGTCACGATCAGCGGCGCCGCCGCGAACGCGGCGAGCGTGCCGATCTGCTCGGCCAGGAGCACCGGGTGGTAGAACGGCGCGAGCAGCACGACGCCGACCGGCATGTCGCCGGTCACGCTCATCAGCCGAGCGAGGGTGGGCAGCGGCGAGAACGCGGCGGCGTACCCGGGATTCGCCCCGTGGCTGTCGCCAGTCAGCAGCCCGTCGAGGCCGGCGGCGCGGGCCGCCGCGGCCACCTCCATCAGGTTACGCGCCTGCTCCTCCGGCGCGTAAGCGCCCATCGGCCGCTCGATGAACGCGCCCTTCGGCATCGACGCGAGCAGGCTCTTGAACCGCTCGTGGGTGGCCGGCGAGGTCGGGAACAGGAATCGAACGGAGGTGCCGAGCTTCATCGGTTCGGGTATTGTACCCTTCGCGATGATCATTGATTGCGACGGGCACATTCTCGAGCCGCCCGATCTCTGGGAGAAGTACCTCGAGGCCCGCTACCGGGCCCGTGCCATCCGGATCCGGGTCGGCGACGACGGCTATGAATACCTGGAGATCGACGGCCGGCGCGCCACCCTGCCCCGCCCCGGCCAGCTGGGCACACTGGGCGGCATGGGCAAGCGGGTCGACGAGGCGCGGGAGCTGCGCGAGCGGGCGATGCGCGGCGAGATCCGTCCCGAGGAGATGCGCGGGATCCGCCCGGGGCCGGAGCAGACCTACCTCCGCGGGGCCGCGTTCGGCACCATGGACATGAAGGAGCGCATCCAGCTGCTGGATCGCGAGGGCATGGCCCAGGCGATCCTCTACCCCACGATCGGGCTGCTCTGGGAAGCCGAGCTGATGGACGCCGAGCTGTCCGGCGCGTACTGCCGCGCCTACAACCGCTGGATCGCCGACTTCTGCCGCGACTCCGGCGGTCGATTGATTCCCATTGCGCACCTCTCGCTGGGCGATCCGGCCGAGGCGGCGCGCGAGCTCGAGCGCGCGGTGCTCGACGGCTGCCGCGGCGCCTTCGTCTGCCCCTTCACCATCACGCGCATCCCGCACGGCGCGCCCGCGCACGACGCGGTCTTCGCAGCCGCGCAGGACCTCGACGTGCCGCTCGCGATCCATCCCACCTTCGAGCCGCCCGCCTGGAACGTGCACCACCGCTACGACAAGTTCGGCTGGGCGGTGTGGTACTTCGACCTCTTCGCCGGGCACGGCGTGATGCAGGCCTTCGCCACCTTCTTCCAGCTCGGGGTCTTCGATCGATTCCCGGGCCTGCGCGTGGTGGTGCTGGAGTCGCAGGCCGGCTGGATCGGCTACTTCCTCGACCGAGCCGACGCCATCTTCGGCGGGACCACGCTCGGGGCCACCGTACGGCTTCGCGAGAAGCCGTCGCACTACTTCAAGCGTCAGTGCTACATCTCCGCCGATCCGGACGAGCGGACGATCCCGGCCATGATGCAGCTGGTCGGCGAGGACCGCTTCTTCTGGGCCAGCGACTACCCGCATCCGGATCATCCCGGCAACTACCTCGAGGAGCTGAAGGAGATGGTCGCGCCGATGCCCGATTCGGCGCGCCACGCCATCCTGGGCGGCAACGTCGCCCGCGCCTACAACCTCTCCTGATCGGAGGCGCCATGCCCTACAACCGGATCTCCGCGGACTGCCATCTCGATCTGATCTGGCTGCCCCCCACCCTGTTCGTCTCCGAGGCGCCCGCCGCCCTGAAGGACCGTATGCCGTACGTGGCCGACGGGCCCGACGGGCCACGATGGGTCGCCAAGAACGGCGCCACGTTCGGCCTCGCGTGCGGCGTGGGCGCATCGGGAACCAAGTACGAGCCGGGCAAGCAGCTGAGGGTGGACGTCATGGCCTCGACCGGACTCTACGAGGACGGCAAGAAGGGCATTCGCCGGCCGGGCGATCCGCACCTGCGTGTCAAGGAGATGGACCGCGACGGCGTCGACGCCGAGGTCATCTACGGCATTCTCGCCGCGGCGGCGAAGCTCGCCGACCGCGAGGCCTCCACCGAGATGCTGCGCATCTACAACACGTGGCTCGCCGACTTCTGCCGCCACTATCCCGATCGCCACATCGGGCTGGCGTGCCTGCCGTACGGCGACATCGAGGCGGCGGTGGCCGAGGTGCATCGCGTGGCCAGGCTCGGCTTCAAGGGCATCGAGCTGTCCTGTTCGTGGGACATGGACCCGATGTGGCACCCGCAGTGGGAGCCGCTCTGGCAGGCGATCGACGAGGTGGGCCTGCCGCTGCACTTCCACACCTTCCCGTCGGTGTCTCCGAAGCTCCGCGAGCAGTACACGGGGCTGACGCAGCGGGCGATCGGCTACAGCAGCCTGTGCTTGTTCCAGATGACGCTGGCGAACATCCTGACTGCGCTGATGGGGCGGGCGGTGTTCGAGCGATACCCGAACCTCCGCGTGGCCTTCGGCGAGAGCGGCATCGGCTGGATCCCCTACGTGCTCGACCGCATGGACTTCGAGTACGAGGACCAGTACAAGGACCTCCCCCTCAAGATGAAGCCGAGCGAGTACTGGCGGCGGCAGTGCAAGGCCACCTTCCAGTACGACCGCGTGGGCACCCGGCTCATCGACGAGATGGGCGTCGAGACCTTGATGTGGGGCTCGGACTACCCGCATCCCGACGGGGTGTGGCCGGAGTCGGAGAAGTACATCACCGAGCAGTTCAAGCACCTGCCGTGCGACGTGACCCACAAGATCACGTGCGAGAACGCGGGCCGGTTCTACGGCCTCATCCCAACCGCCACCGCCGCGGCGGCCGCGGGAGCGCGCGCATGATCACGAGCTTCGGCAGCCTGTTCGCGGGCCACGTAGATCTGGACGACGAAGGGCTCGACGGCATCCCGGCCAACGACCGCTGGCTCCCCGACGAGCGCTTGACCACAGTGTTCCCCAAGAGCGAGGCGATCGCGAAGCTGATGGACCGGACCGGCTACGACATCTTCTGGCTCGCCGAGCACCACTTCCAGCGCGAGGGGTACGAGTGCATCCCGAACGTGCTGATGTTGGCCCTGCACCTGTGCCACCTGACGAAGAAGATCCGGGTCGGCTGTGGCTTCAACATCGCGCCGATGTGGCATCCGATCCGGATGGCCGAGGACTTCGCCACCGTCGACTGGCTGACCAACGGCCGCGTTGTGTTCGGGGTCGGTCGCGGCTACCACACCCGCGAGGTCGAGGCCTTCGGCGCGCCGCTGCTCGATCAGAACGCCAACCGCGAGCTGTTCGAGGAGCAGGTCGACATCATCATGAAGTCGTTCAACCAGCGGGCCTTCTCGCACCGGGGCAAGCACTACACGATCCCGCCGCGAGTCCCCTACCGCGGCTACGAGCTGGAGGAGATCACGCTGGTGCCGCGGCCGAAGACGCTGCCGGTCGAGTGCTGGCAGCCGGTGGTCAGCGCCAGCCCGCGCGCGCTCGACTTCATGGCGAAGCACGACATCCGCGGCATCATCGGCGGCGGCGCGGCGCCGGGCGGCGCCAACGAGAAGGTGGTCCACGCCTTCCGCGAGGCGCGGGCCCGCGCGGGGCACGAGGGCGAGCCGGGCGAGGGCCTCTGCATCGGCTTCTCGTTCCACATCGCCGACAGCGTCGAGCAGGGCGTCAAGGAGGCTACTCCGTTCTTCGAGGAGAACGTCAAGATGTTCGCCCCGCTGGGCTTCGTGCCCGGCCTCACTCCCGAGCAGATCGAGGCGGTGGCCGACCCGAAGCGGGCACGGGGAGCCAACCTGCCCACCCTGCGCCACGCCATCAAGGCGGGCTCGTGGCTGATCGGGCCGCCGGAGCAGATCACCGAGCAGCTGATGGAGATCCAGCACAAGTACCCGGGGCTCGAGGTCGTCAACGTGGGCCAGCCGGTCGGCACGCCGCAGGCGGTGATCCTCGAGCAGCTCGAGCGCTTCTCGACGCAGGTGATGCCGGCCTTCAAGACGGCGAGGGCATGACATGGCCACCACCGGAGTGAAAGCTCCTCAGGCGCTCGCCGAGACGCGGCGCTGGGCCGCGCCCGGCTCGCGATCGGCCGCGCTCTTCGCGCAGGCCCAGGGTGTCATGCCCGGCGGCAACACGCGCACCACCGTCTACATGGCTCCCTACCCGCCCTACGCGGCCTCGGGCGACGGCTGCTGGATCACCGACG
>DATFWA010000259.1:0-13180 GCA_035259825.1 Candidatus Methylomirabilota bacterium | reverse complement strand
CCCACCATGATCGCCGGCGTCTACGGGATGAACTTCAAGTTCATGCCCGAGCTGGAATGGCGCTACGGCTATCCGATGGTCATGGTGGTGACGCTCAGCCTGTGCGGGTTCCTCTACTACCGCTTCAAGCGATCCGGCTGGCTCTGATAGAATCGCCCGCGGCCATGCGCGTCCTCGTGATGGGCGGCACCGAGTTCATCAGCTTGCACCTGCTGCAGGCTCTCCAGCGCCGCGGCCACGAGGCCACCGTCTTCAACCGCGGCCGGAATCCGGAGCGGCTGCCCGCCGGGGTCGCGCGCATCACCGGCGACCGCCGGGACCACGCCGGGCTCCGGGAGCGCCTGCGCGGCCAGCGCTTCGACGGCCTCTTCGACGTGACCTACGCGCCGACCGTTCCCGAGGACGTGGCCGCGCTGCTGGACTCCCTCGAGGGAGCGCCCCACGTGATCTTCGTGTCCACCGCCCGCGTCTACGATCACAACCTGCCGATTCCCTACTCGGAGGACACGGCGCGGGGACTCTACTGGGGCGAGTACGCTCGCCACAAGATCGGCGGCGAGGACGCGCTCTTCGCGCGCCACGCCAGCCGTGGCCTACCGGTGACGGTGGTGCGGCCCACCCACGTGATGGGTCCGCTGAACACCCGCAACAACGAGGCGTTCTTCATGGACCGCATCAGCCGCGGCCGGCCGGTGCTGGTGCCGGGGCACGGCGGCTGGCTCCGGCAGTTCGGCCACGTCGAGGACCTCGCCGAGGTGATGGCCGCGATGCTGGGCGATCGCCGAGCGTACGGGCAGGCCTACAACGTCATGGGCGAGGACGTGGTCAGCCAGGTCGGCTTCGTCGAGCTGATCGCCGAGGTGATCGGGCGCCCGCTGACGCTCCGCCACTTCGATCCGGCCCTGCTCAAGAGCTTCGACAAGCCGGGTCCCGTCTTCGGCCAGAACCTCGTCTACGAGTGCCACGCGGTCCACACCACCACCAAGCTGCGCTCGGCCCTGGGCCTCCGCCCGCGCTACACGCTGCACGCCGGCCTCGCCCAGACGTGGGAGTGGTATCGCGCTCAGGGCCTGACCGAGCGGCCGGTCGACTTCTCGTTCGAGGACCAGCTCCTCTCCAAGATCGGCGCGTGACCCGCGGCATCCTCGTCTACTACCCGGAGGCGAGAGAGGCGCGCGCGTACGCCGACCTGATCCGCCTGCCGTCGCGGTCCTTCTCGGTGCACGTGGCCTCGACCCCCGAGGAGGCGGCGGGGCCTGCCGTCGAGGCCGAGATCTTCTACTGCTGGGGGCTCCCCCGCCGGTTCCTCGGGCAAGCAAAGCGTCTGCACTGGATCCAGTGCATGGGCGCCGGCGTCGAGCGTCTGCTCGTGCCGGAGCTGCCCTCGCAGGTGCGCATCACGCGCGCGGCCGGGATCTTCGGACCGTGGATGGCCGAGTACAGCGTGGGCTGGTGCCTCTGGGTGACGCAGCGGATGAAAGGGTTCCTGGCCAGCCAGCGCACGCGGCGCTGGGAGCCGGTAGATCCCATCCCGCTCCGGGGACAGACCCTGTGCGTGGTGGGATTGGGCGACATCGGCCGCCACGTCGCGCGCGCTGGTCGCGCCATCGGCATGCGGGTGATCGGAGTCACCCGCAGCGGACGCGGGCCGCGCGAGGCCGAGCGCGTCTACCGGACTACGGCGCTGCGGTCGGCCCTGGCCCGCGCCGACTTCGTGGTCCTCGCCCTGCCCCTGAGCGACGATACCCGCGGATTGCTCGGCGCCGCGGAGCTGGCCGCGATGAAGACGTCGGCCTGGCTGATCAACATCGCGCGGGGGCCCATCGTGGACGAGACCGCGCTGCTCGAAGCGCTCCGGGGTGGGCGGCTGGGCGGGGCCGTGCTCGACGTGTTCGACACCGAGCCGCTGCCGTCGGACCATCCCTTCTGGGGAATGGACAACGTGGTGGTCACGCCGCACATCTCGGGCCCGAGCACTCCACGCGAGATCGGGCCGATCTTCGCCGACAACCTCCGCCGCTACGTCGCCGGCCGCCCGCTCCGCCACCAGGTCGACCGCACCCGCGGTTACTGAGGCTTCTCCACCCCCACCCGTATCACCTCCCCGCGTCCCATCCACCGCGCCACCGGCAACGTCAGCTCGAGGAGCAGCTTCAGCACGCCGTAGACGGGCCGCCACTCCGCGAAGCGGGCGAGGCGATCGAAGCGTCGATCTCGCAGCCAGAACCCGAGGCTCCAGAGGTAATAGCGCGGCTTGGCCTGGTGCCAGCACCACACGACGCGGCCTCCGGCCCGGGTCACCACGCGGTCGATCGTCTCGGGCGTGAACTGCGAGAGGTGCCGCGGCAATTCGAGCCCCGACCACGCGCGCCCGAAGAGCCGGGCGCCGAGGCCGCCCGCATTCGGCACCTCCAGGACCAGCAGCCCGTTCCGGTCCAGCCACTCGAGCATCTGCCGCACCGCCGCCACCGGATCCGGCACGTGCTCGAGCACGTGGAACGAGGTGACGACGTCGAACTCCCCTCGGGTGAACGGGGCGCCGAGCAGATCGCCGGTGTGAATGCGCTCCGTGAATCGCCGCGCCTTCTTCGCGGCCGCCTCGTCGACCTCGACGCCCGCGACCTGCCAGCCGAGCGTCTGGGCGACGCCCAGCGTCCCGCCCGAGCCGCAGCCGACGTCGAGGTAGCGACCGCGGCCTCGCCACGGCGGGCAGTCCCACCGGAGGCGACGCGCCAGCACGCTCCCGCGCCATCGCGTGAGCAGGCCGGCACGCGTGTCCCGCATCGAGGCGTAGCCGAGGCGCGAGGCGAGCGCCCAGCGGGCGGCGCGGACGCGCGCGGCCGAACCCTTGAACGGCACGCGCGGGGACGGCTCCTGGTGGCGCGGATAGTGATCGGGGTAGCAGTCAGCCAGGCAGTCGTCGCGGACGCGCGGGCGCTGGTAGAGGAAGCCGCACCGCCGGCAGCGCGCCACCGTATAGACGCCTGGTACCGCGAAGGCGCGATCGGGAGTGGTCCAGAGCGGATCGGCGTCGACGGCGCCGCAGAGAAAGCAGGGGGCGTCGACGGTGGGGAGCGGCACCTTACTTCTTCGAGAGGAGCCAGTGGCCGATGGCCAGGTGGGGCAGGCCAGAGCGCTCGAACGTATCCACCGCGTCGGCGGCGCCGCCCACGATCGGCTCGCCGTGGAGGTTGAACGAGGTATTGAGCACCGCGCCCACGCCGGTCCGCCGCTGGAATTCGCTGATCACCGCGTGGTACTCCGGGTTCCACGCCCGCTCCAGGATCTGCGGCCGGGCCGTCCCATCTTGGGGATGGATCGCCGCGGCCAGGGCATCGCGCGCGGCCGGCTTCGTGGGCATCGCCAGCATCATGTAGGGCGACGCGAAGCCCTTTGGGTTGACCAGGTAGTCCGCGGCGCGCTCGGCCAGCACCGTCGGGGCGAACGGCATCCAGAAGTCCCGGTTCTTGATCATGCGGTTGATCAACCCGACCACCCGGTGGTCGGAAGGGTTGGCGAGGATCGAGCGGTTTCCGAGAGCGCGGGCTCCGAACTCCATGCGTCCTGCGCACCGGGCCACCACCCCGTCCGAGACCAGCAACTCCGCGATGCGCTCTTCGATGCGGTCGTGATAGGCGATCTTGTACTGGCCGCGGAGGCTCCGCCCGTTGATGACCGCCTCCGCCTCCTCGTCGGTGACCGACGGCCCGAGGTACGTGGGTCCGAACGGTTGCGGCGCCGCGGCCAGCCCGCGTCGCGCGCACTCCTGCACATAGCCCAGGTACGCGGCCCCTACCGCGTTGGACTCGTCGCCGCACGAGGGGAACGCGAACAGCTCCTGGACCCAGTCCTCCTGGCCGATCAGCATGTTCGCCTTTACGTTCATGAACACGCCGCCGCCCAGGGCGAGCCGGCTGCCCCCGTGGCGCTGCCGCATCAATCGGGCCCAGCGGAGGAGGATGTCCTCGAGCAGCCGCTGGGCGCCGCCCGCGACCCAGTCGAAACGAAGGCCCACCATCGCGCGCAGCAGCAGCTGGTAGCGCTCACCCGGCGCGAGCCAGCGGAAGCGGGCCGGCTGGCCCTCGTCGAGATCGAAGACGGCACGCAGGGCCTCCTCCGCGCGCCGGGCGTACTTCTCGGGCGCGTAGGGCGCCATGCCCATCACCTTGTACTCGTGCTCGCCGAACTTCATGCCGAGGGCCAGCGTGACGAACGAGTAGAAGGCGCCGACCGACCCGGGCGCGCTCGGAGTGGCTTCGCGGCGCTCGATATTGAGACCGGAGGCGGTGGACGCGGTCGCGCACAGGCCGTCACCCGAGTTGTCGCTGGTAAGGACCAGCGCCTCACGGCCCGCGAAGCCTGCGCCCCAATAGGCGGCGGCCGCGTGGCAGAGATGATGGTCGAGCGCGGTGATCCGGTCGCGCGCGATCCCGAGGTGGTCGGTCACGAAGGCCAGCCGCTCGCGCTCGGAGATGCCGAATTTGCCGCGCGAGGCGTCGATCAGCCCGAACTTTGCGCCCCACTTCCGGACCTTCTTGCGGAAGGTGCGACGGCGCGACGGCCAGGAGACGCCGTAATACTCCCGCGCGTAGGCCTCGTCGTGGAGCACCCGGTTGAGCCACTCCCGGGAAGCCGCGCGGGCTCCCGCCAGCGTCACCAGGTCGATCTGATCGGGCGTGACTCCGCACTCGCGCAGGAGCGCGTCGATGGCCCGTCGTGGGTAACCGGCGTCGTTCTTCAGCCGGCTGAAGCGTTCCTCGGAGGCGCAGCCGATGATGCGGCCGTCTCGCAGCAGGGCCGCGGTGGCGCAGTGGGTCTCGGTGATTCCGAGGACGATCATGGCCCGCCCAGTATACCGCCCCTACCGCGCGACCGACTCCGCGAGCCAGCGCGCGGTCCGGAGCAGCCGCGCGTCGCCGTTGCGCGCTCCCACGAGCTGCACGCCGAGCGGGAGGCCGTTCGCCCCCTGCAGCAGCGGCAGGCTGATCGCGGGGAGGCCCAGCAGCGTCCACATCGAGTTGAAGGTCGGCTCGCCGGTCGATTCGAGGCCGAGGGGTGCGGTGCCGTGCGCCGCCGGCGTCAGGATGGCGTCGTACCGCTGCTCGAACAGCTCGGTGAAGGTCTCCCGCAGCGCCGCGGTGGCCTCCTTGGCCGCGAGATACTCCGGCGCTCGGACCTCGTGGCCGTGCGAGATCCGGCTCTGCAGGGCCGCCGACAGGCGATCGCGCCCGCTTTCCCACTCGCGCTTGAGGTTGATGGCCATCTCGGCGTCCATCACCGTCCGGTGCCGCTCGGCCAGCTCGTCGGCGCCGACGCTCAGCTCGAACTCCTCCACCCGACCGCCGAGATGCTCGACCAGCTCGTTCAGGGCGGCCTGCGCGTCCTCGGCCACCTGACTCCAGCGGCCGCTCCGGAAAAAGCCGAACCGGGGCTCGATCGGTGGCTCTTCCGCGGCGAGGGTGCGGTACGGCGCGCGCGCCCGGGCGACCGAATCGGCATCGCGCTCGTCGTAGCCGGCCACCTCCTCGAGGAGCAGCGCCAGGTCCTCGACGGTCCGCGCGAAGAGCCCCACGTGATCCAGGCTGCTGGAGAGACGGAACATCCCGTGGCGCGACACGAGGCCGTGGGTCGGCTTGAGTGCGAACACGCCACAGTAGGCTCCCGGCCGAATCGTCGAGCCGCCGGTCTGGCTGCCGAGCGACAGCGGCACCATGCCCGCGGCCACCGCCGCCGCCGACCCACTGGACGAGCCGCCGGGCGTGTGCGCCGGATTGTGGGGATTGCACGTCTTCCCCGGGGTGCGCGTCGCGAACTCGGTCGTGACCGTCTTGCCCATGATCACGGCCCCTGCCGCCCGCAGCCGCTCCACCACCCCGGCATCCCGCGACGGAGTCCGCCCTGCGTGCAGCACCGACCCGTTCTCCGTCGGCATGTCGGCCGTATCGATGATGTCCTTCAACCCTACGGGCACCCCGTTCAGCCCGCCGACCGGCCTCCCCGAAAGCCGCCGCTCATCCGCAGCCTTGGCCTGCGCCCGTGCATACTCCACATCGAGAAAAGTCCACGCCTGCACCGTTCCCTCGGTCTCCCGAATCCGCTGAAGGCACGCCTCCACCACCTCCCCCGAACCAATCCGCCCCGCCCCCATCAACCGCATCAACTCCCCCGCCGACACCTCCCACAACTCCCGCTTGTCACTCATAGGCGCATACCTCCGGAGTTCCGATGTGACACGCAAGCGGAGGCGACCGGGCGAGGGACGGCGGGCGGGGGCGGCGGGGGTGGGGCCGGTCGACCCGTTCCCGACAACGGGAGCCCGGAATGCGCAGGCTCTAGGTTGGGAACTACTCCAGAGAGGAATCGAAGAAGCGGGTCGTGGTCAGAGGCGCCACCCCCGCCGCCCCCGCCTGCCGCCCCCCGCCAGATCGCCGGAAGAGCTACTCGCCGTACAAGAACTGCGGGAGCCAAAGAGTCATCCCCGGCCAGATGTACATGAACACGAGGCAGACGAGGACGATGAGCATGTACGGCATCATCCCCGCGAAGATCTGGTTCAGCGTGACGTGCTTCGGCGAGACACCCTTGAGGTAGAACGCCGACATCGCCACCGGCGGCGACAGAAACGCGGCCTGCAGGTTGACCGCCACCATCGTCCCGAACAGGATCGGGTCGATGTGGAAGTGGCTCAGCAGCGGGATGAAGATCGGGCAGAAGATCACGATGATCTCGGTCCACTCGAGCGGCCAGCCCAGCAGGAAGATGATGAGCTGCGCGGTGATCAGGAAGCCGAGCGGCGAGAGGTTCAGGCCGAGCACCCACCGCTCGATCACCGACTGCCCGCCGTGGAGCGCGAACACCGCCGAGAAGAGCGCGGAGCCCACGAAGAGCCAGCAGACCATCGCGGTGGTCTTGGCGGTCAGGAAGGTCGACTGCTTGAGGTTCTCGCGCAGCTCCTTCGAGCCTCGCAGGTGCAGGACCCCGGGCACCACCGTGCCGAGGAAGGTGCCGCCGATGGCTGCGGCAACCAGCAGCGAGCTCCACGGCTCGTTCTCGTACCAGCCGAGAACGAAGCCGAGGATCGCCCCGGCGAGGCTCCACCACAGTACCTCACGCTGATACTTCGCCATGACGGCGAGGTAGAGCGCCCCGAGCGCGCCGATGGCCGCGGACTCGGTGGCGGTGCAGATGCCGAACAGGATCACCGCGAGCACCACTACCGTCAGCACGCCCAGCGGCACCACCGACGAGATCAGCTCCTTCAAGATCTCCAGCTGCTCGCCGTCCATCCGCCAAAAGTACACGAGCAGGATCAGCGCGGACAGCGCCGCGAACCCCCAGAACCACGGGTAGAAGTGCGCCGGCACCTTGCTGGCCGCCGGTCCCGACGGCGTCTCGCGGGCGGATGTCATCTCCTCGGGTGGCCCGTCCGCCTTCGACGACGAGGACGAGGAGGTGTCTCCCGCCGCTCCCAGCTCCTGCGGCTGCTCCGAGTCGGTCGAGGCACTACCGAGTGGCTGCGGCTGCTCGTCCTTCGCCGCGGCCGAAGTCTGCTCGCCCGCCGCCGGAGCGGTCGCCGCGGGGGTCTTCGAAGCGCCCGCGAGCGGGGCCGCCGGAGCCAGCGCGGCGGCGGGCGCCGCTTCCGGCGCGTTGTAGACGACTACGTACCACCAGGTCGCCCCGAACGTGGCGACCGTCATCGCCACCGGTACCGCCACCGCTCCCAGCCCGGCCAGGACCGAGCGGAATCCGACCGCGCGGGCCAGCGCCGGCCGGAAGAGGGCAGCGAGGAGCCCGGGCACCACCGTGCGCGTCCGTCCGCGTTCCAGGCCGCGCAGGTACTCCGGCACCTGCACCCGATACTGGTCGGGCGGCAGCTTGGGCGCGATCTTCGGGTTGATGATGGCCCAGCCCAGGATGTAGATGAGGTAGAGGAAGGTCAGGAAGAAGCCGGGCAGCATCGCGGCCGCGTAGAGCTTGACGATGGACTGCCCGGCCACCGCCGCGTACACGATCAGCATGACCGAGGGTGGGATCAGGATGCCGAGCGTGCCTCCCGCGGTGATCGCCCCCGAGGCCAGGCG
This sequence comes from Candidatus Methylomirabilota bacterium, assembly GCA_035259825.1. Taxonomy (GTDB): domain Bacteria; phylum Methylomirabilota; class Methylomirabilia; order Rokubacteriales; family CSP1-6; genus CAMLFJ01. The sequence goes on along the minus strand of DATFWA010000259.1, from coordinate 5,099 downwards.
CACGTCGTAGCCGGCCCGCAGCATCGGGCGCATCGCGATCACACCCATGAGCACCACCACCGCCCCCACGATGCCGGACGCGATGCCCCAGAACGCGCAGACGAGCAGCGTCGTGACCGCGAGCGAGGCGGGCACGCGGCGGAAGGCCAGCTGCACGCTGTGGAACATGCGGTCCACCAGCGCGGCCCGCTCCATGATGTAGCCCATGAAGACGAACAGGGGGACCGAGAGCAGCGTGTCGTTGGTCATCACCCCGTAGGTCCGCTGGGCGATCAGGTCGAAGACGCGGTTGTCGTACCAGTGGGCGCCCGGGACCCAGAAGGCGATGAAGCCGAACACCATGCCGAGCCCCATCAGGGTGAACGCGGTCGGATAGCCCATCATGATCGCCGCCACGATGAGCCCCAGCATGAGCAGACCGAAAGACGGATCGCTCATTGGCGCCGGTCCTCCTCGCGCACCGCCCGCTCGTGCACCACACCTTCCTCCATGACGCTGCGGTGGCGCGCGGCCTCGTCGATGGCCTTGGCGCCCTCCATCGCGGCGCGGCGCGACTCCTCGTCCACGTACTGGCTGTGGCCGAGCTGGGTGTCGATGACGTCGATCTCCTCGACGTCGGCCAGCCGGGGCGGCCAGGCCCCGGTGCGGAGGCAAACCACGCAGCGCAGGATCTCGGCCAGGCCCTGCAGCATCACCAGCACGCCCGCGATGGGGATGACCGTCTTGAAGTGGTAGACGGGCGGCCCCTCCGCGGTGACGGTGGAGTGCTCGTGGATGGCCCAGGAGTCGGCCGCGAATCCGCCGCCCGCGTAGATGAGCCCCAGCATGCACGGGATGAAGAAGAGCAGGTACAGGGCGAGATCGAGCGAGGCCTGGGCGCGTGGCTTCATGTAGATGTACACGAAGTCGGCCCGCACGTGGCCGGCCTGGGCCAAGGTGTAGGCGCCGCACAGCATGAACAAGCTGCCGTACAGCATGTTGTTGAAGTCGAAGATCCACGCGGTGGGAGCGTTGAGGATGTAGCGCTTGAACACCTCGATGGAGACCACGAACGTCAAGGCGAGGATCAGCCACGCGAAGGTCTTGCCCGACCAGTAGCTGATCTGGTCCGCGATGCGGATCAGGCGCTGCGCGCTCATGCGCTCACCTCGGTACGCAGCAGCAGGCCGGCCCGCCGGCGCCCGCCGGCCGACCGGCCTGCTCGATTGGACTCACGCGTGCGCTAGCCCTTCTTCGCGAAGTAGTGGTTGTAGGCCATGCGTCGGCTCACGTTGGTGTCGAGATCCCACTTCACCGCCCGCGCCGCGAAGGCCTTCTGCGAATCCACGATCTCCTTGAAGAGAGCATTCTCGCCGGCCTTCTTCTCGGCGGCCGCGTCGTACACCTCCAGCTGCTTCTGGAGCACCGAGTCGGGCGTCTTGTAGAAGCGCACTTTGTCCTTGGTCTGCAGCTCGATGTAGTCCTTCGAGTAGCGGTCGATCGCCTTCCACGACATATCCGCGGAGGCGGCCTCCACCGCGTTCTCGATGATCGCCTTCATCTTGTCGGGCAGCGTGTCGAACTTGCTCTTGTTGAACGTGATCTCGAGCTGCTCGGCGTTCTGGTGGTAGCTCTGGAGCATGCAGACTTTGGACACGTCGGCAAAGCCCAGGATCCGGTCGGAGGTGGCATTGTTGAACTCGGCCGCGTCGAGCAGGCCGCGGTCCATGGCCGGCACGATCTCGGCGCCGGGCAGCGCGTTGACCGCCGCGCCCAGCCCGGTGAACACGTCGATGGAGATGCCCACCGTCCGGAACTTCAGCCCCTTGAAGTCGTCGGCCTTGGTGATCGGCTTCTTGAACCAGCCCAGGGGCTGGGTGGCCATCGGGCCGTAGGGGAACGACACCACGTTGGCGTTGACCGACTTGTAGAGCTTGTCGAGCAGCTGCTTGCCCCCGCCGTACTTGTGCCAGGACAACAGCATGTTCGCGTCCATCCCGAAGGCTGGACCCGAGCCCCAGAGGGCCAGCGCGGTCTGCTTGCCATAGTGGTAGACCAGCACGCCGTGGCCGCCGTCGAGCGTGCCCTTCGACACCGCGTCGAGGAGGCCGAAGGCGGGCACCACCGCGCCCGCGGGCAGCACCTCGATCTTGAGGTCGCCGCCAGTCATGTCGTTCACCTTCTTGGAGAAGTCGACCGCGTACTCGTGGAAGATGTCCTTGGCCGGCCAGGTGGACTGCCAGCGCATGGAGATGGGGCCCTGGGCCTTGGCGACCATGGGGAAGCCGAGCGTCGCCACGCTCGCCGCGGCCGCGCTCTTGAGGAAGCGGCGACGCGGAGCCTCGACTGCGATCGTCTGATTATTCATCGGTCGTCTCCTTTGACGTTCGACGTGTGGGTGAGGAACCGTCTCGGGATCGCGGGCCAGCCAGATCGAGCCGGCGGCGGCCGATGGGAGATGGTAGCCCGGCCCCCGCCTCCCACAAAGAACTTCAGCGGCTCCCCGTGGGTTCCAGCGTGACCACGATGCGCTCCTGGTCGCGGCGCAGGACCAGGGGGAGCGGCCCGTCCGGGCCGGCCGCGAGGAGGGCCTCCCGGACCGCATCCAGAGTGACGACGGGCCGACCGTTGACCTCCGTCAGCACGTCGCCCACCTTGACGCCCGCCCGCTCGGCGCGGCTCCTGGGCAGCACCGCGGCCACCGAGGGAATCACCGTAGGCCGCGCCCCACCCAGCTCGGGCTGACCGTCGGGTTCCCGCACCAGGAAGCCGTACTCTGCCGCCACCCGCTCGGCCGCGACCTGATCGGGCATCGGACCGACCTTCACCTGTACGGGGCGGCGGCCTTCCTCGCGCCGCAGCACGGTCAGGCGCACGGTCTCGCCGATGGTGGTGGACGCGATCGCCCGCTGGAGACTGCGCGTGTCGACCACCGGACGGTCCCGGAAGGCCACCACCAGGTCACCGGTCTCGAGCCCGGCCGCGGCGGCCGGCGTCTCCTTGATGACCTCCACGATCACGGCCCCGAAGCCCTCGCGCATGCCGAACCGCTTGGAGATGTCCTCCATCTCCTGCTCGGACAGGTCACGGATGCGCACCCCGAGCCACGCCCAACGCGGCGTTGCGGCGGCCGCGGGCGCCGCCAGGGAGATGAGCAGGAGTGCCGCGAGGACGGCGCGGTTCACGCCCGTCCTCCCTCGCCGGTGAGGTGGCTCAGCAGGTCGTCCAGCGCCGCGGCCAGCTGCTCGAGACGGCGCTCGACGTTGAGCTCTTCGAGCAGCGCCTGGCGAGTCGCGGGAGCGGGGACCAGCGCCGAGGCCACCTGGTCGCACAGCTCGGCCGGGTCGCGGAGCGCGTCCAGGCTCTTCTGCAGTTCCACTCCCGACCGGCCCACCGCGGTGAGGATCTGGCGGAAACGGGCCCTCACCCGGCCGGCCAGGGCCTCGACGGTCGGGCCCTCGGCGCCGGTCTCCTCCAGCGGGGTAGCCGCGACCATCCGGTAGAGCGTGTCGGCGGCCAGCTCGCGATCGATGCGCACCCGGCAATCGCCGCGCAGCAGCAGGTTGTAGCGTCCGGTGGGCAGGCGCTCCCACTGCACGATGCGGCCGGCTCCCGCCACCTCGTACACCGGCGGCTTGCCTTCGTACGCGGCCTCGTAGCCCGGCTTGAGTCCCACCACCGCCAGGCGCTCGTCGCGCGCGAGACAGTCGGTGATCATCGCGCGGTAACGGGCCTCGAAGATGTGCAGCGGCAGCATGGTGCGAGGGAAGAACGTGAGGTCGGGGAGCGGAAAGATCGGCAGCGAGACTTGAGGCACTTACCTCACCCGATACTCGGGAGTTTGAGCGCGGCGACCGCCTCGACCCGCGCGGCGGCCGCGGCTGCGATCGCCCGGAAGGCCTGGGCCTGCGCGGAGTCCGGCTTGCCCACCGTGATCGGCACGCCCGCGTCGCCGCCCTCGCGCGTCTCCATCTCGAGCGGGATCTGGCCGAGCAGCGGGACGCCGAACTCGTCGGCCACCCGCTGGCCGCCGCCTTCGCCGAAGATGCCGTAGCGACGGCCGGTGTCGGGCGCGACGAAGTAGCTCATGTTCTCCACGATGCCCAGGATCGGCACGTTGAGCTTGCGGAACATCCCGAGCGCCTTGCGCACGTCGAGCAGCGCCACCTCCTGCGGCGTGGTGACCATGACCACGCCGGACAGGGGCACCACCTGCGAGAGCGAGAGCTGGGCATCGCCAGTGCCCGGCGGCATGTCGAACACCAGGTAGTCGAGCGGGCCCCAGTTCACGTCGCGGAGGAACTGCTGCACCGCCGAGTGGATCATCGGTCCGCGCCAGACCAGCGCCTCGCGCTCGGCGACGAGGAGGCCGATGGACATGATCTTGATGCCATGCGCCTCGACCGGGATGATCTTGTTGTCGAACATGCCGGGGCGGCCCTTGGCTCCCATCATGAGCGGGACGTCGGGACCGTACACGTCGACGTCCACCAATCCCACCTGTGTGCCCGACTGCTTGAGCGCCAGCGCCAGGTTCACCGCCACAGTGGACTTGCCCACTCCGCCCTTCCCGGACGAGACCGCGATGGTGTGCTTGACCTCGGGGATGAAGTCGGCGGGGGCCGGGGCAGCCGGCTGTCCGTGCGCGTGGCCCGCGTGAGCAGCGGCCTGCGGGCGCGCCGCCGCCGAGCCCATTTTCACGCTCACGCGGCTCACCCCGGGCAGCTGCGAGACCGCGCGCGAGGCGCTGCTGTGCAGCTGCGCCTTGGTGGCCGGCGCCTGGCCCGTGAAGGCGAGGGTGAACGACACCTCGGCGTCCTGGATCCGAAGCTCCTTCACCAGGCCCAGGGTGACGATGTCCTGGCCGTGGTCCGGATCGCGGATCTCACGGAGCGCGTCGAGGACGGTGCGTTCGGTCGGCGCGGCGGGTGTGGCCATGCTGTGAGCGCAGTATAGGGGGGGCGAACCGCCCCGTCAACGCGCAGTCGTCGCCGCGATGACGTCCAAGCCCTTGGAGAACTTGAAAAATCGGGCTGGAATTGCTACAACGGTCAGGTGCTCGGAGCCGACGACTTCCGCCGTGTGATGAGCCACTTCGCTACCGGGGTGACGATCATCAC
>DATFWA010000258.1:0-7969 GCA_035259825.1 Candidatus Methylomirabilota bacterium | reverse complement strand
GCTAGTAGACGACGTACGGCTCGGTGGAGGAGCGGACCTTCACGAAATACTGCTTGAAGCGGTCGAGGTCCTTCTCGGAGACCAGGTCCGAAGCCATCACGCAGAGCAGTCCCTGCTGGCGCCAGACGATCAGGCTGAAGCCGTTCTCCCTCTTCACGATGGGCCGCCAGCGGTCGATCTGCACGCGGCCTCGCTCCGGCAGGACGACGCTCCCGCCGGGGACGATGATGTAGGTCATGGTGTGGCCGGCCACGTCCTGGTAGGTCAGCTCGATTCCGCGCCGGCCCTCCAGATAGGTCGGCTTGGCGTCGATGAGCCGGATGTCGTCGTCGCCCGTGAAGACCCAGTTGAGGCCGACGCCGCTCTCCTCCATCGCGCGGGGCAGGGCGGCGGGCACCACGTCGGCGCGGGACTGGCCCCAGAAGATGTTGCGGGCGTGCTCGGCAAGGACCGCTCGCTCCACCAGCTGGGCCGAGTCGATGGACGGCGCGTGCGGCAGCGTGGGCGCCAGCCACAGGAGCATGGCGAGGGCGGTGGCCAGGGAGGCGCAGGCCGGGGCCAGCCAGAACCCCCACCGGGGCTGACGTGACGACGCGGGCTGCAGCGACTCGGTCACCGCCGCGCGGAGGCCCGCGGGGGCGCGATGCCGCGGCAGCCGCTCGCGCAGCAGCCGTCCCACCCCGCCGTCGTCCTCTCGCGCCTCGTGCTCGTTCACCATCGGTCTCTTTCAGTATTCCCTTTCTCGAATTTTCCCCGACCGGCTACTTGTAGTCGGTCAGGTACCCACGCAGCCGCTCCTTGGCGCGGAAGATCCGTGACTTCACGGTCCCGACGGGGCAATCCATGATGCGCGCCACGTCCTCGAGCGCCAGTCCCTCGATCTCGGCCAGCAGGAGCGGCGTCTTGAATTCCTCGGGCAGCTTCGTCAGGGCCCGCTCCAAGTCCATATGGGCCCCGGCGGTTTCGCTGTCCCGGGACGCGGCGTCGTGAAACATCGGCGCCTCGCTCTCCGGGACCCCGTCCTCCGAGATCGCCGCTTCGCGCTCCCGGAGGCGGTAGAACGTCAGGAACGTGTTTCTCAGTATTTGGAACAACCAGGCGCGCAGGTGGGTTCCCGGCTGGAATCGATGGGAAAACCGCATGGCCCGGACGTATGTCTCCTGGACGAGGTCCTCGGCCTCGGAGCCGTTCCGGGTGAGGTAGACGGCCAGGTTGTGAAGGGCGTCGAGGTGCTGGAGGGCCTGCTGCCGGAACTCGTCGTCAGCCACGGAGCACCCCTCCGGCCCGGCTCGACGGAGCCACCGCGGGAGCCCGGATCACCCTAGCCGTCGAACCAGCGGCGCGGCAGGCCGGACACCAGCACCTCGTGCTCGTCCTCCAGAGTGTCCAGGAGCTCGCGGATGGTCTGATAGAGGACGGGATGCTCGAGGTCCGGGGCCAGATCGGCGAGCGGCCGCAGGACGAAGCGCCGCTCGTGCATGAGCAGGTGCGGGATGTGCAGGTGCTCGGGACCGCTGATCACGCGGTCGTCGTACAGCAGGATGTCGATGTCGAGCGTCCTGGGCTCGAACCGCTGGGCCTCCGGGGTGCCGCCCCGTCGTATCCGGCCGAGAGTGTCCTCGATCGACTGCAGCCGCGTCAGCAGCGCGGCCGGCTCCAGCTCGGTCTCGATCACGACCGCGCAGTTGAAGAACCAGCCGCCGTCATCGGCCTGCTCCCGGCCGGACTCCCGCTCCCAGGGCTCGGTGCGGTAGAGCGGCGAGGCGTCGAGGAATTGCAGGTCCTGCATGGCGCGCAGCTCGTCCACCGCGCGCCGCAGGCACTCGAGCCGGTCGCCCAGGTTGGAGCCGACGGACAGGAACACGCGGGCCATGGGTGGGCTCAGCGTCGCCGGCGAGTCAGCTCTACGCCCGGGATGCCCTGCAGGCCTTCCATGGGCGGCGTGAGCTTCCGCACCCGCACCCGGACCTCGTCACACGCGAATTCCGCGAGCAGCATCTGCGCCAGTCGCCCGGCCAGTCGCTCCAGCAGGTTCACCCGCTCCTTCGTCGACACTTCCACGATGCGCGCAGCGATCAGCCCGTAGTCCAGGGTGGACCGCAGGTCGTCCGAGGCCGCCGCCGGAGCCAGGTCCAGCCTGAGCTCGGCATCGACCGCGAACCAGGCCCCGACCGTCTGCTGGGCCCGCGTGACGCCGTGGTGTCCGTAGAACCGGACGTCCTCGAGGAAGATCTTATCAGACGTCAGAGCCTGAGCCCCTTCAGCCGGTCCATGGCCTCCTGCAGGCGCTTGGCGTCGATGGTCAGGGCGATCCGGTAGAAGCCCTCGCCGGAGGGGCCGAATCCGACACCCGGGGTGATGACGCAGCCCACCTCGTTCAGCATCCGGGCGGCGAAGGCGCGCGAGTCGAGGCCGCCGGGCACGGGCGCCCAGACGAAGAAGGCGGCCTTGGGCACATCCACCTCCCAGCCGAGCCCCTTCAGCCCGGCCACCACCACGTCGCGGCGCTCCTGGTAGGTGCGCCGGTACTGCTCGGAGATGTCCTGGGGGCCGGTGAGCGCGGCGATGCCAGCCTCCTGCACCGCCTGGAACACCCCGGAGTCCACGTTGGTCTTGATCTTGCCGAGGCCGGCCAGCGCCCCCGCGTTGCCGCAGCAAAAGCCAATCCGCCAGCCGGTCATGGAGTACGTCTTCGAGAGCGAGTGGAACTCGACGCCCACCTCCATCGCGCCCGGGGTCTCCAGGAACGAGGGGGGGCGATAGCCGTCGAAGCGCAGCTCGGAGTACATCGCGTCGTGGCAGACGATGAGCTGGTGCCGCCGGGCGAACTCGACGACACGAGCGAAGAACTCTGAGCTCGCCACCGCGGCGGTCGGGTTGTTCGGGTAGTTCAGGTACATGAGCTTCGCGCGTCGCGCCACGTCCGCCGGGATCGCGTCCAGGTCCGGCAGGAAGCTGTTGGACCGCCGCAGAGGCATGAAGTGCACGTCGCCGTCCGCGAACCAGGTGCCCGCCGCGTAGACCGGGTAACCGGGATCCGGCACCAGCACCCCGTCGCCCGGGTTCACGAAGGCCAGCGGCATGTGGGCGGTGCCTTCCTTCGACCCGATCAGGGTGAGCACCTCGGTGTTGGGATCGAGCGTGACCCCGAAGCGGCCGCGGTACCAGCCGGCCACCGCGGTGCGGAAGCTCAGCAGGCCCTCGTAGTCCGGATAGCGATGGTTCGCCGGGGTCTCGGCCGAGCGCTTGATCGCCTCGATGATGTGGGGCGGCGTCGGCAGGTCCGGATCGCCGATGCCCATGTCGATGAGGTCGACGCCGCGAGCGCGGGCCTCGCGCTTGTTCTTGTCGATCTCCGCGAACAGGTAGGGGGGCAGCTTCGCGAGACGGCTGGCGAGGGGAACCGGGGAAGGCGATGGGCTCACGCGTGACTCTCCTGGATCTTGATGACGGGATTCTTGAGACCGCCGATGGATTCGATGCGCACCTCGACCTTGTCGCCTGGCCGGAGCGGCCCGATGCCGCTCGGCGTGCCGGTGGCGATGACGTCGCCGGGCAGCAGGGTCATGACCGCGGAGACGCGGGCGACCAGGTCCTCGACCGGGCAGATCAGGTGCTTCGTGTTTGAGGCCTGCCGACGCTCCCCGTTGACGAAGGTCTCGAGGTCCACGCCGTTGGGGTCGATGTCGGTAGCGATGCACGGCCCGATCGGGCAGAAGCTGTCGAAAGCCTTGGCCCGGGTGGGCTGGCCGTCGCGCTCCAGCAGGTCGCGGGCGGTGACGTCGTTCAGGCAGGTGTAGCCGAGCACGTACTCGCGGGCCCGCTCCGGGGCCACCCGGTAGCAGCGCTTCTTGATCACGATGGCCAGCTCGCCCTCGTAGTCCACGCGCCGTGACTGGGGCGGGAACACGATCGGATCGTCTGGCCCGCACAGGGCCGAGAGCGGCTTCAGGAAGATGTGCGGCTCGGGCGGCACCTGCGCGTTCATCTCCTCGGCGTGCTCGCGGTAGTTGAGGCTCACCGCCACGATCTTGGACGGGACCACCGGGGAGAGCAGCACCGCCTGGCTCAGCAGGTACTTCTTCCGCGCCTTCTTGAAGCTGCCGTAGGGCGTGCCGGCGTACTCGAGGATATGGCTGCCCTCGAGCACGCCGTAGCGGATCGTGCCGCCGGCGCGGAACCGGACGATTTTCATGCGAGGCCGAGCACGTCCTGCATCGAGTAGAGACCGGGCTTCGCGGTGGCGATGAAGCGGGCCGCCCGCAGGGCGCCGCGCGCGAAGTTGTCGCGGCTGTGGGCGCGATGGGTGAGCTCGAGCCGCTCGCCGAGGGAGCCGAACGACACGGTGTGCTCGCCCACCACGTCGCCCGAGCGCAGGGCGGCCATGCCGATCTCCTTCCTCGTGCGCTCGGCGAGCTGATCGTGACGGTCGTAGACCGCGGTCCTGGCCAGGTCGCGCCCGAGAGCCTGGGCCACCACTTCGGCCATGCGCAGAGCGGTGCCGCTGGGGGCGTCCTTCTTGAAGCGGTGATGGGTCTCCACGATCTCGACGTCGTAGTCGTCGCCCAGCATGCGCGCCATGTCCGCCAGCACGCGGAAGGCCACGTTGACCGCCACGCTCATGTTGGGGGAGACGAGCAGCGGCGTCTCCTTGCCGAGGCGGGCCAGCTCTTCCCGTTGTGGGGCGGTGAAGCCGGTCGTGCCGATGACGGCGCGTCCGCCCTGGCGAGCCACCATCCGGACATGGGCCAGACTTGCCTCCGGCACCGAGAACTCGATCAGGATGCGCCCCTTGCCGATGGCGGCCTCCACGTCGTCCGTGATGGGGACCGACAGCCGGCCCACCCCGGCCGACTCGCCCGCATCCTTGCCGACCGCGGCGTGCCCCGGGGCTTCGAGCGCGGCGACCAGCCGCAGCTCGGGGTCATCCTTGAGCAGGGCGACGAGACGACTTCCCATCCGGCCGGCGGCGCCGGCGACGACGACTTCCGCCATGGACTGCCTGATCAGCCCTTGACGAGGCCGAGCGAGGCGAGGACCGCCTTCAGACGGGGGCGATTGGCCTCGGACAGGCGGCACATCGGGAGCCGGAATTCCGGCTCCGCCAGCTTGCCCATCAGGGCCAGGGCCTCCTTCACCGGGATCGGATTGGTCTCGAGGAACATTGCTCGCGACAGCGGGAAGAGCTTGAGGTGCAGCTCGCGGGCCTGCTTCCAGTCGCCGGCCAGCGCGGCGTGCGTCATCTCGGCGGTCTCGCGCGGCACCAGGTTGGCGATGACCGAGATCACCCCGCGGCCGCCGACCGACATGAGCGGCAGGGTGATGTTGTCGTCACCCGAGAGAACCGAGAACTCGGGGCCGCAGGCCAGGATCACCTGGGTCATCTGATCGAGAGAGCCCGACGCTTCCTTGACACCGACGATGTTCGAGCAGTCGCGCACGAGGCGCGCGAGGGTGTCGGTCTCCACGTTGACCGCGGTGCGTCCCGCGATGTTATACACCACGATCGGGATGTCCGCCGCTTCCGCCACCGCGCGGAAGTGCTGGTAGAGTCCCTCCTGGGTGGGCTTGTTGTAGTACGGATTGACTACCAGCGCCCCGGTCGCGCCCGCGCTCCGCGCGTGACGCGTGAGGTCGATGGCCTCGGCGGTGGAATTGGAGCCGGTACCCGCGATGACCGCGACGCGCCCGCGGGCGGTCTCGATCACGATCTCGACCACGCGCTTGTGCTCGTCGTGGCTCAGGGTGGGCGACTCGCCGGTGGTGCCGCACGGCACGATGCCGTCGGTGCCGCTGGCCACGTGCCACTCGACCAGCTCGCGAAGCTTGGCCTCATCCACCTTGCCGCCGCGGAACGGGGTCACGAGAGCGACGATCGAGCCTTGGAATGTCGGGCGCATGGTTGAGTCCCTCCGTAGCTCGTGATGTGAAACGAAGCTTCATGACTCTAGCACTCTCCCTGGAATCACTTCAAGCGGCAGGCGCGATGGGGTACACTCCTGCGGATGGAAAGCCCCGCCGCCGCCCTCCGCAAGGCCGCCGTCACCGTCGAGGTCGCCGCCGAGGTGCGCCGGCGGTTCGGCACACCGTGTTACGTCTACGATCGCGCGGCACTCGAGGCCTCGGCGCGCGCTGCGCTCGCCTTCCCGGCGCCGTACGGGCTGACGCTGCGCTACGCGATGAAGGCCAACCCGAGCCGCGGTATCCTCACGCTCTTCCGCGACCTGGGGCTGCACGTCGACGCCTCCAGCGATCACGAGGTGGAGCGGGCCCTGCGGGCCCGCTTCGTCCCCGAGCACATCCAGCTCACCTCGCAGATGCCGTCGCGGGGCCTGCGCGAACACGTGGCGCGCGGCATTCTGTTCAACGCCTGCTCGCTCCATCAGCTGGACGAGTTCGGGAAGGTCGCGCCGGGAGCCGAGGTGTCGGTGCGGGTGAACCCGGGGCTGGGCACCGGCTCCACCAAGCGCACCAACACCGGCGGACCCGCCTCCAGCTTCGGGATCTGGCACGAGGCGATGGGCGAGGTGACCGCGATTGCGAAGCGCCACGACCTGCGCATCCGCCGGCTGCACTCCCACGTCGGCTCCGGCACCGATCCCGAGGTCTGGAAGCGCTGCGCGCGCATGACGCTCGATCTCGTGACCGCGCTGCCGCAGGTGGAGACTGTCAACCTGGGCGGCGGCTTCAAGGTCGGGCGCATGCCGGAGGAGCCGTCGGTGGACATGGCCGACGTGGGCGCCCACGTGCGCCGCGAGATCGAGGCCTTCCGCGAGCGCGCGGGCCGGGCGCTGCACCTCGAGATCGAGCCGGGCACGTTCCTGGTGGCCAACGCGGGCGCCATCGTGGCCTCGTGCGTGGACGTCGTCGCCACCGGCGCCGAGGGCTATCTCTTCGCCAAGCTCGACGCGGGCATGCCCGAGATCACACGGCCGTCGCTCTACGGCGCCCAGCATCCGATCGACGTGCTGGCCCGCGGCCGCGAGCAGGCCGCCACCGTCTTCGTCGGTCCGTGCTGCGAGTCGGGCGACATCTTGACCCCGGCCCCCGGCGACCCCGAAGCGCTCGCGCCTCGCTGGGTGCCGCGCCCGCAGATCGGCGATCTGGTGGTGATCGGCGGGGCGGGCGCCTACTGCGCGGGAATGGCCACGATCAACTACAACTCCTACCCCCAGGCGCCCGAGGTCATGCTGGGCCCCGACGGCTCCCTGACCTTGCTACGGCGCCGCCAGGTGCCCGAGCAGGTCTGGCAGAACGAACTCTAGGGCCTACTCCACCCGCACCGACACCACGTTGGATCGCGCGCTCTCGTTGGATCGGCGTGCGTTGTCGAGTGCGGTGACCACGTAGCGGTAGGTCGTCCCCGGTTTCACGTCCCGATCGGTGTAGACCGTGCCCGGCGCCGTGGTGGTGGCGATGCGCATGAAGTCTCCGCCGCCGGCCGCCCGGTAGATCGCGTAGGTGGCCACGTCCGGCTCCGGGCTCGCGTTCCAGGCCAGCCGCACCGCGTCCGATGAAGGCACCGCGACGAGCCCATTGGGCGGCGTGGGCGGCGTGGTATCGAGCGGCGCCGCCGCCACCGTCGCCGACGCCTCGCCCGCCGCGGTGACGGCAGGCTCGACGCGGACCGCGCGCACCGCGTAGCGATAGTCGGTGTCGTTCTCCAGCCCGGTGTCGGTGAAGGTGGTCTCCGCGATCGGCTGCGTCGTGATCGTGGCGAGCGGTCCCGTCGCACCGCTGCCGCGCAGCACGACATACTTGATGTCGCCGCTGACCGGTGAGCCGTCGATCAGCGCGGGCGGCGGCTGCCAGGTGAGTGTCACGCGTCGGTCCCCCGGCTGCGCGCTCAGGTCGGCGGGCGGCTTCGGTGCCGCAAGGAACGGCACCACGAGGCGCTCCGACGGCGCGCTGCTCCGGCCGATCGCATCCTCCGCGATCACCACGTACACGTAGCGGCGACCGACCGAGA
>DATFWA010000257.1:0-5357 GCA_035259825.1 Candidatus Methylomirabilota bacterium | reverse complement strand
TCACGACATCATCTCGGATGGCGTGCCGATGGGCGGCGTGCAGGTCATCGGCGAAGGCCAGCCGATCGTGCTGCTCGCGGACCGGCAGTCCGCGGGCGGCTACACCAAGATCGCCACCGTGTGCTCGTTCGACCTGGGCCGGATCGGCCAGGTCAAGCCGGGCGGCCGGCTGCGTTTCCGGCGCGTGACAGTCGCCGAGGCTCATGCGATGCTTCGGGACAGCCGCCGGGCCCTGGACACCGCCATCGAATAGGGAGGAGCCCTCATGACACTCGAGCGCGCGATCACCGACTACCAGGCAAAGACTCCCCGCTCGCACCAGCTGTTCGAGGAGGCGCTCCGCGTCATGCCGGGCGGCAACAGCCGGACCACCACGTTCTTCGACCCGTACCCGTTCTACATCACCCGCGGCGAGGGTGCCCGTATCTGGGACGCCGACGGCGTCGAGCGGCTCGACTTCAACGGCAACTACACGAGCCTGATCCTGGGCCACGCGAATCCGCAGGTGGTGAAGGCGATCCAGGACGCGGCCACCCACGGGATGTCGTTCCCGGGGCCGAGCGAGCACGAGATCCGCCTGGCCGAGATCCTCACCACGCGCATCCCGGGCATGGAGGTCGTGCGCTTCGCCAACTCCGGCACCGAGGCGACGATGCACGCGGTGCGGGTTGCCCGCGCGTACCGGGGCCGGGCCAAGATCGCGAAGTTCGAGGGCGCCTACCACGGCACGCACGACTGGGTGCTGGTGAGCGTGGCGCCGGATCCGGCCACCGCCGGGTCGCGCAAGCGCCCGAAGTCGGTGGCGTGGTCCGCCGGCGTGCCGCCGATGGTGCTGAAGCACGTGGTGACCCTGCCGTGGAACGACGCGGGCGCGTGCGAGAAGATCCTCGAGAAGCAGGCGAGCGACCTCGCCGCGGTGATCATCGACCCCTTGTTCGCGAACGCAGGCATGATCCCGCCGCGGGAGGGCTTCCTCGAGAAGCTGCGCGAGATCACGCAGCGGCTGGACATCCTCCTGATCTTCGACGAGGTGATCTCGTTCCGGGTGGGTCGTGGCGGCGCGCAGGAGCGCTTCGGCATCCGCCCGGACCTCACCACGCTCGGCAAGATCATCGGCGGCGGGCTCGCGGTCGGCGCCTTCGGCGGGCGCGCGGACGTGATGAATCCCTACGACCCGCGCGACGGCAAGGGCCGTATCAACCACGGCGGCACCTTCAACGCGAACCCGCTCACCATGGCCGGGGGCATCGCGACCATGGAGCAGCTCACCCCGGAGGCCTACGCGCGTCTCGAGGCGCTCGGCGAGCGGCTGCGGGACGGCGTGCGCCGCCTGCTGCGCAAGAAGGGCTCCGCGGGCCAGATCAGCGGCACCGGCTCGCTCTTCTGGATCCACCACACGAAGAAGAAGCTCAGCGACTACCGCTCGGCGCGGCCAGAGGACCCGACCGCACCCTCGCGGACGTTCCTGGGGCTGGTCAACGAGGGCGTGCTGCTCTCCCAGCGCGGGCTCGGCGCCTGCTCGCTGGCCATGACCGACGCCGACGTCGACCGCTTCGTCGAGACGCTCGGCCGCGTGCTCGGGTAGGGCGAGCTGCAGCCGCAGGCGAGGCGAGCGCATTTGAATGGCAGGGCGAGCTGCAGCCGCAGGCGAGGCGAGCGCATTTGAATGGTAGGGCGAGCTGCAGCCGCAGGCGAGGCGAGCGCATTTGAAAAAGGGGTAAGGGTATGAGCACGAGGGTTATCGACCTCAACTGCGACATGGGCGAGTCGTACGGGCGCTGGACGCTCGGGGCCGACGAGGCCATCATGCCGTTCATCAGCTCGGCCAACGTGGCGTGCGGCTTCCACGGGGGCGATCCCCACATCATGCGCAAGACGGTGGAGCTCGCGCTCGCCCACCGGGTGGCCCTCGGCGCGCATCCCTCGCTGCCCGACCTCATGGGCTTCGGCCGCCGCAAGATGGACGTGAGCGCGCGCGAGCTGCAGGACTACTTCTGCTACCAGACCGGCGCGCTGCGCGAGATCGCGCGGGCCGCCGGCGCCGAGCTGCAGCACATGAAGCCGCACGGGATCCTGTACAGCATGATGGAGAGCGACGAGGCGCTGGCTACCGCGGCCGGCCAGTCCGCGATGGACTCGGGCCTCATCTTGATGACGCTCGCCTCCGGCCGCTACGACGCGACCTGCCGCAAGATGGGCGCGCGGGTCGCCTCCGAGGGCTTCGCCGACCGCGCTTACAACGTGGACGGCACGCTGGTCTCCCGGAAGACCGCCGGCTCGCTGATCACCGATCCCGCGAAGGCGGCGGCGCAGGCGGTGCAGATGGCCATGGACGGCAAGGTGCGCACCATCGACGGCGTGGACATCGACGTCTCGGTGCAGACCATCTGCTGCCACGGCGACACCCCGGGGGCGGAAAAAATCGTCCGATCGGTCCGCGAGGCGCTGGAGAAGGCGGGCTGTCAGGTCAAGCCGCTGCGCGACTGGCTGCCCGCCCACTGATGGGCCGACGCGCCGCCCTCGTCCTCCTGGCCGCGGCGCTCCCGCTCGGCGGCTGCGCCACGACGCACCGGTTCGTCCACGTGGGCGCGCTGCCGGCCACCGCGGCGGTCCGCGAGCAGACGCCCACCCAGCACCGGCTCGACGCGATCGACTGCAAGGCCGAGATGGGGGTGGCCACCAACTACAACGGCGACGATTCGCCCCTGGCCAACGCGCTCCGGAACATCTTCGTCCTCGGCACGAGCGGCGCCGCGTTGGGCGGCCTGGTGACTGGCTTGCCCGTCACCACCGAGTCGACGGCCACCGAGGGCCTGATCGCGGGATCGGGGGCGGGCGCCATCGCGGGCGGCGCGCTCAGCATCCATGGCCGCAGCCGCTTCGAGCGGGCGTACGTGGCCTGCATGGAGAGCCGCGGCTACCGCGTCGTTGCGACGCCTGCGTCGATCCAGTAAGATGAGGCGGCCCGAGCCGATCTCTTCATGACGGACGCCGTTTCCACCAGCCCGCTCAAGCGCACCCCGCTGCGTGACGTGCACGTCAAGGCGGGCGCCAAGATGGTTCCCTTCGGGGGCTGGGACATGCCGGTGCAGTACACCGGCATCATCGACGAGCACCGCGCGGTGCGCGGCGCGGTCGGCCTCTTCGACATCAGCCACATGGGCGAGTTCGAGGTGCGCGGGCCGGACGCCCTCGGCGCGGTCCAGCGCCTCTGCACCAACGACGCCTCCACGCTCGAGATCGGCCAGGTGCAGTACGCGGCCCTCTGCTACCCGGAGGGCGGGATCGTCGACGATCTGACGATCTACCGGCTAGACACCGATCGGTTCATGTTAGTAGTCAACGCCTCGAACGTCGACAAGGACTGGGCGTGGGTGACCTCGCACAGCGTGGGCCGCGCCGAGTGGAAGAACGTGAGCGACGAGACCGCGCTGCTCGCGGTGCAGGGGCCGCGGGCCGAGGCGCTCGTCGGACGCCTCGCCGACCGCGACGTGATCGGCATCGCCTACTACCACTTCGCGACCGGCGCGGTAGCCGGAGTGCCCGCGGTGATCTCCCGCACCGGCTACACCGGTGAGGACGGCTTCGAGCTGTACATCGCGGCCCCGCAGGCCGAGCGGCTCTGGTCGGCCCTGATCGAGGCGGGCCGTCCCGACGGCCTGCAGCCGATCGGCCTGGGCGCGCGCGACACCCTGCGGCTCGAGATGAAGTACGCGCTCTACGGCAACGACATCGACCAGACCACCAACCCGCTCGAGGCCGGTCTCGGCTGGGTCGTGAAGCCCGCAAAGGGCGATTTCATCGGCCGCGACGCCATCGAGGCGCTTCGCGTCCGGGGCTTGGCCCGGCGCCTCGTCGGCTTCGAGATGGCCGAGCGCGCCGTCCCGCGCCACGGCTACCGGCTGATGGCGGGCGGCGCTGCCGTCGGCGTGGTGACGTCGGGCTCGTTCGGCCCGTCGGTGGAGCGCTCGATCGGCATGGGCTACGTCCCGTCGGCGCAGTCGGCGGTCGGCTGCGAGCTGGCGGTCGAGATCCGGGGCGCGACGCACGCGGCCCGCGTGGTGAAGACTCCCTTTCATCCCTCGCACACCAAGAAGGCCTAGGAGAGCAGTCGATGGCGAACGTTCCGGCGGAGCTGAAGTACACGCGCGAGCACGAGTGGGCCAAGGTCGAGGGCGACCGCGCCCGGATCGGCATCACCGCGTTCGCCCAGGAGCAGCTGGGCGACGTGGTCTTCGTCGAGCTGCCCAAGGTGGGCGCGAAGGTCACCGCGATGAAGACGTTCGGCGTGGTGGAGTCCGTGAAGGCGGTCTCCGACCTCTTCGCGCCCGTCTCGGGCGAGGTGGCGGAGGTCAACGACGCGCTGCCCAAGAATCCCGAGCTGGTGAACACCGATCCCTACGGGAAGGGCTGGATGCTGGTGATCCGCATGAGCAACCCCAAGGACGTCGACGGGCTCATGAGCGCCGCCGACTACCAGAAGCTCACCGCCGACGGCGCGCACTAGGCCGGAAAGGCAGCCCGCATGCGCTACATCTCCAACACCCCCGCCCAGCAGAAGGAGATGCTGGCCGCCATCGGCGCCTCCTCCATCGAGGACCTGCTCGTCCGCATCCCGACCAAGGCGCGGCTCTCGCGTCCGCTCAACCTGCCGCGCGCGATGGCCGAGACCGAGCTGGTCCGGCACCTGCAGCGCCTGGCCGGGCTCAACGCGGGCGCCGACGAATATGCCTGTTTCCTCGGGGCGGGCTCCTACGACCACGCGATCCCGAGCCCCATCAACCACCTGATCTCCCGCGGCGAGTTCTTCACCGCCTACACCCCGTACCAGCCGGAAGCCAGCCAGGGCACCCTGCGCTCGATCTTCGAATACCAGACCATGATGGCGGAGCTGACCGGCATGGACGTGGCCAACGCCTCCATCTACGACGGCGCTTCGTCGCTCGCCGAGGCCACCCTGATGGCCCACTCGGTCACCGGGCGGGATACGTTGGTGATCTCGCGCGGGGTGAACCCGCTCTACCGCCAGGTGGTGGAGACGTACGTCGAGGGGCCCGGGCTCAAGATCAAGTCGGCGCCGCTCGGCGACGGGGTGACCGATCCGGATGCGCTCCGCAAGACGCTGTCCAAGCACAGCGCGGCGGTGGTCATCCAGTACCCGAACTTCTTCGGCTGCCTCGAGGAGGTGCTCGCCATCGCCGACATCGCGCACGAGGCGGGCGCGCTGCTGATCGTGGTCGCCGATCCGGTCAACCTCGGGCTGCTGACTCCCCCGGGCGCCTGCGGCGCCGACATCGTGGTGGGCGAGGGGCAGGGGCTGGGTGTGCCGATGAGCTTCGGCGGTCCCAACCTCGGAG
>DATFWA010000256.1:0-12304 GCA_035259825.1 Candidatus Methylomirabilota bacterium | reverse complement strand
CGAATCGCTGTGCGGGAAGTCGTTGGCCCACAGCAGGCGGCGCACGTTGCACAGGTCCTTCACCTGGAAGGCCACCCAGTCGTCCTGGAAGGTGGTGTAGACGTGCTCGCGGAAGTACTCGCTCGGCATCTTCGTGAGCGTTCCCGACGGCAGCCAGTAGCGGTGCCGGTCGTAGGCGTGGTCCATTCGGTACATGAAGTGCGGCACCCAGCCGGCGTCGGCCTCCACGCAGACGAGGCGCAGGCGCGGGTGGCGCTCGAACACGCCGCCGAACACGAAGGCCCCGACCAGGTCCTGGCAGCCGCGGATGATCGACATGAACGCGTTCAGCTTCGGTCCGCGCGTCTTGAAGTTGTCCTGCTGGCTGGTCAGGATGTGGAACGACAGCGGCAGTCCGAGGTCGATCGCGGCCTCGTAGAACGGCGCGTAGACCGGGTCGTGGTAGTCGGCCACCGCCGGGTTCCCTGGCAGCATCACTCCGCACAGTCCCAGGTCGCGGATCTTCTGCAGGTCGCGAATCCCGTCCTCCACCGACCGCATCGCGGTCTGCCCGATGCCCAGGAGCCGGTCGGGGTGCGCGGCGCAGTACTCGGCGATCCAGAGGTTGTAGGCGTCGAAGCAGGCCTGCTTGTAGTCGAAATCGGGGTGGTTGCAGAGCATCATGCCGACGGTCGGATAGATCACCTCGGCGCTGACGCCGTCACGAGCCTGGTCCGCGAGCCGTGCCTGCGGATCCCAGCCGCCACGGTGCAGGTCCTCGAAGCGAGCCCCGAACATCGTGAGCTCCTCGGCCGGCTTGCCGGCGGCCGCGACCAGACCCATCGGGATCGGCTTGTCGAGTCCCTCGATGACGAAGAGATCCCCGCGCTTGTCGTCGTGCACCAGACGGGGGGCCCGGTCCTTGAACCGGCGGTCGATCCGCGCCAGATACGTGTCGGGCGGCTCGGTGACGTGCGAATCGGCGGAGATGATGGGGACGGTGACCGCGAGGCTCATGTGTTCCTCCCTGGGGTCCCGAGTGTGCCGCTCGTGGGCAGGGAGGGCAAGCCGAAAACTAGTGCTCGCGGTCCCCGCGCGGCTGGCCGCCCTTGTCCTGACTCCGCTCGCCGCTGCCTCGCTCATGACCACGCTCGGTCCCGCCGCCGCGCCGCGATGATTCGCCGCGTGGCCGCTCCGATTGCGGGATCGGCGTACCCTGGGCGTTCGGAGAGGGCGGTGCGGGTGGCGGCGCCTGGCGACGCAGCGACGGCGTTGGCGAGGGCACCGTATCGCTCTGCGGTCCCGCGGAGCGTGAGCCGCGCGTGACCGCGCCGCGATCCGGCGGCTGTCCATCCTTGTCCGGCGCGACGCGGCCGGGACTCGCCGCTCCGCGCGGCGGCGGCGCGTTCGCCGCGGCCGGAGCGGGCGGAGTCGCCGCGCGCGCCGGCGCGGGCACGATGCGCTGCTGAGGCGGGGGCGTCGCGGCCGGCGTTGCGGGCAGGCCCTGCGCGCGCAGCGTCGGCGCAGGATCCTGCGGCGCGCGGGTGGCGACGACCGGGCGCGAGCGCACCGCCTCGGGCGGCCGCGCGGCGGCGGTTCCACGCGTCGGCGCGAGGCTGGCGGCCACCGGCTGCACCTCGGGAGCACCGCGCACGGGCGCGAGCTGGCGCGCCTCCGCGTCTGCCACTCGGGTCGGCCGCGCGGTTCCCTGGCCGAAGCGTTCCACTGGCACGCTCACGACCGCGTTCGTGACGTTGACGTTGCGATACGTGGTGATGTTGGTGACGTTGACCGTGGTCGTGCGATTGACGGCGACGTTGTTGACCACGCGCGGGCCACCCCAGCCGCCCCACCAGGCCACGCCCACGACGCGCGGCGGTCCCCACCAGCGAATGACCGGCTCACCCCACCCTAGCGGGGCCCAGTAGAGCGGCCGGCCCACGACGACAGGGCCGCCCAGGAACACGACGAGCGCCGGCGAGTAGGCGGGCCGCACGATGACCGGTCCCGGCGCCCACGCCCACCCCGGACCGAGGTAGACCCAGCGTCCGTAGTGATACGGCGCCCAGCCCCACGGCGCGTCGTCGAGCCAGGTCCAGCCGAAGCGCGGATCCCAGATCCAGCGCCCGGTGGTGTACGGCGACCATCCCGCTGGCACGCCCGCGGGCACCCAGACGCTGCCGTAGGTCTCCACCGTGCGCCACGTGCCGCTGCGGTCCAGCGCCTCGGCGCCGTAGACGCCGGGCGAGACGTACCGGGCGCTGGCCGGCTGGACGAGATAGTCGCTGCGCTGGTAGTTCCAGCGATCCCACGTGCTGAGCGGCGCCGCGACCGTCATCTCCACGCGCGGCGTCGCGCCCTCGCTGGTGATCGTCGCCTGCTGGTTTCCGGCCACCGGCTGAGCGCTGCCGCCCGACGGCGTCATCGTCGCGGTCCCACCGCGGTGCGTCCGGAACGTCGTCGCGTCGTTGCCCACCTCGGCGTGGTAGTAGCCGGCGCGGTCCATGGTGAACGCGGCGCCCGGGGTGTCCAGCTCCACCGCGTGGCCGGGCGGAAGCTCGCGCAGGTCCACCGACACGTAACCGGAGGTCACGCGCATCTGCACGAAGTCGGGCTCCTGGTTGTCGAGACCGAGCTGCGCGCCGTACGCCGCACGCGCAAAGGCCCGGGGACCGATCTGGACCTCCACGTTGCCGGCTGGTCCGGCGTAGAGGATGTCGCCGGGAGCCAGCGGCATGTTGAGGCTGGCCGGTACCCAGTCCTGAGCCCCGGGCCGCCAGAACGACACCTCACCGTGTAGATAGCTGACCCGGGGCGGCGTCGCCTCGGGGGAGTCGGCCAGGGACTGGCCCTCAGCGGGAGCCGGGGCCGTCTCCGGAGTGGGCGGAGCGGGCGGGGGCGGAGCGGCCGGGGCGGGCGGTGCGGCATTGCCCGCCGGGCCCGGTGCCGGACCGCTCAGCAGAAGCATCAAAGCCAGCAATCCCGCAAAGATCCGCTGCATCCTCCGCATCGTAAAAATCATCGTACCAGATGGTATTGATCGCCCCGGGGCGATATCCTGGGAGGGCGGTAAACAAGCCTGACGGCCCGCGCGTCAGAGTGAGGCAGAGATGAAAAAGGTCGTGTTGGGCCTGGTGCTGGTCCTCACCGTTCTCGCGGTCACGGTCACGCCCGGATACACAGGCGGTCACTGGCGCGGAGGGGTTTTCATCGGCGTCGGCCCCTTCTGGGGATGGGGGTATCCGTGGTACTACCCACCACCGCCGTACTACTACTACTACCCGCCGCCGACGGTCGTGGTGGAGCAGCCGCCGGTCTACGTCGAGCGCCAGCCGGCGCCCGCCGACAATCCGCCGCCTGCGCCGCCCCCTCCTCCCGCGGCCGCCGCGTACTGGTACTACTGCCCGAGCGCGAAGGCCTACTATCCGAGCGTGCCCTCTTGCTCCGAGGAGTGGGTGAAGGTTCCGGAGCGGCGGTAATGAAGCGTGTCCTGCCGTCGCGCGGTGTTGCTGCCGCGCTCGTGATCGCGCTGGTGGTGAGCGGCTGCGCGACCATTCCGAGCGGGCCGAGCGTGATGGTCCTCCCAGGCAGCACCAAGAACTTCGAGCAGTTCCAGATGGACGACGGTCTCTGCCGTCAGTGGGCGGCGCAGCAGACCGGAACGACCAACGACCAGGTTACCGCCGGCAGCACGGTTCGCGGCGCCGCGATCGGCACGCTCATCGGTGCCGCAGCTGGCGCTGCGCTCGGCGCGGCCGCGGGGAACCCGGCTCTCGGCGCCGCCGCCGGCGCGGGCGCGGGACTCCTTGGCGGCACTGCGGTAGGCGCGAGCCGCGGCGATGCCTACGCGGGGTCGCTGCAGCGCCAGTACGACCAGGCGTACGTGCAGTGCATGTACGCCAAGGGGAACCAGGTGCCGATGGTCCGTGGGTCGCGAGCTCAGCAGCCGACGTTTTCGTCGCCGCCTCCACCTCCGCCACCCCCACCCCCGGCTGCGTCGCCGGTTCCTCCCGACGTTCCTCCGCCTCCGCCCGGTCCGCCGCCTCCGCCGCCGACCCGATAAGCGGCGAGCTGGGCGCCGACGCTCAGGCTAGCGTCCCGGCGGAATTGGAGGGGGGCTCGGCGGGGTCGAGCCCGCCGGAATCCACGCCCAGTAGTACGGCGAGCTGGCCGTCCCGTTTCCGTACAGCTGATAGCGGCCGTTCGGATAGTCCACGGTCCGCGGGGTGTTGTCGCCCAGGACGGCGCCTCTCGTGGGCGGATTCGTCGGCTCTTGCACAGCACAACCGGCCAGGGCGGCGACGGCCATCGTCGCCGGAATGATCACACGCAGCAGCATGGGTCATGTCCTCCTGCCTAGATGGACAGCATCGGGTGTGCCACGACTGGATGAGGCGCGTCCGCGGATGCTTGTCGCGACCGGGTCGGCTGGTCGCGCCGCTTCGCAGGCAGGAGCGACTCGGCAAACCTTTCCGGGCCGTCCTCTTCTGCAGCTCGTGCGAGATCCGAGGCTGGCGAGATTGCCGTGATTTCCAAGCCATCGCACGGCGCCGAGTCCGTGGCGCGCTGCTTGCTCCCACCCGCGGCGGAGACATCGATGCCGTTCGGGTGGATCGAGAACAACCTGCTGCTGTTCGGTATCGTCTCCATGCTCACCGGCATCGTGCTGGGGATACTCGGCGGCGCGATTCAGCGGCGTCGCCGCAATCCGGCGTTCCAGTCCAGGCGCTCGCTCCGGCCAAACGCCATCGGCGAGGCCTCCCGAATGCCGGCGGCCAAGCCGCCTGTGCCGGAGCATGCTCCCGGCGACCGCAGTGCACCGCGTGTCCAACTACCGCGCGGGACGACGGTCCATCGCATGCGCGCAGGCGGCGAACCGATCGCGCGCATCGGACCCGCTCGACGTACCAGGACACCCGGGCGGCGCAGCTGATCGTATCGCGGTCGTCCGCTTCCCCTCCCTCTGGCCTGTCGTCCCGGAATCGGCTAGCATCCTTTCGCCATGACCCGGGACGAGCTGAAGCGGAAGGTCTTCGCGGCGATCGATCGTCGCGCCGGGGAGATCATCGGCATCGGCGAGCGGATCCGGAAGCAGCCGGAGATGGGATTCAAGGAGGTGAAGACGGCCGGCCTCGTGCAGGAGACGCTCGGTCGCCTGGGGCTCACTCCCAAGACCGGGCTCGCGATGACCGGCGTCCGCGCTGACGCGCGTGGCCGCGGCGGGGCCGGGCCCACCTTCGCGATCATCGGCGAGCTGGACGGCCTGCGCGTCACCGGGCATCCGGAGGCCGATCCTCAGACCGGCGCCGCGCACGCCTGTGGTCACAACGCGCAGATCGCGGGCATGCTGGGCGCAGCGATGGGCCTGCTCGAGGCGGGCGCGCTCGATCACCTGACGGGCAATCTCGCGTTCTTCGCGGTGCCCGCCGAGGAGGGAGGCGACATCGAGTGGCGGCAGGCGCAGATCGCGGCCGGCCGGCTCGAGTTCCCGTGCGGCAAGCAGGAGCTGATGCGGCTTGGCCACTTCGACGACGTGGACCTGGCCATGATGATCCACACCAACTGGCGCGCCGACGACGGCAAGGCGGGCGTGCCCGCCTCCAACAACGGCCGGGTCGGCAAGACCGCTCGCTTCATAGGGCGCGCCTCGCACGCGGGCGGCGCGCCGCACCTGGGCATCAATGCGCTCTACGCCGCCCAGATCGCCCTGGCCGGCATCAACGCGGTCCGCGAGACCTTCCGCGACGAAGATTCGATCCGGGTGCACCCGATCCTGACCCACGGCGGCTCGCAGGTGAACGTGATCCCCGGCGAGGCGCGGCTCGAGATGTACGTGCGCGGCAAGACCGTCGAGGGTGTCGCCGACGCGAGCCGGCGGGTCGACCGCGCGCTGCGCGCGGGGGCGCTCGCGATGGGCGCGCGAGTGGAGATCGACACGCTGCCGGGGCCGATGCCGCTGTACTGCGACCGCATCATGAGCCGGTTCTTCGAGGCCACCGCCCGGGGGCTGGTGGGTGACGTCAACTATCGCGACATCCCGCATCGGTCCGGCTCGACCGACATGGGCGATCTGAGCCAGGTGATGCCGGTGCTGCATCCTTATATGGGCGGGGCGCGCGGCCCGGGCCACTCCGCCGACTTCGCCATCGTCGACCCGGACCTGGGCTACGTGCAGCCGGCCAAGGCCCTGGCCGCGATGGCGGTGGACCTGCTGGCCGATGGCGCCGCCGGGGCGCGCGAGGTGCTGGCGGGCCCGCGGCCCGCCATGACCCGCGAGGGCTACCTCGCGTTCCAGCGCGGCATCGCGCGCCGGGAAAGCTACGACGGAGGAGATCCGACATGAGCCAGCTCTTCAAGATCCTGAGCCACGTGAGCGTCACCGTCACCGACGTCGCCAAGGCCCGCGACTTCTACACCGGCGTGCTCGGCTTCCAGGAGATCCCGCGCCCGGCCTTCGACTTCCCGGGCATCTGGTACAGCTTGGGCGGCGACCTCCAGCTGCACATCATCCTGAACGATCAGCTGGTGCGCGCTGCGGCCGAGCGCGAGACGATCGTGGCGCGCTACCCGCACTTCGCGCTCTGGACCGACGACGCCGACGCCACCGCGCGGCGCATCGAGGAGGGCGGCCTGCCATGCCGGGACGTGATCTCCGGGCCCACCGGGCTTCGCCAGCTCTTCGTGAAGGATCCGGACGGCAACATGATCGAGTTCCTCGGGCCGAGCACCCGCGCGGGCGAGCGCCGCATGGAGACGAGCCCGTCGCGATGAAGTTCGGCGTCAACCTGATCAGCTTCGGGCCTGGCGCGAGCCCGGAGTCGCTCTCGCGCTGGGCCGCCTTCGCCGAGAACCTCGGCTACCACTTCATGATGCTGGGCGACCACGTGGCGATCACCCCGGACGTGCAGGGGCGCTACCCCGCGCCGTTCTACGATCCGTTCACCACGCTCGGCTGGCTGGCCGGCATGACCCGGCGGGTGGAGCTGGGCTTCACCGTGATCGTGCTGCCCTACCGCCATCCGCTCGAGACCGCGCGAATGGCCGCCAACCTGGACCGGCTGAGCGGCGGCCGTCTGATCTTCGGCATCGGGGTGGGCTGGGCCCGCCAGGAGTTCGAGGTGCTGGGCCTGCCCTTCGAGCGGCGCGGCGCGATGACCGACGACTACGTCGGCGCGATCAAGGCGGCGTGGACGCAGGACGTGGCCAGCTACCAGGGCCGCTTCGTGTCGTTCAAGGACGTCTACACCGCGCCGCGCCCGCTGCGGAAGCCGCACCCGCCGATCTGGGTGGGCGGCGGCAGCGAGGCTGCGCTCCGCCGCACCGTCCGGCACGGCGACGCCTGGCACCCGATCCGCAGCCGCATCGCCTATCTGCGCGACGAGGGCATGCCCAAGCTCCGCGCGATCGCCGAGAAGGAGGGGAAGCTCGTCCCCTCGCTCTGCCCGCGCATCCGTCTCCGCATCACCGACCAGGCGATGTCCGAGGAGACGC
Source organism: Candidatus Methylomirabilota bacterium (assembly GCA_035259825.1). Lineage (GTDB taxonomy): Bacteria > Methylomirabilota > Methylomirabilia > Rokubacteriales > CSP1-6 > CAMLFJ01. The sequence continues at coordinate 4,834 of DATFWA010000256.1, read as the reverse complement.
GGCTGGCCGGCGAGGGCACACTCGACCAGGTGCGGCGCGACCTGGACGCGTTGCAGAAGCTGGGCGCCTCGCATGTCTGCCTCGACACCTTCGCCGACGACGTGGAGGGCTCGCGCAACCACGAGGCGGCGTGGCGCATGCTCGCCGGGCTGGCCGAGCGCGCGCTCGATCTCGAGCGCCAGTCGTTGCGCTGAGCGCGTCGATGGACGCGGTCGATTTCTGGCTCCTCCGCTACGAGACCCTCCACGGCTTTCTCGTCGACGACCTGACCGGCGCGCTGACCGAGGCCCAGCTGCGCGGCCGTCCGGTGTCCGGCGTGAACACGGTGGCGTGGCTGCTGTGGCACGCCATGCGGATCGAGGACGTCTGCGTCAACCGCTTCCTGGCCGATCGGTCCCAGGTGCTCGAGGACGGCTGGCTCGATCGCATGGCGATCGCCCGGCGCGACGTCGGCACCGGCATGACCGACGCGCAGGTGGATGAGCTCTCCGCGCGGATCGACCTCGACGGTCTGCGCGGCTACTGCCGCGCGGTCACGCGGGCCACGCTGGACCGCGTCCCCATGCTGCGCGGGGCCGATCTGGAGACGCTCGTACCGGCCGATCGCGTCAAGCACGTGTGCACGTCCGAGGGCGCGGTGGATCCGTCCGCCTCGTGGCTCACCGAGTTCTGGGCCGGCGGCCGGAGCCGGGGTTGGGTGCTGCTGCAGACGTCGCTGCTGCACGTCTACGGCCACTACTTCGAAGGGCTCACCGTGAAGGGCCTCTGGGGCGCGCGCAGCCGCTGAGGCGTCGGGATCAGAGCTTCGCCATCACCTCGTCGGCGAAGAGACGCAACACCTGCTCGCGCTGCACGAACTCCTGCCCCGGCACCTGCGGCAGCAGGATGATCCGCCCGATCCCGGGAACGCCCATCACGCCGCGCACCTGCTCGCGCACCTCGTCGGGGCTGCCCGCGAGGGCCATCAGATCCACGAAGCGGTCGCTGACCAGCAGCCGGTGCTGCGAGCCCGCGCTGGCGTGCTGGTAGGAGTCGTAGGCGGCGCGGACCCGGTCGATCACCGCCTGGTCCTCCGCGCTCCACTTGACCGGAAACGCGTGCCGGAGCGCGGAAGCAACGCGGCCGCGCACGTGGTCCCGGGCGAGCGCACGGTCGCGGTCGATCGAGGTCGGCGCCCAGATCGCGACGTCGAGCTCGTCCGCAGCGCGTCCGGCGGCTCGCGCGCCGGCCGACACGCAGGCGAGCGCGGCCTCGAGCAGCCAGGGCGCCACGCCCGAGTACATGATCGCGCCGTCGCCCAGCCGCCCGGCCGTGTCCAGCATGCGCGGTCCCGAGCCGGCCAGGTAGAGCGGGACCTGGATCGGGCTCGCGAGCCAGGCCAGTCGCGCGTCGCCGCCGGTGTCGAGGCGTATGGACCCGCCGCCCAGCAGCGCTTTCAGCGAGCGAGCCATGGACTCGAGCGTGGCGATGCGCGCCACCTTCGCCACGGACAGGCCCATCGTCTCCGCGGCGCTGCCCCCGGTGCCGATGCCGAGCACGAGGCGGTCGGGCGCCAGTTCGTGCAGCGTGGCGATCGCGCTGGCGGTCACCGAGATGTGGCGAGTGTGGGGCACCGTGATGCCGGGTCCGAGCCGGATGCGCGTGGTCGCGGCCGCGCAGGCGGTCAGGATGACCCAGAGCTCCCGGCAGACCAGGTGCGTGTCGGCGATCCAGGCGGTGTCGAAGCCCAGCGACTCGGCCAGCCGAACCTGCGCGACGATGATGGGCAGGGGCTGGCTCGCGAGGATGCCGATGTCGAACTTCATGCTCAGGGACAGATGTAGCCGGTGCCGCTCGGGCTGCGGAAGCACCCCACAGATTCGGGGAGGAACTGCTTGGGCAGCCAGAGCACGACGTCGGGGAAGAGCACCGTGAAGGCGATCGCTACGAAGAACACTACGTAGAGCGGGAGTGAGCGCACCATCGCCCGGCCGAAGGGCACGTCCACGAATTTGGCGGCCACGAGCAACGAGAGCCCGTAGGGTGGGGTGATCAGGCCGAAGACCAGCGTGGTGATCAGAACCACGCCCATGTGCAGCGGGTTGATGTTACCCAGTTCGGTCAGCCGGTTGACGATCGGCATGAAGATGATGATGGCGGGCACCGCGTCCACGAAGTCTCCGATGATGACGAAGAGCACCACGAGCAGGAACATGATGCGCGGGCCGCTTCCCCCGGACAGGGCGATGATGTAGCCGGCCACCACGTCCGGGCCTCGGAGGTAGGCGAGCATCCAGCCGAAGGCGGAGGCGCCAGCAACCGCGGCGAGCGGGATGGCGTAGAGGAGCCCGGTGTAGATGAAGTCGCTGGGCAGCCGCCGGATGTGGCCGCGTCGGAGGGCGGGAATGATCACGAGCATGATGTAGACCGCACCGATCATGCCGGCCTCGGTCGGGGTGAACCAGCCGCTGAGGATGCCGCCCATGATGAGCACCGGGATCACCAGGGGCAGCGCGGCGCCCCGCAGCGCGCTCCCGATCTCGACGAGGCCGGCGCGCCGCTTCTTCACGCCCACCGGACCTAAAAAATAGCTGTAGATCATGAGCCCGATCCCGATCACCACGCCGGGCACCACGCCGCCCAGGAACAGGCCGCCGATCGAAACGTTGCCGGTGGCCCCGTAGACCACCGCCATGATGCTCGGCGGGATCAAGTTCGCCATGGTGGACGCTGATGCGATGAGGGCCGCGGTGAAGGCGCGATCGTAGCCCTCGCGATCCATCTGGGGAGCGACGGTGCGGCTCAGCACCGCGACGTCCGCGGTGGACGACCCGGAGATGCCCGCGAAGAACATGCTGAAGAGGGTGACGACCTGGGCGAGCCCTCCCCGCAGATGGCCGACTAGGGTCTGCGAGAGGGTGATCATCCGCTGGGTCACGTCGGCCGAGGTCATCAGCTCCCCGACCAGGAGGAAGAACGGGACCGCGAGGAGCGCCTCGGAGTCGATCCCATGGAAGAGCTGACCAATGATAGAGGCGAAGCTCACCGGGGTGAGGGCGGTGGCCACGAGCACCCCCGCGATGAGGGCGAAGGCCACTGGGACCCCTAGGTAGCCGAGGCCCAGGAAAAGCCCGCTCATCAGCACGATGATCGCTCCGTTGCTCACTCGACCGGCTCCCCGGTACCGAGGGTGTCCTCTGGCCCCTCGAACCCGTGTCGGAGGCCATTGACGAGCTGCTCGATCGCGAAGAGCGCGATCAGGATGCCGACCAGCGGCACGATCGCGGTGTAGGTACCGAGCGGGATCATGGAAGGCATGCGGAAGCTGCCGAGATCGAGCAGGAAGTTCTTGTAGCCGAACCAGACCATGATGACCGCCACCGCGAGGACGACGAGGCGATTGAATGCTTCCAGCACCGCGCGGGTCCGCCCCACCGCCCGCCGGGTGATTTCGCTCAGGAACAGGTGATCGAGCCGCCGGGTGGCCGCGGCCATGCCGATGAAGGCCCCGTAGGCGAAGAACCCGGTGGTCACCTGCTGCAGCCAGAGCCACGGGTGGCCGATGGTGCGGGTCACCACGTCGGCGAGCACTGAGGCGGTGAAGCCGGCGATGGAGACCCCGCACAGGACCATCAGGACGGCCTCGACGGGATCCAGCGCCCGCCACTTGAGGTGGCGGTGCCGCTGGAGGACGAGCGCGCGGTGATCCACCCCGGCTACTTCGTCTCCCGGATGAGCAGGAGGATCTTGACCGCGTGCGGGCCGAGCTCCTTGGCGAGCTGGTCCTGGATCGGCTGGGCCGCCTTCACGAAGCCCGACTTGTCGACCTTCTCCACGACCTCGACACCCATCTTCTTGAGCTTCACCGCCGACTCCTGCTCGAGGGCGAGCGCCTTTGCCGGCTCGGTCCGCCCCACCTCCTCGGCGGCGGCCTGCACCCACTTCTTCTCCTGCTCGCTGAGGCCGTTCCAGGCCTTTTCGCTCACCCAGATCGCGTTGTTGTTGGCCTCGTGCTGGGTCAGGGACAGGATCGGGGCCACCTCGTAGTGCTTGTTGGCCATATAGACGTTGACCCCGTTCTCGGCCACGTTGACCACGCCGGTCTGCAGCGAGGTGTACACCTCGCCGAACGGCATGTGAACCGTCTGGGCTCCGTAGGCCGGAAAGTGGGTGTCCTCGGTCTTGGTCGCCTGCACCCGCACCTTCATGCCCTTGACGTCCTCGACCGACTTGATCGCTTTCTTGCTGTACATGTTGCGCATGCCCATGGTCATGAGGGCCATGACGTGCGCGCCCTGCACCGACTCGGCCACCATGGTCCGGAACGCGGCGACGATCTGCGGATTCGCCAGCGCCTTCTTCAGGTGCTCCTCGTCCCGGAAGATGAAGTGCAGCGACATCACACCGGCCTGTGGCGCCACCGTGGAGGCGTTGGCGGTAGAGGTGATCGCGAAGTCGATGTCGCCCGACCGGAGCTTCTGGAGCACCACCGGCTCCTGGCCGAGCTGGGCACCCGGGAACTGATTGATCAGCAGCTTGCCGCCGCTGAGCTCTTTGAGCTTGGCCTCGAAGATATCGGCGGCGATGCCGTAGGCGGTGGAGCGAGGCTGGTCGTAGGCGAAGCTGAACGACCGCTGCGCCAGACCTTCGGCCGGCCACCCGAACGTCAGCAGACCGAGCGTGACGACACCGATGAGGGCCAACAGCGGCCGGCCAGACTTCATGGGCGCATCCTCCGTTGAATGGAATTGGGTTGCTGGCGAGGGCGGGATATCCTCGCCCTCCGTCGGGGCGGTGTCAAGGCGGGTGTGCTCGATGTGAGCGGGTCGGGAGAGTATTCTATCGTCCATGGCCG
>DATFWA010000255.1:0-5016 GCA_035259825.1 Candidatus Methylomirabilota bacterium | reverse complement strand
GCCCGCCGGCACGCGGCGCATCGCGCGCTCGGCGTAGCCCGGCTCGCGGTGGATCAGGTCGCCGATGTTGCTCTCGAACCACGACGGCGCGATGGCGTTGACCCGCACGTTGTGGGGCGCCCACTCGACCGCGAGCGCCCGCGTCAGCATGACCACGCCGCCCTTGCTCGCCGCGTAGGCCACGGTCCCGGTGAGCCCGATCTGGCCCGCGATCGACGCGATGTTGACGATGCGCCCGCGCCGTCGCGCGAGCATGCGCCGGCCCACGATCTGGCAGCCGTGGAAGACACCGGTGAGGTTCACCGAGATCACCCGGTGCCACTGCGCCTCGGGGAAGTCCGCGGCCGGGCTGCGGTGGGTGATGCCCGCGCTGTTGACCAGCGCGTCGATGGGCCCGAGCCGGTCCTCGATCTCGGCGGCCGTATGCTCGACGCTCGCCGAATCGGCCACGTCGACGACCACCGGGAGCGCGCGCCCGCCCGCCTTGGCGATCTCGTCGGCCACACGCCGGGCCTGGCCGCCGTCGGCGTCCGCCACCGCCACCGCCGCACCCGCCTCGGCCAGACCCCGCGCCATCGCCGAGCCCAGGCCGCCCCCGCCCCCGATCACCACCGCGACCTGCCCGTCGAGACGGAAGAGGTCGAGGCTCGTCACGGGTGGGCGGCCGGCTGGATCATCTCGAGGGTGATGTCGTCGGGATCGAAGAGATAGACGCCCTTGGCGCCGGCGTTGCGGCCGTGGGTGATGGGTACCGGCGCCGACTTGAAGCGCACGCCCTTGGCCGACGGCTCGGCGTAGGTCTTGTCGATGTCGGCGACCATGAAGGCCACGTGCCCGTTGCCGGGGTTGTAGGTGTTGGCGTCACCGCGCTGTCCGCGCGGCCGGCGGTACTCGAGCAGCTCGATGTGGTGACCCGGCGCGCCATCGCCGGACTGGGGCAGGCGCAGCAGCGCGATGCGCAGCTCGGCGTCGGGGTAGGCGACGATCGCGCGCAGATAGGGCTGGCTGCTGTCCCACTGGGCGATCAGCTCGAGGCCCAGCAAGTCGCGGTAGAAGGCGACCGAGCGATCCAGATCGCTGACGGTGAGACCGGTGTGCAGAATGCCGGTGACGCCCATACGCGCGCAATCTAGCGCGGGCACTGGGCGGTTGACAAGCCGCATCGGCCATCGCAGAGTCTGGGCACCCTACATCCATCCGCTCGCTCCCGGAGGTGCAGGCATGGCGCGTCGAGCGTTCCGGCTACGTTTCCTCATCGCGTTCGCGATGGCGATGGTGCTCCTGGTCGCGGCCGGACCCGTCGCCGCGCAGAAGAAGGGCGGGGTGATGCGCGTCGGCAATCTCGGTGAGCCGCCCGCGCTGGACGCGCACTGGACGACCGCCAGCATCACCGAGACGCTGACCAACCACATCTACGAGGGCCTCTTCAGCCTCGACCGCGACAACAAGCCCATCCCGATGCTCGCGGAGGGCTACACGGTCAGCCAGGACGGGCTCACCTACACGTTCAAGCTTCGCGCCGGGATCAAGTTCCACAACGGCAAGGAGATGACCTCCGACGACGTGGTGGCCTCGCTCAACCGCTGGGGCAAGCAGTCCATCTACGGCAAGGCGCTCTACGCCCAGGTCGCAGAGCTGCGCGCCCTGGACCCGCTGACCGTGGAGATGAAGCTCCGGGAGAAGTCGGCCATCGTGCTGATCTCGCTCGCGGTGCCGAACAACTTCGGGGCGATCTATCCGAAGGAGATCGTCGAGAAGTTCGCGCCCGAGGTGAAGGTGACCGAGTACGTGGGCACCGGCCCTTACAAGCTCGCGGAGTGGAAGCCGGACCAGTACATCCGCATGGTCCGCTTCGACGACTACAAATCGCGCAACGAGAAGCCCAACGGCTACGGCGGCGGCAAGACCGCGTGGCTCGACGAGATCCGCTGGACGCCGGTCCCGGAAGTCGCCACCCGGGTGGCCCAGGTGGAGACCGGCGAGCTCGACTTCGCGGACGACCTGAATCTCGATGCGTACGACCGCCTGAAGGGCAACTCCAACGCGCGTCCGATCATCTCCAAGCCGTACTACTGGCTCGTGGCCGTCTTCAACAAGAAGGAAGGGTTGATGACGAACCAGAAGCTGCGGCAGGCCTGGCAGGCCGCCATCGACATCGAGCCCATCATGAAGAACGTGGCCGGGGGCAAGAAGGAGTTCTACCGGATGGACAATAGCCTCGCCCCGGTGGAGATCAGCGCCTGGCACACGAAGATCTCCGGCCTGCCCTGGAACGAGCACAACCGGGACAAGGCCAAGAAGCTCCTGCAGGAGTCGGGCTACAAGAAGGAGCCGATCCGCTTCATGACCACGCAGGAGTACAAGTGGATGTACGACTTCGCGCTGCTGAGCAAGCAGCAGCTGGAGGACGTGGGTTTCAACATCGACCTGCAGGTGGTGGACTGGGCCACTCTCGTCAAGCGGCGCAACAACCCCAAGGAGTACGACGTCTTCACCACCGGCATTGGCGCCGCGTACGATCCCACCCACCACGTCTACCTCACCGCGAGCTGGCCCGGGTGGACCACCGACGAGGGCATCCTCAAGATCCAGGGCGAGCTGGCGCGGGAGACCGACCCCAAGAAGCGGATGGCGCTGTGGGAGCAGCAGACCCGGCAGTTCTACGAGAAGGTGCCGGTGATCCGCTACGGAGACCTGTTCGGCCTGCGCGCGGCCCGCAACACCGTCAAAGGCTTCAACGAGTCGACCGAGCGCATCCGCTTCTACAACGTGTGGCTCGACAAGTAGGGCGAGGTGCAGCCGAAGGCGAGCCGAGCGGATAAATAATTGAGGCGGTTGCTCGTCCTCGACGCGGTCTGACCCGCCCGTGTTCGCGTACCTGGTCAGACGCCTGCTGGCCGTCATCCCGGTGATGGCGGTGGTGGTGACGGTGGTGTTCCTCCTGATCCACCTCATCCCGGGCGACCCGGTCAGCGTGATGCTGGGGCCCGACGCGACGCCGACCCAGATCGAGGCGACGCGGCGCTCGCTCGGGCTCGACCAGCCGATCCACCAGCAGCTGCTGGGCTTCTACGGGCGGGTCCTGCGTGGCGACCTCGGCCAGTCCTACTTCCTGGACCGGCCGGTGGTCACCGCGATCGTCGAGCGGGCCGAGCCCACCCTGATGCTGATGATCTGCGCGCTGCTGGTGGCGGTGGTGATCGGGGTGCCGTCCGGCATCGTGGCCGCGGCCCACCGCGGCTCCATCTGGGACCGCGTGCTGATGATCGGCTCGCTGCTCGGAGTGTGCATTCCCGGCTTCTGGCTCAGCCTAAATTTCATCTACCTCTTCGCGGTGCGCCTGGGTTGGCTGCCCGCCGCCGGCTATGCCTCGCTGTTCACCGACCCGGTGACCGCCCTGCGCTACATGGTGCTGCCCGCGGTTTCCCTCGGCTTCAACCAGTCGGCCCTCATCGCGCGCATCAGCCGCTCCTGCATGCTGGAGGCGCTGCAGCAGGACTACGTGCGCACCGCGCGGGCCAAGGGCCTGCCCCAGCGGTCGGTGACCTACGTGCACGCGTTCCGCAACGCGCTGGTGCCGGTGGTGACGGTCATCGGGGTGACCACCGCGGTGCTGATCGGCGGCGCGGTCATCACCGAGATCGTGTTCAACATCCCCGGCCTGGGCCGGCTCGTGATCTCGGCGATCCTGCGCCGCGACTACCCGGTGGTGCAGGGCGTGGTGCTCGTGACCGCCGCCACCTACGTGCTGATCAACCTGGCGGTGGACGTGCTCTACGCGTTCATCGATCCGCGCATCCGCTATGACTGAGCTGACCGAGCGGCAGCGCTGGCTCCGCCGGCTGGGTCGCAACGGCGCGGTGGTCACGGGGGCGGCCATCCTGGTGGTGCTGGTGGCGGCGGCCCTGTTCGCCGACCTGGTCTCTACCCACAATCCGATGCGCCTGGCCCCGGCCAACCGGCTGCGGCCGCCCAGCGCCGAGCATTACCTCGGCACCGACGAGTTCGGGCGCGACGTCTACAGCCTGGTGCTACACGGCAGCCGCATCTCGCTGCTGGTCGGGCTGACCACCATGCTGCTGACCTCGGCGGGCGGCATCGTCATCGGACTGACCGCCGGCTACTCACGCCGGCTCGACGTGCCGGTCATGCGGTGCATGGACGGCCTCATGGCGTTTCCGGCCATCCTGCTCGCCATCGCGCTCATGGCCGCGCGCGGCCCCGGAGTGTGGAACGTGATCCTCGCGCTCTCGGTGGTCTACATGCCGCGCACCGCGATGCTCATCCGCAGCACGGTGCTGAGTCTGCGCGAGCTGGACTACATCCAGGCCGCGCGCGCGCTCGGCCGGCACGACGGCGCGATCGCGCTGCGCCACATCCTGCCGAACTGCGTGGGCCCGCTGCTCGTGCAGGGCAGCTTCATCTTCGCCTATGCGATCCTCGCCGAGGCCATCCTCGGATTCCTGGGCGTGGGCGTGCCGCCCTACGTGCCGTCGTGGGGCAATGTGATCGCGAGCGGCAAGAACGTGATCCGCGAGGCGTTCTGGGTGAGCCTGTTCCCCGGTCTGGCCTTGACGATCGCGGGGCTGAGCCTCAATCTCCTGGGCGACGGGCTGCGAGACGTGCTGGACCCGAGGCTCCGAGTGCGCTAAGAAGGAGGCACCGCGCGATGCGATACACGGTGATCCGGGTGGTCATTCGCGGGCTGGCGGTCGGCCTCGCCTTGAGCGTGCTCACTCCGGATCTCGCGTGGGCGCATCGGCCCGGCGACCCGCCCCATCAGCTCTACCAGATGGGCGACCTCACCCTCGAGAGCGGCCAGGTCATCAAGGATTTCGCCATCTCCTACGTCACCCACGGCACGCTCAACGCGCGGAAGTCCAACGCGATCCTGATGGTCACCGCGCTCAGCGGCAACCACCATCGCCTCGACTTCCTGATCGGGCCCGGCAAGGCGCTCGACCCGAGCAAGTACTTCATCATCTGCACCGACGCGATCAGCAACGGGCTCACCAC
>DATFWA010000254.1:0-7601 GCA_035259825.1 Candidatus Methylomirabilota bacterium | reverse complement strand
AGCGCGGCGCTGTCGCGCACGGTGCGGGTCACCGCGTGACCGACCGAGGCGCCGCCCCAGCCCTCGCCCTGGTCCGGACCCATCGGATTGCGCGCGCGCGTGGGCTTCAACCCGAAGAGCCCGCACGCCGAGGCCGGGATGCGGATCGAGCCGCCGCCGTCGGTGGCATGCGCCATCGGGACCATGCCGGCCGCCACCGCCGCCGCCGATCCACCGCTCGAGCCGCCCGCGCTGTGGGACAGGCTCCACGGATTGCGCGTGGGCCCGAAGAGACGCGGCTCGCTGGAGGGCGCCAGGCCCAGCTCCGGGGTGTTGGTCTTGCCGAAGATCACGAGCCCGGCCCGCTTGAGCCGCGCGGTGATCTCGCTGTCGTGGTCGACGACGAAGTCCTTGAAGAGGCTGCCCCCGTAGCTGGTGACCGCGCCCCGATAGTGCGCGCCGAGGTCCTTCAGCAGATACGGCACGCCGGTGAACGGGCCCGCGGGCAACCCGGCCGCGATCGCGGCCCGCGCCTGGTCGTACAGGCGAGACACCACCGCGTTGATCTCGTGGTTGCGTGCCTCCACCGCGGCCATCGCGGCCTCAAGCACTTCCGCCGGGCCGACTTCACCCCGCCGGATGAGGTCCGCGAGCCCGAGACCGTCGTACCGAGCGAACTCGTCGTGGTTCATGGCCGGATATTCTACCGAACCGCCATGGGCGTTTCGTGGATCAAAGAAGGTAGTCACCGTAGAGGTGCAGTTGGAGCTACTGGTAGCGTGAAGGTGAAGGTGGACCCGCGGCGCGGCTCGCTCTCGACCCAGAGCCGCCCGCCGTGAAGCTCGACGAACCTCTTGGCAAGGGTCAGCCCGAGCCCGGTGCCTTCCTGCTTGCGCGTCTCGTCGCTCCCCACCTGCCGGAACTCCTCGAAGATGGCCGCCTGGTCCTCGGGGGCGATCCCGATGCCGGTGTCGGTAACCGCAATCTCGACCGTCCCATCCCGGCAGCTGGCTTTGAGGCTGATCTGGCCGCCTTCCGGTGTGAACTTGACGGCATTCGAGAGGAGATTCAGCACGACTTGCTTGATCTTCCGTTCGTCTCCCATGAGCTCGCCCAGCCGGGGGTCGACGTCGACCTGGAGCGCGATCCCGTGGCGGGCCGCCCGCTCCTTGACCAGGGTCACCGCATTGTCCAGGGCGCTGGGCAGGTGGAAGAGCGCGGCGGCCAGCTCCATGCGGCCGGCCTCGATCTTCGAGAGATCCAGGATGTCGTTGATGAGCGAGAGGAGGTGCTGACCGGAGGCATAGATGTCCTGCAAATACTCGGCCTGCTTGTCGTTGAGCTCGCCGAACATCCGCTGGAGTAGCACCTCGGAGAAGCCGATCACCGCGTTGAGCGGGGTCCTGAGCTCGTGCGACATGTTGGCGAGGAACTCGGACTTGTGGCGGCTCGCCGACTCCAGCTGCCGGCTCTTATCGGCGATCTCCCGGAAGAGGCGGGCGTTCTGGATGGCCAGCGCAGATTGCGCGGCGAAGGTAGCCAGCAGGTCGATGACCTCGGGAGAGAATTCGCCTGGCGTCGTCTTGCTGACGGTGAGTCCCCCGATGAGCTCATTTTCGCGGAGCATGGGAACGGCGAGCACCGCGCGGGTTCCGGTACGCAAGAGGATGTCACGGAGGGGGCCGACGTACGCGTCCTCTTCGCTGATGTCCGAAATCTGGACTGGTTGACGGGTCACCGCCATGCGTCCCTGGACACCTTCGCCTTTGCGGGTCGGCGTCTGCCGGGCGATGGCGACGACCTTCTCGTCGAGGTGGTTGGTGGCTCGCAGATGGAATGCTTCCGTCGCCTCGTCGTACTCGAACACGGAGCAAGCATCGGTCCCGGCCAACTGACTGGCTCGCGTTACGATGGTCAGCAGAATCTCGTCCAGATCCAGAGTTGAGCTAAGGGAGCGACTGACGTCGCTCAGCGCGGTCAACTCCTCCACCGAGCGCGTGAGTTCGCCCGTCCGGGATCGAAGCTCACTGAGAAGCCGCGCGTTTTCAATGGCGATGACGGCCTGATCCGCGAAGGTCTGCACGAGCTCGATCTGCTTGTCGGTGAACGGCTGGACCTCGAGCTTGTAGAGGATGATGACGCCCAGAATGTCATCACCTCGCAGCACGGGCACTCCGAGCTCCGTTCGGATGGGATCGACGTCTCGCAGCGCATAGCTGTAATCGGGATCCGCCTGCAGATCGGCGACATGAATCGTGCGCCGCTCGAGCGCGACTCTGGCCGTGACCGTGTGTCGTCCCGGCGGGACGGGGTGGTCCTTGACGAACTGGACGAGATCCGGGGACACATTGTAGAAGGCCACGCCGCGATAGACGCCGCCGTCCCGGCGTAGGATGACTCCGCGTCGCGCGTTGCATAGCCGTGCCGCGTTCTCGATCAGCGCATCGAGAACCGGCTCGAGGTCGAACGCCGAGCGGCTGATTACCTTGAGCACCTCGCCGGTCACCGTCTGCTGCTCCAGCGCCTCGGAGAGGTCGCGGTTCCGGTTCTCTAGCTCCTTGAACAGGCGCACGTTCTCGATCGCGATGACGGCCTGGTCGGCGAAGGTCTGGAGCAGCTCGATCTGCTTCTCTGGAAATGCTCCTCGCTCGAGCCGGCCAACCGCGATCGCTCCGATCGGCTCGTCCTTGTGCAGCATCGGCACCACGAGAAGGCTCTGGAACCCCATGGTCTGAAGCTCGGTCTTGAACGCGTAGGCCGGATCCTCGGCCACGTCCGCAATCTGCACAACCGCGCGCGTTTGGAGGGCCCGCCCCATCGCCCCGCGATCCGCGGGCGCCGGGAATCGACGCCGGAGCGCTTCCACTCCCTCAGGAGTGACGTTGTGGAACGCGGTCATGTGCAACAAGGCGCCGTCATAAAGAGCCACCTGACCATAACCGGCGCCGCATAGCCGCTGCGCACTCTCCGCGATGATGTCGAAGACGGGCTGGGCGTCGGTCTGGGCGCGACTGATGGCGCGCAGCACCTCGCCCGTCGCGGTCTGCCGGGCCAGGGTGTCGGTCAATTCCGCGTTGTGTTCCTCTAGCTCCCTGAACAACCGCACGTTCTCGATCGCAATGACGGCCTGTTGGGCGAACGTCTCGAGCAGGTTGACCTGTCGCTCCGTGAAGGCCAAGGCCTCGCTCCGGCGCAGGCTGATCACGCCGATGGCCACACCCTGGCGCATCAGAGGGACGTTCAATGCGGTACGGAAGCCCAGGCGCCGCGCGTTCTGATAGCTCACGGGGAAGCGATCGGGCTCGGCCTGCATGTCCGCGACGTGGACCGTTTGGCCCTTCAGCACCGCCCAGCCGACGCCGCTCTTGCGATTCAACTCGAGAGCGGTGTCCGAGGGAATCGTTCCGTGACGAGCGACGACGCGCAGATGTTCCGCCTCGCGCAGGAAGATGGAGACGTCGGGCGCCGCGCAGAGGCGGGCCGCGTTTTCCGCGACGGTGTCGAGCACGGGCTGGATGTCGGTCGAAAAACTCGAGATCACCCGCAGGATCTCGCTCGTCGCGGCTTGCTGCTCCAGCGCCTCCTGAAGTTGCTTCTTGAGCTGGCCGTGCCGGGAGCCTCCGGCCCTTGACGACCTTCCGGCCGCGGACCGCTGGCCTTCGACTTTTCCCTTCGGGGGCTTGGCACGCCGAGGCATCAACATCTCCTTTTGGGGGTCAGTTCGTGCCGGAAGCGCCGATAGGCTAGGGGAAGACTACCGCGTCGGCAAGTGGGCTGGCGGTCCATCTGTACCTGATTGTGGGCATTGTGGCGGCGCGGGCCCGCCCGTAGCATGCCCGCGTGATCAAGACGGGCCGCATCGAGTTCTACGACCGGCCCACCGCGTGGGGCCTGATCATGGGCGACGACCAGGAGCTCTACGTGGTGCGCGGGCGCGATGGCCGCGGGGTGGTGCCGCGCGTCGGCGAGCGCGTCGCGTTCGAGCCGCAGACCGCGGGTGACGGCAAGCGCGCGGCGGAGGTGCGGCTGGTGAACCGAGGGCTCGCGTCGATGGGGCGCGAGCCGGCCGCGGGGAGCCTCAGGCTCCTCCGATGATCTCTGGGACAACGGCGAAGCCGCGGCTGCGGATGGCATCGTCCACCTGGATCTGCCGCCGCCGCTCGGCGTGCCGGCGCTCGGAGGCGGGCGCCTCGTCCCGCTCGCGCCGCTGCCCGTGGCGGCGGTCGAGGATCACGGTGACCGGCTCACCCGCGTACTCGCGCTTGAGATAGTCGTAGAGCTGGATGTTGTGACGCGCCACCACGAACAGATGCCCGAGATGCAGCAGCTCCTCTGCCGCGCGCGAGAGCCAGAAGCGCATGTCCATCTCGCGCAGCAGGCCGAGCGCGATGGCCAGGTGATCCTCGGCGCGGTCGCGCTCGCCGGCCAGGCGGAGCAGCCGGCCGAGACCCAGGTGCGCGCGCGCCTGAAGCGGGCGCATCTCCAGCTCCTCGGCCAGGGCCAGGGCTTTGGCGAGGTAGCCTTCGGCCTCGCCCACCGCGGGGGGCTCGGCGAGCGCGGCCAGCTCGCCAAGCAGCCGGAGCGCCCACGCCTGGTGCCCGCGCTCCTTGTGGCGCAGCGCCAGGTCCAGCGCGCGCTGGGCCACGGTGCGCGCGCGGTCGAGCTGCCGGGCGGCGGCCAGGCCCTCGCCGAGGTGGGCGGTCCAGAGCGCCAGGTAGGCGCGCACGCCGAGATCCTCGGTCAGCGACACACCGTCCTCGAGCAGGCGCAGGCCCTCGTCCACGCGCCCCAGCAGCACCAGGGTGAGGCCAAGCAGCGAGGAGGGAATCGGCCGCCACACGTCGAGGCTCTTCTCGCGGCAGGCGTCGAGGCTCCGCTGCAGCGCGGGCAGCGCACGCTCGAGCTGGCCGCGGCGCAGCCACGCCAGCCCGGCCATGGTGCGGGCGATGGTCTGGGTGTAGGCGTGGCCGCTCGCCTCGCCCGCCCGCTGGGCGCGGTCCAGCGACATCGCGGCCGCGTCGAACTCGCCCAGCTCGGCCAGCGTGAACGCGAGCCATCCGCTCGAGGTGACGTAGGAGACGCCGGCCTGGCCGCCCGGGGAATCGCCCTGCACCAGCTCGAGCGCCTCCACGTTCTCGCGCAAGATCGAGTGGGCGCGGCGATACTGCCCCTGCGCGTGACAGGAATACCCGAGGTAGCCGCGGGCCAGCGCCTGCAGCCCGGCGTCGCCCGCCGCGTCACCGATGCGCAGGCAGCGCTCGCCGTACTCGATGGCGAGGTCGGGCTCGCCCTTGAGATAGTGATAGTTGATCAGGTACGTGTAGACGCGAGCCAGGCGCTGCTCGTCGCCCAGCTTCTCGGCCATCGCCTCCGCTTCCTGCGACAACGTCAGAACCCGCTCGAGCTGGCCCATCTGCAGCAGCGGCGAGCGCAGGTCGAGCCGAAGGTCGATGGCCTGCTCCGTGGCGGCCCGGCCTTCGGGCAACCGGGTGAGCGCATTCATGGCCTGCTCGAAGAAGATCACCGCCTCCCGGTTGGCCGAGCGCACCGCGGCCTTGGTGCCGGCCTCGCGGAGGTAGGACACCGCCTTGGGCCAGACCTCGCCGCGCACCGCGTGGTGGGCAAGCCGCTCGAAGTGCTCGGGCAGCCGGTCGGCGTAGATCCGCTCCATCGCCTGCACGACGCGGCCGTGCAACGCGCGCCGGCGATCCTGCAGCAGGCTCGAGTACGCGACTTCGTGGGTGAGCGCGTGGCGGAAAGTGTACTCCACGCTCGGGAACAGGCTGATCTCGTACAGGAACTCGCCCGACTGCAGCTGGGCCAGGTTGCGGCGGACTGCCTCTTCCGACATGTCGGCGATGTCCTGCAGCAGCGCCATCGGCACGTCCTTGCCGATCACCGCGGCGGCCTGCAGGAGACGCTTGCCCTCGATGGGCTGCCGGTCGATGCGCGCGGCCAGCACCGCCTGGACGGTGGCCGGCACCTGCACCTTGTGGACCTCACGGGTGAGCCGGTAGTGGCCGCGCGTCCCGGAGAGCACCTTGGTCTCGGCCAGCGTGTTCACGCTCTCCTCGAGAAAGAACGGATTGCCCTCCGTGCGCTCGATCAGGAGCTGCTTGAGCGGGTCGAGGCCCGGATCGTCGCCCACCAGCGCGCTCAGCAATTCCTCGGCGCTCTGCGGAGGCAGCGGGTCGATGCGGAACTGGGTGTAGTAGCTCTTGCGCGCCCAGCCGTGCTGGTACTCGGGGCGATAGCTCACCAGCACGAGCGCGCGGGCGAGCGGCAGGCTGTCCACCAGGCTGTCGAGGAAGGCCTGGCTCTCCGAGTCGAGCCAGTGCAGGTTCTCGAACACCGCGAGCACCGGCTGAACCTGGCCCTCTCTCAGGATCAGCCGCTTCACCGCTTCCAGCATCCGCTGGCGCCGCTGCGGCAGATCGGGCGTCTGCCACTCCGCGTCGTCCACCGGCACGTCCAGGAGCTGGAGGAACGCAGGCAGCGTGGGGCGCAGGCTTTCGTCCAGCGTCAGGAGCTTGCCGGTGACTTTCTCTCGAATCCGCCTCGGATCGTCGCGCTCCTCCAGCTGGAAGTACGACTGCAGCAGCTCCTTCACGGTGAGGTACGAGGTGTTCTTGCCGTAGGAGGTCGCCTGGGCCCCCATCATCAGCCAGCCGTGGGCGCGGTGAGAGTGGGTGAACTCCCAGAAGAGGCGCGACTTGCCCACGCCGGGCTCGCCCGACACCGCGACGATCTGTCCATGGCCGGCCGCCGCCCGCGCCATCGCCTGGTGCAGGATGTCGATCTCGGCCTCGCGGCCCACGAAGGGGGTGAGCCCGCGCGCGACGCTCGCCTCCAGCCGAGAGTGGACCTGCTCGCTCCGCAGCAGCTCGAAGACCTCGACGGGGTCCGGCATGCCCTTGACCGGCACCGGCCCGAGCGGCTTGACCTCGATGTAGCCCTCGGCGAGGTGCAGCGTGTCGCGCGAGATCAGCGTGCTGCCCGGCCGCGCGAGCTGCTCCATGCGCGCGGCCAGGTGTGTGGTCTGGCCGATCGCCGAGTAGTCCATGTGCAGGTCGCTGTCGATGGCGCGCACCACGACCTCGCCGGAGTTCAGGCCGATCCGGATCTGCACGTCCACGCCGCGGCCGCGGCGCAATTCCTCCGCGTACCACCCCACCGTCTGCTGCATGCGGAGCGCTGCGTGGCAGGCGCGGACCGCGTGGTCCTCATGGGCGAGCGGGGCGCCGAAGAGGGCCATGATCCCGTCGCCCATCACCTGGTTCACCGTGCCCTCGTACCGGTGCACCGCCTCCATCATCCGCTCGAGCACGGGATCGAGGAGCCGGCGCGCTTCCTCCGGGTCCCGGTCGGCGAGCAGCTCCATCGAGCCCTTGAGATCGGCGAACAGCACGGTGACCTGCTTGCGCTCGCCCTCGAGCGCCTGCCGCGACGTGAGGATCTTCTCGGCGAGGTGCTTGGGAGTATAGCCCTGCGGCGAGGCGGCCTGACGCTCGACCGGTTGCGGGTTGACCGGCGAGCCGCAGGAGCCGCAGAACTTCTTCTCGGGGACGAGCTCGGCACCGCAGCTCGGACAGACCGTTACGAGGCGGCCGCCGCAGTCCTCA
>DATFWA010000253.1:0-7581 GCA_035259825.1 Candidatus Methylomirabilota bacterium | reverse complement strand
CCGCGCTTGAGCAGGACCGGCTTGCCGCACTCGGCCACTCGCTTGAGCAGCGAGAAGTTCTGCACGTTGCGCGCCCCGATCTGGAGGATGTCGGCGTGCTG
This sequence comes from Candidatus Methylomirabilota bacterium, assembly GCA_035259825.1. Classification (GTDB taxonomy): domain Bacteria; phylum Methylomirabilota; class Methylomirabilia; order Rokubacteriales; family CSP1-6; genus CAMLFJ01. The sequence goes on along the minus strand of DATFWA010000253.1, from coordinate 7,480 downwards.
GGCGACCACATCAACCTTGTCCGGCTCCATGACCTCGGTCACCACCGGCATGCCGGTGCTCTTGCTCGCCTCCTTCAGCAGCGCGAGCCCGTCCTCTTCGAGGCCCTGGAAGGCGTAGGGCGACGTGCGCGGCTTGAAGGCTCCGCCGCGGAGGACGTGGGCGCCGGCCGCCTTGACGCCCTCGGCCACCGCGGTGAGCTGCGGCTGCGACTCCACCGAGCACGGACCCGCCATGACCACGATCTGGCTGCCGCCGACCGGCACGCCGTGGACCTTGAACTGGGTGTTGTCGGGATGCGCCTCGCGGCTGGCGAGCTTGAAGGGCTGCAGGATGCGCACGACGCTCTCGACCGAGTCGAGCGACTGCAGCGCGAGCAGCTGCTCCTTGGCGCGGTCGTCACCGACCACGCCGATGATGGTGCGCACCTCTCCGCGCGAGAGATGGGTCTTGAACCCGAAATCTCGCACGCGGCGTGAAACGTCCTCGATGTCGGCGTCACTGGCGCCCGGCTTCAGCACGATGATCATCTACCCCTCCTTGTCGAGACGGCCGTAGAAACTAAAAACGCCGCGGGCCGGTTGCCCGCGGCGTCTATCTCTTTCCTGGCGCGCCACGGGCCGGTTCGTCCGCCCGTGGCTCCTCGAGTTCAGCTCATGGGAGCCAAGTGGCGGACGTTGGGAAAGTAAAAATACGACCGCCACGCGCCGTGGCCGCCCATTCCCAGTACCGTCGTGTGCACCTGACTCATGCCCTCCGAAGTGCGCCGAGTCTACGGGCCCGGCTTCTCCCTGTCAAGCCTGCTGTTGGGGGCCTTATCCGGGGCCTCGGACGGGGGTTCCCGGCGCCCCTGGAGCCACGTCATGATCCGGTGCCGATAGTAGTAGAGCGGCAGGGCCACCGCGACCGCCACCGCCGAGATCAGGATGACCTGCAGGTAGTCGCCGGCCGCAGTGTGGGCCCCCTGGGCCGAGAGCACCCAGGTCCCGGGGATCCGGCCCAGGCCCGAGACGAGGGCGAACACCCACAGCGGCATCGGGCTGATCCCGAAGAGGTAGCAGACGATGTCTTTGGGCAGCCCCGGGATCAGGTAGACGATGAAGCAGAGCACCGCACCCTCCGCCTCGACGATGAAGCCGAGACGGTTCCAGGTCTCCGTGCTCACCAGGTTCTTCACGTAGTGCACGCCAAGCCAGCGGCCGATCCCGAATGCGGCGACCGAGCCGAGGGTGAGCCCGATGGTGGAGTAGAGCAGGCCGAGCCACTGGCCGAAGAGATAGCCGCCGAGGATGCCGGTGGCCTCACCGGGGATCGGCGACACCACCACCTGCAGCGCCTGCAGCACGATGAAGATGACGGGGGCCAACACGCCCCACTCACGAAGAGTCCGCTTGAGGAAGACCTTGTCCGCGTAGAGCCTCACCAGGAACTGGTAGAGCGGCGCGTCGGTCCAGACGAGCCACGCACCGTAGCCGATGATCAGCGCGCTGACCCCGATGGCGATGCCCCATCCGACGCGCGGGTTCATCCGGCTCCTGCTCCTCGGAGCGGCATCGTCGTTGATGTCCGTGTTCACCGGCGGCGCCCTTCGCCTCAGGTCGCCGTCGCGACGCCCGACCGGCCGAGGTGTCCGAACCGGCCGTAGCGCGGCCACCAGCCCGGCCGGAACGGTCGCGTCGCGGCCAGTTGGGTCACCATCGCGAACCAGTGCGTCGGCGTGTGGGCCGCCATCCACTGCGCGAAGCGCAGGACGCGGTACGGGCCGCGGTAGCGCGCGACCAGGCGTCGGTAGAGGTCGAGCCCGGCCTCGAGGGACTGGCGGCCCTCGAGGATACGCTGGACGATCCGGCCGCACTCGCCGCCGAAGTAGAGCGCCGGCCGGATGCCCTCCGCGGTGAGCGGCAGGCACTGTCCCGCCGCATCGCCGACCGCGAAGATCCCGTCCACCGTCGGGGCGAGGAGCCGACTCGGGAAGTAGGTGCCGTGATACGACTCGGCGGTCGTGCCGTAGTCACCCAGTAGGCGCTCGATCGCCGGCTTGAGCTTCGAGCGGCCCGCGTAGGAGCCCAGGCCGATCAGACTCCCCTGCCCGACCGGGAAGATCCAGCCGAGCCCTTGTGGGATGAGCCGACGGTCCAGCAGGAACGTCAGCCCCTTGTCCTGGAGTGGGGTATGGGTCTCGAGCCCGAAGGAGTGACGGTGGCGGCCCGGTCCGCCGGTGACCGCCCGCCGCCAGCCCGAGCAGTCCACGATGATCGGGGCGGTGAACCGGCCCTCGCCGGTCACCACCGCGCCGCCTTGGATGCCCGACACCGAGGCGCGGAGGAATCGGACGCGACACTGGGCCAGCAGTCCCTCGCAGAAGGCCCGGTAGTCGAAGGTGCAGAAGGGCACGCTCGAGAGATCGTAGCGGACGGTGCGGGTGGGGGTGCGGATCTCGAGCCAGTCGTGCACCTCCAGCACGCTGTCGCGGACGCCGAGGGCCTCTGGTACCCACAGCGGCGTCCCGCAGGCGGACGTCTGCACGGTGCCGACCTCGTTCCGATCCAGCAGGAGCACGTTGCCTCGGAGCTGGCGGGCAACGGCGAGGCCTGCGAAGCTGGCCCCCACCACGATGGCATCATAATCCCGGGCGGGCATTTCGAGGCACAGCATACCCGAAAGCCGTGCCGTCCCTATTTCTCTCGGAGGAACGCCCGGAGCGCTGTCTTCACCTTGGGGTTCTGACCCAGCAGCACCGTGTAGTGATTGGTGCCCGGCACCACCACCAGCTTCGCCCGCAGGATGGCGTGGGCCATCGCGTGGGCTTCTTCGTCGGTCATCAGGCAGTCGGTCGGCGTGAGCAACCCGTCGGGAGCGCGGAAGATCAGGGTCGGCACCTTCACCTGATGATGGTAGACCCAGAGCCGCTCCCGCTCGAGGTTGGTGATCTCCTCCTCGATCGCGTGCCGCGCTGCCTTCGATCGCACCGTCCCCCCGGGCAGCACCTCGACGTCGTAGCGGAAGTACCGCTCGAGGTAGTCGTTCCAGCGGCCCTCGAACATGGGCAGCATCCGCACGAAGCCGAGGAACATGTCCAACGACGGGAACTCGACGCCGAGCCGGTTGATCGCAGGCCGCAGCGAGTCGAGCACCTCGGCGCGGACGTCGATGCCACCGTCCACCAGCACGAGTTTGGAGACCCGCGTCGGGCGAGTGGCCGCGAAGCGCAGGGCGATGTGGGCGCCGAGCGAGTGGCCGATCAGGACCGCCTTCCGCAGTCCGAGGTGGTCGAGCAGTCCGTCGAGGTCCTCGCAGTGATCCGCCAGGCTGTAGCCCTTCTCCGGCTTGTCGCTCTCGCCGCGGCCCCGCAGGTCGTAGGCGATCAGACGGTGGCTCGGCGACAGCACGTCGGCCACGCTCGCCCAGCACACGTGATTTGCAGTGAGGCCGTGGATACAAACGATGGCCGATCCCGCGGGTCCCTTAGCGGGGCCCGGCCACTGCTCGACGGCGAGAGAGAGGGAGCCGATCGCGATGCGATCCATCGCGGTCAGCACGCTAGCAAGCGGAGATCACACGGTCAAGGGACACGGGCTCGCCGCTCACTCGCCGAGGTACCAGCGGCGCCGGACCTGCGGACCGTAGGTGAGGCCGAACCGGCGCATCGCCACCGACGTCACCCACTCCACCGCCTCCTCGGGGGAATCCGTCAGCCGCAAGCGCTGCTCGTCGTCCGGATCGATCGTTCCCTCCACCAGGAGGCGATTGCGCACGAAGGCGATGAGCGGGCTCCAGAAATCGCGCCCCATGAGCACGATCGGGAACTCCCGCACCTTGCCGGTCTGCACGAGGGTGGCGATCTCGAACATCTCGTCGAGGGTACCGAAGCCGCCGGGCAGCGCGATGAACGCGTAGGAGTACTTCACCAGCATCACCTTGCGCACGTAGAAATGCCGGAACGTGATCCAACGATCGAGGTACGGGTTCGGCTGCTGCTCCTGGGGCAGCTCGATGTTGCAGCCGACGGAGCGCCCGCCCGCCTCGCGGGCGCCGCGGTTCGCCGCCTCCATGATCCCGGGCCCGCCGCCGGTCATCACCGTGAACCCGGCGCGCGCCAGCCGCGCGCCGAGCTCGCGGCCGAGATCGTAGTACGGATGATCAGCCTTGAAGCGGGCGGAGCCGAACACGGTGACGCACGGGCCGACGAAGTGCAGCGCGCGGAAGCCGCGCATGAACTCGCAGAAGATGCCGATCGCCCGCCCCAGCTCGAAGGTGCGCGTCTGCGGGCCCTGGAGGAATCGGATCTCCTCCGGCACGGTGGTCTGCTTGCCCCATTTGGAGCGGTCGGACGCCGCCGGAGCGGCCGGCGGATCGGGAGGACTCTGGTCGCGCTCGCTCGTCAGGCGGGCTACTCGGGACCGCGGGCGGACTGGACGGCGACGACCGAGACGTTGTCCGGCTGCGCGTCTTCCCGCGGACGGTAGCTCGCGGTGTAGCCGAGCGTCAGGGAAAACTGGCCGGAGCCGGGATCCTCGGGGGCGTGGGTGGCGGGCCGCCGGGCCGCGTCCTCGGATTCGGCCAGCGCGTTCAGCTGGCTCAGGACCGGACCGATCTCGAGCTCGTTCTGACGGGCGAAGTCGCCCACGGTGAGACCGGGGAAGCGCGCGTAGAGATCGTTCTTCTGATCCACGTAGAGCCGGCGGCCCTGGGTGAACACCGGCGCGGTGTCGGGATGGCGGGCCAGCACGTCGTTGATCTTCGACTCCGCGGTGATGCGGGCCGGCTCGGCCGTCGCCACCGCGCTATTTCCCCCGCACCGTGAGCACCGGCCGCGGCGCCATCGAGACCAGGCGCGTGGCGACGCTGCCCAGGAAGAGCTTGGCGAGCCCGCTGCGCCCGTGGGTGCCGATCACGAGCAGGTCCGCCTTCCGCGACCGCGCGGCGCGCACGATCAGCTCGTGGGGCACGCCCTCCAGCAGGAGGCCGCTGGCCCGGGCCCCGGCCTTGCGGGCCTTGGCCACGATCGCGTCGAGACGCTTGCGCGCCTGCGCGCGCGCGGACGCTTCGAGATTCTCGTAGAGGGCGGGCGACACGTAGCCCTCGCCGGGCATCGCCAACACCGGCGGCGTCATGACGTGCAGCACCAGGAGCTGGCCGCGATTGGCCCGGGCCAGCTCGACCGCCCATCGCAGCGCCGGTGTCGACGCGCGGGAGAAATCGGTCGCGTGCAGAATCCGGCGGATGCGTGGCACGGCAGTATCTTACAATGCCTCATGCTCAGCGTCGAGGCACTGTGCGCGCTGCTCGGCCTCATCCCGCATCCGATCGAGGGCGGCTACTTCGTCGAGACCTACCGCAGTGCGGATCGGCTGCCCGCCGGCCGCGCGGTCAGTACCGCGATCTACTACCTGCTGACGGCGGACACGTTCTCGGCCATACACCGGCTGGCGTCCGACGAGGTGTTCCACTTCTACCTCGGCGATCCGGTGGAGATGCTCCAGCTCTGGCCGGACGGCTCGCACCGCGTCGTGCTGATCGGGACCGATCTCTCTGCGGGCGAGCGGCCCCAGGTGGTGGTGCCGCGCGGCGTCTGGCAGGGCGCCCGTCTCCGCTCCGGCGCCCGCTTCGCCCTCCTCGGCACCACCGTCGCCCCCGGCTTCGACTATGCCGACTACGAAACCGCCTCTCGCCCCGCCCTCCTCCGCACCCATCCCTCCGCTGCCGAGTTGATCACGAGCCTCACCCGCGCCTAGAAGTGGAAGTGCGCGCCGAGCCCGAGATACTCCACGCGTTTCGTGTAGAACTGCCCATCCGGCGAGTTCCCATTGAAGTACTCGAAGAGGAGCTGCAGGTTCCGCTCCAGCACCCGCACGTTCTCGAACTGGATGCCCGCGCGGACCGACACGTCCACGTTCCAGTTGTTCTCCTGGCGCGACTGCAGGTCGACGGCGGCGACTGGGCGCAGGTACTTGCCGGCCATCGTCCACGGGCTGCGGAACTCGACACCCCCCTGCGTCGTCCACGGCTTGAGATCGGACGGATCCTGGTCGAAGAGCCAGCCCCCGCCCCCGTAGATCCGGAAGCCGTAGGGCAGATCGTACGAGAGCTTCAAGTCCAGGCTCTCGTAGCTCAAGTTGACGCGGTTGACCCGCGTCCGCAGCAGAAACTCGTCGCCGAGGTGCGAGCTCTGGTGGAAGACGCGCGCGAGCGCGGAGAACGGTCCGCGGCGCCATGCCCCGTAGAGCGCGGCGAAGTAGTCGGCGTTGATCAGGTCCTTCGAGGGCGCGTCCAGCTCGAACACCGAGAACACGCCGGCCTGGATCCCCGCCTCCCACTGGCTATCGGAGAAGGCGTTGCCCCGGAACAGCGGAATGGTCTCGCCGAAGCTCACCGCGCCGACGTTCTTGAAGTCATCGTGGCTGTTCAGGTAGTAGCGATACGAGGCGCCGAAGTGCGGCCACCGCGGGTCGGCGAGCAGCGGCTGGAACAGATGACCCGTGGGCAGCGCCCCGGTGGGCAGCGCCGAGGTGGCCAGCGGGCTCACGTCGGGTCCGATGCCCGCCGGAGGCGCCGCGGGCTGCCGCACGTCCACGCGCACCACGCCCGGCAGCGTGGTGAGCGTGGCGACGATCTTGTCGCGGACGGCCGGGTCGATCTGGGCGGCGTCGATCGTGAGCACACCCTGCGCCGCGGTCACCGCCCGCGGGCTCACCTTGAACTCTCGCTCGAGCACCGCGCCCGCGTAGCCGGCCAAATACGGATCGTCGGGCGGCGGCGCGGCATGAGTGGAGGCCAGCGTTCCGAGTGACAGCATCACGAGCAACGGAAGGAGCAGGCGAACAGTCGTCATCTCATCCTCCACCCCCGCCGTAGCCGCGCCAGGCATACGACTGCACCGTGACCCGGTAGCTGGCGGCCTTGGCCGGAGCCTTGATCTCGAAGTAGGAGCGATTGGACGGCGGCACGTCGCCGTACACATAGCCGGTCGTCGAATCCACCGTCCGCCCCGACGCGTCGAGTGCTTCGACGCGCAGGCGCACGCCGGTGGCATAGGTGCCTTCGCGGTCGTTGTAGATGTAGCCGCTGACGACAGCTCGGCCGCGCCGGTCTTCCGCGGCGCTCCACTCCACGCGCAGATCGTCCGCGAGGGAGTTCCCCGAGACCTGCGCGCCGACCGGCCCGGCGATGAGCAGGGCCAGCACCATGGCGATCGAGCCCGCGCTCGAGATCGCGCGGCGGGTGCCCACGACGTCGACGGTTTGCCGCATCGCTGACCCTCCCGTCATTGTGCCCTGCACATAAAGCTTGGGCCCTGGTCACCGGGCTCACGGTTCCTTGCTATCATGCGGCCATGAGGCGGCCGTCCCGTCCGCGGTGGGTCCTCGAAGGTCTGGCCCTCGTCGTAATCGTAGTGGTGGCATTCCTCGCCGGCATGCTGGTGGAGCGCCTGAAATCCCACGCCGAGCGCGACGACATGCTGCGCCGATACGATCAGGCGCT
>DATFWA010000252.1:0-5270 GCA_035259825.1 Candidatus Methylomirabilota bacterium | reverse complement strand
AGGGCCACGGGCTCCAGCTACGGGCCGCCTCGCTCGACTGGGACGACTACGTGGGCCGACTCATCATCGGCCGCATCGTCAACGGCAAGATCCGCCAGTACGACCGCGTCGCGGTGGCGCACCGTGACGGCAGCGTCGAGCATGCCAAGATCACCGTGCTCTACGGCTACGAGGGGCTCAAGCGCATCGAGGTGCCGGAAGCGGGCGCGGGCGACATCGTGGCGGTGGCGGGCATCGAGAACATGGAGATCGGCGAGACCATCGCGGATCCCGATAAGCCGGTGGCCCTGCCCGTCATGCGCATCGACGAGCCCACCGTGGCGATGATGTTCTCCTCCAACGTGTCGCCCTTCGCGGGCAAGGAGGGCAAGTTCGTCACCTCCACCCAGCTGCACGAGCGCCTGTGGCGCGAGAAGCGGAGCAACGTCGCGCTCCGCGTGGAGGAGACCGACTCCGCCGACACCTTCAAGGTCTCCGGGCGGGGCGAGCTGCAGCTGGCCATCCTCATCGAGATGATGCGGCGCGAGGGCTTCGAGGTGGAGGTCGGCAAGCCCACCATCATCACGCACACCGAGGGCGGGCAGACCCTGGAGCCGATGGAGCACCTGGTGGTGGACGTGCCGGATGAGTTCATCGGCGCGGTCACCCAGAAGCTCGGCCCCCGCAAGGGACAGATGGTGAAGATGGTCAATCACGGTACCGGGCGCGTGCGGCTCGAGTACCGCATCCCGTCGCGAGGCCTGATCGGCTATCGGTCGGAGTTCCTCACCGACACCCGCGGCACCGGGCTCCTGAACCACCTCTTCGACGGCTGGGCCGAGTGGCAGGGCGACATCCCGCACCGGGCCAACGGGGCGATGGTCGCGGACCGGGCGGGCAAGACCACGTCGTACGCGATCGACCACCTGCAGCCGCGCGGGGTGCTCTTCCTTGGGCCGGGCGAGCCGGTCTACGAGGGCCAGGTGGTGGGCGAGAACGCGCGCGACAACGACCTCGACGTGAACATCACAAAGGAGAAAAAGCTCACCAATGTGCGCTCGTCCACCTCGGACGAGGCGGTGCGCCTCACTCCTCCGCGCCTGATGAACCTCGAGCAGTCGCTCGAGTGGATCCGCGAGGACGAGCTGCTCGAGATCACCCCGAAGTCCCTCCGCCTCCGCAAGAAGACCCTCGGCGGCCGCCGCCGCTTCTAACCCGTCGCCTCCGGCCATCGACGGTCGTGTCGCGACGAGCCCATCGTCGCCGCACGCTTCCGTCCGATGGCCGGACTCATGAGATCGCGCCGCTGACTACCCCTTCTGCATCGCGGCCATGCGGCGGGCCATCTCTTCCACGCTGACGTCTTCCTTGTGGGTGGAGAGGTGCCAGCTATGGCCGAAGGGATCCTTGAGCGTGCCCGAACGGTCGCCGTAGAACTGATCGGCGACCGGTCGCACCTCGGTGGCGCCCGCGTCCAGCGCCTGCTTGAACTGCTTGTCCACGTCGGCCACGTATAGCAGCAGCGTGACCGGCGAGCCGCCGTAGTGTCCGGGCCCGCGCGCATCCATCTCGGGATGCTCGTCGGCGAGCATCAGCACCGAGTCGCCGATCCGTAGCTCGGCGTGGCCGACGCGGTCGTTGGGCGCAGGCATGCGCATGACCTCCTTGGCGTCGAAGGCGCGCTTGTAGAAGTCGATGGCGCGCGCCGCCCCGTCCATGACCAGGTAGGGGGTGATGGAATGATAGCCGTCGGGAATCGCCTTCACCTTCGTTGCCTTGCTCGTTGCCTTGCTCGTCGCCTTGCTCGCGGATGTCTTCGTCGCCATAGGCCCCTCCTTTGGTGTCTCGGGATGTATCGGCTGGTCCTTGGGAAGCGATCATCGACACCCTACACCGGAGATCCGCCTCCTGCCACCCATCGCGCCGCGACGCCACACGTCCGCCGCGCCGCGACGCTAGAGATCCATCGATTGGATGACAATGTCCATCGTTCCGTCGGCATGACCCAGCAGGTCGCGCACCCTCACGCCGGGATGCGCCGGGGCCGACGGGTCGAGCAGGATCCGGTACAGGCGCAGCTCGGGAAGGAACAGCGCGCTCTCCGCCGGCTCGGACACCGCGAGCAACAAACTCTCGGTCCCGTCGGCGCCGGTCACCGCGAGGCCGCGATCGGCCGTCCACGAGCCCTCCGCGCCCTGTGCCCGCTCCCGCAGCAGCCGCAGCGCGCGGACCTGCGAGAGTCGCGGGGCCAGCGACGCGCCGCCGTAGCGCCATTGCGCGCGGTCCGGGGGGCGCGCGGCGGCGGTTCCGCCGTCGGGAGCCAGCGCGTAGACCACACCGGCCCGCGAGAGATCGAAGAAAGAACCGAGGACCGCGCCCGGCGGCTGCGCGAGCGCTTCGACGTGGAGGCGACACAGCTCGCTGCCGAAGGCGGGCACGACCACGGACGAGACGCGCACCGCGGAGCCGGCGGCGGGGACGATCACCACGCTCGATCGGTAGGCGCCCGGGTCCAGCGCGGAAGCGAGGCCGGGTCCGGGCGCGTAGAGGAGATCGCGCCAGGGAGCGAACAGCGAGCGCAGGAGCACTCGCTCGGATTCGGGGAGTGTCAGATCGACGTGGGGGCCCGGCATGCCCTCACCCTGCCCTCTCCCCACAGGGGAGAGGAAGAAGGTTCAGCGCCGGGGACCCCGGCCGTGGCCGTGGCCGCGCCCGTCGCGTCGGCCACCACCGCCGCCCGGGCGGCCCGGACCGCCGCCACGCCCGCCGCCTCGCGCGGCCATGCGCTGGCGCTTCTCCTCTGCGTAGCGGCGCCGCTCCTCGCTGGTGGGCTTGATCTCGGGCAGGTAGAGATCGTCCTCGGCCCAGTCGACGGCGATCTTCTGATTGATGAACCTCTCGATGGGCTCGAGTGCGAGCGCGCCCGCCTCGTCCACGAGGCTGATGGCCTTGCCGGCCGCGCCCGCCCGTGCGGTGCGCCCGATGCGATGCACGTAGTCCTCGGAATCCTGCGGCAGGTCCCAGTTCACCACGTGGCTCACGCCCTCGATGTGGAGGCCACGCGAGGCGACGTCGGTGGCGACCAGGATCGGCAGCGCGCCGTCCTTGAAATCGTTCAGGATCTTCAGCCGCTTTTTCTGGTCGACGTCGCCGGTGAGCGCCCGAGCCTCCCAGCCATTGCGGCCGAGGCGGTCCTCGAGCCGGCGCGCTTCCTCGCGGGTGTTGGAGAAGATCAGGATGCGGCTGCCGCCCTCACGGCGTAGGAGCCCGAGCAGCAGGTTGAACTTCTCCTCGCGCCCGACGTGGTAGAGAACCTGCTCGGCCTTCTCGGCGGTCTTCTGCTGGGGCGTGATCGTGATCTGGGACGGGTTGTTCATGAACTCCCAGGTCAGCTCCATCACCCGGAACGACAGCGTAGCCGAAAACAAAAACGACTGGCGCTTCTCGGGCTTGGGTAGCCGTCGTAGGATGAAGCGCAGGTCCGCGATGAAGCCCATGTCGAACATCCGGTCGGCCTCGTCGATGACCAGCACCTCGACGCGCGCCGGCGACCAGATGTGCTGCTTCAGATAGTCGATCAGCCGGCCGGGTGTGCCGACCAGGATGTCGCAGCCGTCGCGCAGGGCCTCCCGCTGCTTGTTGTAGTCGATGCCGCCGTAGACCGCGAGGATGTTCAAACCGGTGTGCGCCCCGAGCAGCCGCGCGTCCGCCTCGATCTGGACCACCAGCTCGCGGGTGGGCGCGATGATCAGCACGCGAGGCGCGGTCGCTCCCGAGCGAGCGGGCGCGGGATGGCTCAGACAGCGCGTGAACGCGGCGATCAGGAACGCGGCGGTCTTGCCGGTGCCGGTCTGGGACTGGCCGGCCACGTCCTTGCCCCGCAGGGCCAGGGGCAGCGCCGCTTCCTGGATCGGAGTGGTGGCGACGAAGCCCGCGTCCTCGATCCCACGGCGCACCGGCTCCGGCAGATCCAGGGCCGTGAACGCGAGGGGACTCATCGTGCCCGGCTCGCTGGGCGCGCCGGCCCGGGCCACGTCATTTGCTCGCGTCCTCGGCGAGCGCGGGCTTCGGCTTCTTGCGTCCGAAGATGCGCGCCGAGATGATGCCGAGCTCGTAGAGGATGCAGAGTGGGCCGGCCATGAGGGACTGGTTCACGATGTCGGGCGTCGGCGTCAGGATCGCCGCGATGATGAAGTTGATCAGCACCGCGTACTTCCGATTCTTGGAGAGGAACTGCGGCGTCACCAGACCCAGCATCGACAGCAGGGTGATCACCACCGGCAGCTCGAAGACGATCCCGAAGGCCAGGGTGAACTTGATGATGAAGTCGATGTAGCTGGAGATGGTGATCATCGGCTTCAGGCCCTGCTCCTGGCCGAAGTTCACCAGGAAGTTGACCGCGAAGGGGATGATCACGAACATCGCGAAGGCCCCGCCCCCCAGGAACAGGAGCGAGCCCACGATCACGAAGGGCGCCGCGTACTTGCGCTCGTGCTTGTGCAGGCCGGGGGCCACGAACGCCCACACGTTCCACAGGATGATCGGCATCGCGATGAACACGCCCATGATCATCGCGACCTTCATGTAGGTCCAGAACGCCTCGGTCGGGGTGGTGAAGACCAGCTCGGCCTTGAGATGACTCGCGAGGAACCGCATCACGTTGTTGGTGAAGTACAGCGCGATGCCGAGACCGACCGCGGCCGGGATGAGGCTCCAGATGATACGTGTGCGCAGCTCCGACAGATGCTCGAAGAAGGACATCTTGCCGGCTTCGTCGGGCGCCGGCGTGTCGGAGGCGATCGGCTCGGAGTCGCTCATCACCAGTCGGGGATGAAGTGCCGGAGCTGGCCCACGCCGCGTCCGCCCTTGAAGCCCTCGCGGATCGCGCGCGTCACGTAGGCCTTCGCGGAGCGGATAGCGTCGCCCAGGGCCTGGCCGCGGGCCAGCCCGGCGGTGATCGCGGCGGAGAAGGTGCAGCCAGTGCCGTGGGTGTTCGTCGAGTCGACCCGGGCCGTGGTGAAGCGCGTGAATTCGCGTCCGTTCCACAAGAGGTCGGTGGCGTCGCCCTTGAGATGCCCGCCCTTGATCAGCACGTAACGCGGTCCCATCCCGTGGATCCGCCGCGCCGCCTCTTCCATCTCATCCGGCTCGGCCACGCGCATGCCGGCGAGCACCTCGGCCTCCGGCAGGTTGGGCGTGACCAGCAGGGCCAGCGGGAGGATGTGGTCGGCGAGGGCCGCGCGGGCGTCCGGCTGCAGCAGCGGGTCGCCCGACTTGGCCACCATCACCGG
>DATFWA010000251.1:0-3269 GCA_035259825.1 Candidatus Methylomirabilota bacterium | reverse complement strand
CTGGACCCCGCTGGTCGACGGTCGGTGGCATCGCGCTCCCGTGCACTTCAAGCTCGAGTTCATGATGCCGACCGGCTCCTTCAAGGACCGCGGCATGACGGTGATGGTGAGCCATCTCAAGAGCCTCGGCGTGACGTCGGTGCTGGAGGACTCCTCGGGCAACGCGGGGGCGTCGCTCTCGGCCTATGCGGCGGCGGCCGGGCTGCGCTGTCGCATCCTGGTGCCGGAGACCGCGTCGTACCCGAAGATCGCCCAGATCGCGGCGTGCGGCGCCGACGTGGTCACGATCCCCGGTTCGCGTCAGGACGTGGCCGAGGCCGCGCTCCGCCAGAGCGCCGAGATCTTCTACGCGAGCCACAACTGGCAGCCGTTCTTCGTGGAGGGCACCAAGACCCTCGCCTACGAGGTGTGGGAGCAGTCGGGCTTCAACGCCCCGGACAACCTGGTGGTGCCCCTCGGCTATGGGAGCAACGTCCTCGGCGCCGAGCGCGGCTTCTCCGAGCTGGTGCGCAACGGCGAAATCGCCCGGCGCCCGCGCCTCTTCGGCGTGCAGGCCGCCCGCTGCGCCCCTTTCTCCGCCGCCTTCCACGAGAGCGTCGAGCACCTGGTTTCGACGCCGGTGAAGCCCACGATGGCCGAGGGCATCGCCACGCCCAAGCCGACGCGTGTCGCCGAGGTGCTCCGCGCGGTGCGCGAGACCGGCGGCACGGTGGTCGCGGTGGAGGAGGGCGAGATCGTCGAGGCCCTCCGGGGGCTCGCCCGCCTCGGCCTCTACGTCGAGCCCACCTCCGCGGTGGCCGCCGCCGGCCTCACCCGGCTCCTCGACGCCGGCGTCATCCGCCCGCAGGAATCGACGGTGCTAGTGCTGACCGGCTCGGGTCTCAAGGCCTCGGCCACCGTGGGTGAGGTGCTGAAGCTCGGTGCGCGCACCGCCTAGACGGGTTCGGCCGAGTCGCCGGCAGCTACAGCCGGCGGGTTCATACGCGGGTGCAGGACTTCGATCGCCCAACCGACGTCGAGCCGCTCGCCCAGCCAGCGGGCGCACGAGGTTCGCGCGTCGATCGCCAGCCCTGCCGCCGCGTGCTGTTCGTGAAGCATCTCGACGGGATCCGCGACAGGCGAGGGCGACGGCGGAACCTCTGGCAGCGGTCGCCCATCCGGCCGATGGAAATCGAGCGCGCCGTCGGGTGCTCGCAAGACTCGATAGCCCTCCTCGTGCACGGCGCGATGGTGGCGACGGCAGAGCAACACCAGGTTGGAGAGCGTCGTGGGGCCGCCCTGCGCCCAGTGTCGGATGTGATGGCCTTCGGCCACGCGGACGTGGCAGCCGGGGAAGCGGCACGTGCAATCGCGATGCAGCAAGGCGCGCCGCAGCGCGGGCGGGATCGTGCGGGCGCGGGCCCCGACCTCGACAACCCGGCCCTCGGCGTCGTGTCGCATGATCACCCGGCTCGCGTCACAGGCCAGGCGCTGCGACGTCCCCGCGGGGACGTTGGCGCCATTTTCGAGCACGGATTGGCCGGGTCCAGATGGATCGAGCAGGGTCTCGGCGTCGACGTGGACCACCACCTGGTAGCGCTCGCCGGGCGCGCCGGGGTCCAGCTCGTGGTGCAGCGCCGTCTCGGCCAGCAGGGCCAGCGCGTCGGCGCGCTGCTGCGGCCTGGCGGGCACCTGCGTCGCGGGATCGGCGGCGGGTGAGGAGCCCGCACCGGCCCGCGTCCGCTGGTAAAGGATCTCGCGGGCGGCCTCCAGCGCGCGCACCAGGAGCGCACCGGTCTCGGGTGTCAGCCGGCCGCGGACCACGACCGTGCCGTCCTCGTCCTCGTGCACGTACAGTTCGCGGGCGGCGTGCTGCCGCGCCGCTGTGCGGGCCTCAGCTTGGCGGTCCACGCGGCGCCAGCCTCGCACGATACGCTCGACGTGGACCGCCGTCCCGGCGCGTCCGATGGCAAGCAGGCGGGCCTCGCTCTCCGGCGTGGCCACCCGAGTCAGGGCGCGGAGCTTGGCGTAGGACAGCTCGCCGCGAGCCAGCGCGTCGGCCAAACGCGGCAGCGTGCCGAGTGCGCGAGCCACGCGGACACGCTCGCGCGCCGCGTGCAGGTCGAGGCCGACCCGCCACGCGAGCCAGTGAGCGCAAGAGCGGAAGCCGTTGCTCCAGCCGCCGCGGGCATCGAACTCGGAGATCAGGGTGAGCAGCCGTGCGGTCGCAGCGTCGAGGTGGGCCGAGAGCGCGGCGATCTCGTCGCCGAGGCGATCGAGCTCGGTGGTGGTGGAGAAGTGCGTGGCGAGCATGAGAGTCCCTCCCTGGTAGGAAGCGACTCTATACCCGGGTTTCGCGGCGGCCGCAGAGGGACCACGACGCGTGATCGCGCGGTCCAGAATGATTTTCGGTCGAACGTCGCACGATCCTGTTCCAGCCGGGAAGCCCGCGCTTTCCGAGCGCGCTTTTTCGATGCCCGCACCCGCGATTCAGTCGAGCGCGGGAAACCTGTCAAGCAGAAAGACGCGCGCCCCGCCCTACCCCCCGTAGAACACGTTGGGCCCCAGCTCCTTGAGCCAGAGCGTGGCGTCATCGGCGCGGCCCTCGATCTGCGCGCCCTGGCCGGCGTCCACCACCTCGCCGACGAACACCGAATGATCGCCCTTCTCGACGGTGTCCACGAGGCGGCACTCCACGTAGGCGGGCGTGCGCTCGAGGACCGGGGCGCCGGTGCTGCCCCAGCGGAACGGCTCGCCCGAAATCGTCTGGTTCTCGCGCACCGCGGGCTTGAAGAAGGTGAAGGCCATTGCCTGCTGGCCTTTGCCGAGCATGTTGAGCGCGAAGACCTTCGAGTCCTTGATCAGCGCGTGCGCGTGCGAATCGGTCTTGACGCCGACGACGACCAGCGGCGGCGCGAACGAGGCCTGGGTGACCCAGTTCACGGTGGCGGCCGCGACCGCGTCGTCCTTGCCCTTCGCGGTCAGCACGTAGAGGCCGTAGGGGATCATGCGTAGCACCGTCTTCTTGACGTTGGCGTCCATGGCGGTCTCCTGGGAAGTTGAAGGTGTCGTCGTGATTCTGCCACTGCGCCGGCGGCGTGTCGACCCGCCGGTTGACCGTCTCGGCGATTCGTGAAAGGCTGTGCGCCATGCCAGCCCGAAGCGGAGGCGAGTACATCGAGTCGATCAGGAAGCAGCCGCCGTGCGTCTACCTGGGCGGACGGCGGATCAGCGACGTCACCGCCGAGCCGGTCTTCGTCGAGCCGATCCGCGCCATCGCCGAGCAGTAC
>DATFWA010000250.1:0-8777 GCA_035259825.1 Candidatus Methylomirabilota bacterium | reverse complement strand
CACGCAGGCCACCAGGGTGTGCTCGCGCCGGGTCTCGACCCACTTGACGGGTCGGCCGAGGCGGCGGGCCAGCTCGGCCACCACGATGTACTCGGGGTAGTACATGCCCTTGGTGCCGAATCCGCCGCCGACGTCGGGCGGCGCGATCACGCGCACCGACTCCTCGGGCAGCCCCAGCTGGCCTGCGAAGACGCCACGGTGGCGATGCACCATCTGGACGGCACCGCGGACGGTCAGGCCATGACCGTTCCATTCAGCGATGAGCGCGCGTGGCTCGAGCGGATGCGCGCCGCCGCGGGCCAGCCGGATGCGGGTGCGCACCACGATCTCCGCCGAGCGCAACGCCGTGTCCACGTCGCCCACCTGTTGGCGCCACTCGGCCACCACGTTGCTGCCGATCTCCTCGTGCAGGATCGGCGCGCCCGGAGCGAGCGCGGCCTCCACGTCCACCAGCGCGGGGAGCGGATCGTACTCGACGCGGATCAGGTCGAGCGCGTCGCACGCCCGGTACACATCGTCGGCGATGACCACCGCCACCGGCTCGCCCACGAAGCGCACCCGCTCGCGGGCCAGCGGCCGGATCTTGCAGGGCACCGGCAGCGCGGGATGCGGCGCGTAGATCGGCATCGGATCGCCGGCCGACCCGAGGTCCTCGGCCACGAAGACGCCGACCACCCCTGGGGCGCGGCGCGCCGCCGCCACGTCGATCGCGAGGATCCGCGCGTGAGCGTGCGGGCTGCGCAGCATCGCCGCGTGCAGGCAGCCGGGAACCCGCAGATCGTCGACGAACCGCCCTGCCCCGGTGATCAGCCTCGGGTCCTCCCGCCGCCTCACGACGCCTGCGTGCTCGGCCACGATCAGGTTTCCGTCTCGGCGGCGAGGCGGGCGCGCCAGTCGAGCGTGCGGGAGATGAGGGGGCGCAGGGCGAGGACGACCAGCAGCAGGCCCACCGCCAGCAGCGTGGCCGAGATCGGGCGAGTCACGAACACCGCGTAGTTGCCCGCCGACATGGCCAGCGACTGGCGCAGCGACAGCTCCATCATCGGGGCGAGCACGAGACCCAGCACGATCGGCGCCGTCTCGAAGTCGAGCTTGCGCAGCACGTAACCCAGCACGCCGGTGCCCAGCATGATCCACACGTCCACCACGCTGCTGTTCACCGCGTAGACGCCGAGGATCGAGCACACGAGGATGATCGGGTACATCACCGGGTACGGCACCCGCAGCAGGTTCACGAAGAGCCCGACCAGCGGCAGGTTCAGGATCAGGAGGATCACGTTGCCCACGTACATCGAGGCGATGAAGCCCCAGAAGAGCCGCGGGTCCTGCTGGATCAGGAGCGGCCCCGGCGTCACCCCGTGCACCATCATCGCGGCCAGCAGCAGCGCGGCCACCGGCACCCCGGGCACGCCGAGGGCCAGCATGGGCACGAAGGCGCCCGAGGTCGCCGCGTTGTTCGCCGACTCGGGTCCCGCCACTCCGGCCACCGCGCCCTGGCCGAACTGCTCCTGCCGCTTCGAGAGCTTCCGCTCGATCGCGTAGGACACGAACGTGGAGATGACGTGGGCCGAGCCGGGGATGATGCCGATGAAGAAGCCGATGCCGGTGCCGCGCCAGATCGGCAGGTGCGCCTCGCGCCACTCCTCGCGCGAGGGCAGCAGATCGCGCAGCCGCGGGCGGATCACCGCCGGCGGGTTCGGCTGGCCCGCGGTCAGCAAGATCTCGGCGAGCCCGAAGAGCCCCACCGCCACCGGCACCACGCCGATGCCGTCACCCAGCTCGGTGATCCCGTAGGCGAAGCGAAAGTAGCTCGACATCTGGTCGATGCCGATCATGCCGAGCAGCAGCCCCAGTGCGGCCATGGCCAGGCCCTTCACCATCGAGCCCGAGTTCATGTACGCGAGCACGAGCAGCCCCAGCAGCAGGAGCGAGAAGTACTCGGGCGGCCCGAAGCGCAGCGCGAACGAAGCCAGCGGCGGCGCCAGGAACATCAGCGCGATCACGCTCACCGTGCCGGCGACGTAGGAGCCGACCGCCGCGATGGTGAGCGCCGGCCCCGCCCGGCCCTTGCGGGCCATCGCGTAGCCGTCGATGCACGTCATCACCGAGGCGGCCTCGCCGGGGATGCGCATGAGGATGGAGGTGGTCGAGCCGCCGTACATGGCCCCGTAGTAGATGCCGGCCAGCATGACCAGCGCCCGGGTGGCGTCGAGGCCGTAGGTGGCGGGCAGCAGCAGGCTGATGCCGGCCAGCGGCCCCACGCCCGGCAGCACGCCCACCAGCGTCCCGACCAGGCAGCCGATGAAGCCGTACCAGAGCACGCCGGGGGCGAGCGCGACCTGAAAGCCGAGGCCGAGGTTCTGCAGCGTCTCGAGCACGGCTCAGATGCCGAAAGGACCGCGGGGCAGCGGCACACGGAGCAGCGTGTCGAACAGGAAGAACGAGCCCCACGCCATCACCGCGGTGAGCGCGAGACTCAGCGCGAGCCCCTTGCGCTCGACCACGAGCAGCAGGAAGGCCACCACCACCGCGATCGTGATCCGGTAGCCCAACCGCTCGAGGCCCAATGCCGCGAAGGCGCACGCCGCGAAGATGGCCACCGCGTGCCGCCACTCCTGCCAGCCCACTTCGGCGAGGCGGCGGGCGCGGCGGCCCATCAGGAACACCACGCCGCCGAAGACGATCAGGAGCGCGGCCAGCAGCATCGGCATGAAGGCGGGGCCAGGCCGATGGAGCGTGCCGAAAGGGAAGGCACGGCTCTCCTCGATGGCCACCAGGCCGACCAGGATCAGGGCCAGGCCCGCGACGCGATCGATCGTCATCGCGGGGCGCGCGCCCCCGCCTGGATCACTCGACCTTGCCGATCTGCTTCACCACCTCGGCCAGCCGGGCCGCGTCCTTGGCCCACCACGGGTTGAACTCGTCGGCGTCCATGTACGCGATGGGCGTCTCGAGCTTGGCGTGCGAGGTGATGACCTCGGGCTCCCTCACCGCCTGCCGGGTCGCATCGCGCAGGATCTTGATCACGCCCGGCGGCGTGTCCTTCGGCACGACCAGTCCGGCCCACGCGGTGTACTCGACGTCGTAGCCCTGCGACTTGAACGTGGGAACCTCGGGGTACGCGGCCACCGGGCCGGTGCCGGTCTGGGCGAGCAGGCGCAGCTTGCCCGCCTTGACGTGCGCGGCGGCCAGGCTCACCGGCGTCATCACCGCCTGCGCGTGACCGCCCAGGATCGCGTTCATCATCGGCCCGCCGCCGGTGGTCGGCAGGTGGCGCAGCTTGATGCCGGAGGCCAGCATGAACATCTCCATCGGGATGTGCGCGGTGCCGTAGAGTCCGGACGACGTGAAGACGACCTCGTTGGGCCGCTTCTTGGCGTCCTCGACCAGGTCCTTCAGGGTCTTCCACGGCGTGTCCGCCCGTACCACCAGCATCGACGGGTCGGCGTTGATGCGGGCGATGCCGGTGAACTGCTCACGGGTGTAGTTCTGCGGGCGGCCGAAGAGCTTGTCCACCTCCGGGAGCACCGAGACGCTGACCAGCGCCATCAGCGCGGTGTAGCCGTCCGGCTTGCTGGTTGCCGCGGTCTGGTAACCGACCGCACCGGCCGCGCCGGCCTTGTTCAGCACCGTCACCGGCTGCTTCACGATGCGCTCGAGCGCGGCGGCCACCGGGCGCGCCGTGTTGTCGGCCACGCCGCCCGGCGGGAACGCGACAACGATGGTGATCGGCCGCGTCGGGTACGGGTCGTCGGCGCGGGCCGATCCTCCCGCCACGACCACCATGACCAGCGCGACGATCAGAGAGATCCGCACGAGCGGTCGCGTCATGCTCATCTCCTTTGGGGAGGATGCCGTGGGCTGCAATCCGGGTCGCAGCCTAGCAGCCGGTCCCCGAGGAGGTCAAGACGCGGCCGGCTCGGACGCCCGACCGCCCGCGTCTAGGCCGCCGAGATGCTCGTCGCGAGCATCTGCCCGTCGCTGTTCGTGTAGATGACCTTCACGCGCTCGCCTTCCCGCAGCACGGGCAACTGTGCCACGGTGGCGGTGCCGGCCTTGAGCGTGTAGGTCTTGCCCTTCGCGTCGCGCAGGATGAAGGTCTGTGCGGCCTTGTCCACCGCCACGATGCTGCCAGTCACTCGGTGAGTGCTGGCCTTCGGCGCCGGAGCCAGGTCGGGGGCGGACGGATGAGCGCCCTGGCCCGTGAACGCAGGCCCGGTCATCAGCGCGGTGGTGAGCAGTCCGGTCGCAAGACATGTGCGTGTCCTCATCGTGCCCTCCTCCTCAAAGCGAGTGCAGCGCGTGTGCCATCGGGGCTCCTCGCGCAAGCTCCTCGGGAGCAAGACGCTGTCAAGACTGTGACGCGGCATTCGGTGGCACGGGTGGAGGAACTACAAGGTAAGAAGGTAAGATGGTCGCCATGCTCCGCGACCATCCGACCGGCAGCTACCGTTACATGCCCGGCATCAGCGCCTTCTCCTGCGGCACGGTGGCCATGGCCGGCCACGAGATCGTACACGTCACCCTCGCCACGCTGGTGCCCTGGCGCGACGGGTTCGCGCACATCGACCGGCACCTGGCCGAGCAGAAGCGCCCGCGGACGGCGCTCTGCGGGATCGAGCTGCGGAGCCCGCAGCCGTTCACCTTCGATGGCTTCGGACAGTTCAACGAGGGCTACCGCGCGCTCCTCGCCGACTGGAAGATCCTGGTGGGCGACGACAACCCGATCCCGCGCACCAACGTGTGCCCGGTCACCGCGGGCCCCCGGGAGCCGTCGCTCTATGCCTTCTCCTACACGATCCCCGGCCAGACGCCCGCGCCGACCTTCATGGTCGCCGGCGCCGGCGAGCTGAAGGACCGCGCGCAGGGACCCGAGGGCATCGTCCGCCACGGCGACACCTCGCCGGGAGCGATGCGCGAGAAGGCGCGCTTCGTGATGGCTACCATGCAGGAACGCTTGCGCACGCTGGGCGGCGATTGGAGCCGGGTCACCGCGATCGACATCTACACCGCGCAGCCCATCCACGAGCTCGTGGCCGAGGAGATCCTCCGCCCCGCGGGCGGCGCGGCCATCCACGGCGTGCACTGGTATCCGAGCCGCCCGCCCATCCAGGGGCTCGAGTACGAGATGGACCTGCGCGGCGTGGCGCGGGAGCTGGTTCTCTAGCGGGGCGCGTCTAGAGCCGCGGGTCGTCGCCGCGGCTGGTATCGAGACGGATCACGTCCGTCTCCCCTTCGGGCGACTCGTAGCGGGCCCGGTGCTCGGCCAGCAGCTCCTCACGCCCGTCGGAAACCTCATCCCCGCTGCGAGCGCGGTGTCGGAGCCGCTCGGCCAGCACCGCGTCGGGCGCGTCGCACCACAACACCCCGCACGGCACACCCACTCGCGCGGCAACCGCGCGGGCCTCATCGCGCTCCTTCGCGTGGGAGAAGCTGCCGTCGAGGATCACCGGCCAGCCTGCACGGAGCAGCTCCTCCGCCAGCCGCTCCGCCTCGCGATACGTCCGGCGGCTCATCTCCGCGCTGTAGACGCCCTCGCCGAAAGCGGCGCCGACCCGCTCGCGCAGCGGAACGCCGCTCAGCCGCTTCCGCACGGCGTCGGTGCGGATCACGATGGCGCCGATCCGGGCGGCGGCCCGGCGCGCCACCGTGCTCTTGCCGCTGCCCATCACGCCGGAGGTCATCAGCAGGCGCACGCGACGGTGCGGCTGAACGAAGCGGCCGGCCAGCTCGAACCGCGCCCGCGCCTCGGCCCCCTGCTCGGGGCCCTGGAAGCTCAGGACCTTGGCACGGACCCACGCCCGGTAGGCGCGATAGAAGTCGAGCAGCGGCACCGCCTCGTAGTCGCCACTCTCGTCGAGATAGGCGTTCAGGAAGTGCTGGGCGAGGTCCGGGCGCCCCAGCCGCTCGAGGTCCATGGCCAGGAACGCGATCTCCCCCGCGACGTCGCCGAAGCGGAAGCGATGGTTGAACTCGATGCAGTCGAAGACCTGCAGCGGCTCGACGCAGCACACGTGCTGCGCCTGCAGATCGCCGTGGCAATCGCGGCTCCGGCCGGCCGCCACGCGCGCCGCGAACCGATCCGCCTCGCGCTCCAGCGTCGCGGTTACGTACTCCCGCACCACCCGGCGCGTCGACTCCGGCAGCACGTCGGGCCCCAGCGCGTCGGTCTGGGTGAAGTTCTCATCCCAGTTCCGGCGGATGGTCTCGATCCCGCCGAGCTCATCGATCTCGCCGCCGGTCTCGGCGGCGGCGTGGAATCTCGCGACCGTCCGGCCGATGTCGTCGAGCAGCTCGGGCGGCGCGACGTCCTCGTCCACCAGCCGCTCGAGCATGCGCTCGGCGGGGAGACGGCGCATCATCACCGCGACCTCGATCGCGCGGCCCGCGCCGCCGAGGCGGGGCGCCGACGGACGACCGGTGATGGCGATCACATCGAGGTAGACGTCGGTGGTGAGGCGCCGATTGAGCCGGACCTCCTCGTGGCAGAAGCGACGGCGGCGGGCGAGCGTGGTGAAGTCGAGGAAGCCCAGGTTCACCGGCTTCTTGATCTTGTACACGCGCTCGCCCGCGAGCAGCACCCAGGAGATGTGGGTCTCGATCAGCTCGATGCGGTCCACGGGATGCGGGTACACCGCGGGGTCGAGCAGCCGCGAGACGAGCCGCGGCGGGCTCTTCACGCGGGCGGCCATCAGCCCTCCGCCGGCTCCATCACGGTGCCGTAGCGGTGCACGACGCGAGAGATCGCCTGCTCGCGCAGGTAGGCACGCAGCTCGAGTCGGCCCGCGCCCAGCACCGGCGCGTCCAGCACCGCCACTCCCGCCGCGTGGGCCGCGGCCCGCGTCGCCGACGCCATCGGCGTGAGCGCGCGAAGCCGCTCGATTCCCGTGGAGGCAAGCCGGGTGGCCAGCTCGGCCTCCGTCTCGATCGCTGCGGTCGCGTCACCGCTGCCGCCGACCCACGGGTCGATCTCGCCGCCGGCGATGCTGATCTCGACGGGCACGCCGCACGTGCGCGCCGCGATCAGGGCCTGCGCGACCGCCAGCCGGCCCGGCGCAGTCGCCACCTCAGCGCGCAGGAGGATGCGCCGGCACCCGCGATAGCGAAAGACATTGCGCTCGCCCAGCAGGCGAATCGGCTCGTGTTCGCCTCCGAAGTGATCGCGCCAGGCCGCCGCGTAGCTGGCCGCGCTCGCCCGCAGCATCGCTCGTGATTCCTCGTCGGCCAGCGCCCCGAGGCTGCGCTCCAGCAGAGCGTCCACCTCGGGCGACCGCGGCGCGCTCTCCGACGGCCGCGCGATCTGCCGCCAGTGACCGAGCTGCAGCACGTAGCTCGGTCCGCCGGCCTTGGCTCCTGGGCCAACCGACGAGGCCTTCCACCCGCCGAAAGGCTGCCGCCCGACGATGGCGCCCGTGGTGGAGCGATTCACGTAGAGATTGCCGGCCTCGATCCGATCCAGCCAGCGGCCGACCTCGCGATCGTCCAGCGACTGGAGCCCGCTCGTTAAACCGAACGGCTGGTCGTTGGCGAGATCGACCGCCTCGTCCAGGTCCGCGGCGCGCATGAGGCCCAGCACCGGGCCGAAGCACTCCGTGCGATGGAAGAAGGAGCCCCGGCGCACCCCCAGCTTGATGCCCGGCGACCAGAGCGGCGCCTCGTCGTCGACCTGGCGCGGCTCCAGCAGCCACTCCTCACCCTCGTCGAGCGTGGTGAGCGCACGGGTCAGCGCGCGGCCGGGCGGCTGCGTGAGCGGGGTGATGCGGCTCGCGGGATCCCACGCGCTGCCGACCGCGAGGCTTAGGGCGGCGTCGCGGAGCTGGCGTCGGAACGTCGCGTCGTCGTAGACCTCGGCCTCGCAGATGGCCAGGCTCGCCGCCGAGCACTTCTGACCGGCGTGACCGAAGGCCGAGCGCACCAGGTCGCGAATCGCCTGGTCGCGGTCGGCCAGCGCGGTGACGATCATCGCGTTCTTGCCGCTGGTCTCCGCGAAGAGCCGCAGGTCGGGCCGCCACTCGAGGAAGCGGCGCGCCGTCTCCACCGAGCCGGTCAGGATCACGCCGTCGATTCGCGGATCGGCCACCAGGGCGCGGCCCACGTCGTCGTCGGGACACGGCACGAACTGCAGCAGCGGGCGCGGGATGCCCGCCTCCCAGAGCGCGCTCGCGAGATGCCAGCCGACCAGCACCGCTTCCGGCGCGGGCTTGAGCAGCACCGCGTTGCCGGCGGCCAGGGCGGCCAGCACCCCACCCGCCGGGATCGAGAGGGGGAAGTTCCACGGCGGCGTGACCAGGACTACGCCGAGCGGCTCTATCCGGCAGCCGTCGACCGTGTCGCCCGGGCCGATCGCACGTGCGTAGTAGCGGGCGAAGTCGATCGCCTCCGAGACCTCCGGATCCGCCTCGGTCACGGTCTTGGCGCCGTCGACGATCAACGCGCCGATGAGGTCGCCGCGCCGGCGAGCCAGCACGGTCGCGGCGCCGTCGATCAAGCCGCGACGCTCCGCGGCGGAACGAGCTGCCCACGCGGCCTGCGCGACACGCGCGGCGTCGAGAGCGTGGCTCACCTGCGCGCGATCGGCCAGCGCATGACGATACACGACCCGAGCGGGCCGCGACCGGTCGCGGCCATCGACCTGACTGGCGCCCGCGACGAGCTCGCCCGCGATCTGAAGCGGCACCGTCTCCGTCGGCCGCTCGCGCCACTGCGCCCTCACGCGCTCGATCCACTCGCGATTGCCGCCCAGCGCCCAGTCCGTGTCCGGCTCGTTCACGAACGGG
>DATFWA010000249.1:0-2926 GCA_035259825.1 Candidatus Methylomirabilota bacterium | reverse complement strand
GGTTGGGCGGCCTCCGCGACGCGCCGCTGCGCCCGATCATCGGAGCCGACGAGACGTTCGGCTATCGCAACAAGATGGAGTTCACGGTCGCGCGCGGCCGGGCCGAGCCGCTCGTGGTGGGACTCCACGAGGCGGACCGCTACGACTCAGTGCTCGACATCGATCGCTGCCTCCTCCAGTCGGATCGGATGAACGCGCTGCTGACCGAGGCGAGGGCCTTCTTCGGCGAGCGCGGGCTCACCGTGTACGAGCAGGACACCGGCGAGGGGCTGCTGCGCTTCCTGATGCTGCGCGAGGGCAAGCAGACCGGCGAGCTGATGACCAACGTGGTCACCTCGGCGCCCGCGGTGTCGGAGCTGGCGCCGCTGGCCGACCGCCTCGCCGCGCGGGTCCCCGGCACCACCAGCGTGGTGATGAACGTCAATCCCAAGAAGGCGAGCGTGGCCGTTGGGGTGGAGGAGCACCTCCTCGGCGGGCGCGATCACATCCGGGAAGGCATGGGCGGGCTGACTTTCCAAGTCTCGGCCAACTCGTTCTTCCAGACCAACACCCGGCAGGCCGAGCGGCTCTTCGATCTGGTCATCGAGTCGACCGGGCTCACCGGGACCGAGACCGTCTTCGATCTCTATTCGGGCACCGGGGCGATCAGCCTGCTGCTGGCCCGCCGCGCGCGCTGGGTCTACGGGATCGAGCTGGTGCAGGCCGCGGTGGACGACGCGGGCGTCAATGCGGCCGCCAACGGCATCACCAACTGCACGTTCCTCTGCGGCGAGGTTCGCTTCGTCCTGCCGTCGCTGATCGGCAAAGGCGTGACCGCGGAGGTGGTGGTGGCCGATCCGCCGCGCGCCGGCTTCCATCCCAAGGCGCTGCACGCGCTGATCACCCTCGGGGCCCGGCGCGTCGTCTACGTCTCGTGCAACCCGACCACGCTGGCCCGCGACCTGGGTGAGCTGGTCCGGGGCGGCTACCGGCTCGAGTGGGTCCAGCCGGTCGACATGTTCCCGCACACCCCGCACATCGAGGCCGTGGCCCGGCTGGAGCGCGTCAATCCGTGAAGTCGTACCTGTTGCGCCGCCTCTGGCAGTCGCTCCTGGTGCTCTTCGGCGTCTCGGTGGTGGTGTTCCTCATCCTGCACCTGACCGGCGATCCGGCCGCGCTCCTGCTGCCTCCCGACGCTACCGCGGACGACATCGCGAAGTTCCGGACCGCGATGGGCTTCGACGATCCGGTGGCCGTTCAGTACCTGCGCTTCCTCAAGGGGGCGGTGCGCGGCGACTTCGGCGAATCGCTACGCCACGGCGAGCCGGCGATGGGACTGGTGATGGAGCGACTGCCCGCCACCTTCCAGTTGGCCGGGGCCGGCCTGCTGATCGCGCTTTGCCTGGCGATCCCCGCCGGCATCGTGTCGGCGGTGCGCCGCAACACCGCGGTGGACTATGTCTCGACGGTGGTCGCCCTGCTCGGGCAGGCCATGCCGACCTTCTGGCTCGGCATCATGCTGATCCTGGTGTTCTCGGTGCAGCTGAACTGGCTGCCCTCCTCCGGCCGCGGCGGTCTCGAGCACCTGATCCTGCCCGCCATCACGCTGGGACTCTTCACCACCGCGCGCATCACGCGGCTGACTCGCTCCGGGATGCTCGAGGTGCTCGGGCAGGACTACATCCGCACCGCGCGGGCCAAGGGCGTCGGGGAGCCGCCGGTGGTCTGGAAGCACGCGCTCAAGAACGCCTCGATCCCGATTGTCACCATCGTGGGCATCGAGATGGGCACGCTGCTGGGCGGCTCGGTGATCACCGAGACCATCTTCGCGTGGCCGGGCGTGGGGCGCCTCTCGGTGCAGGCCATCTTCAACCGCGACTACCCGGTCGTGCAGTCGGCGGTGTTCCTCCTGGCCAGCACCTTCGTGATCGTGAACTTCCTGGTCGACGTGATCTACACGTATCTCGACCCGCGGATCCGCATCCGCTGATGGCCGCGCCGCCGCCTTCCGCCGCCGCCACCGAGGTCGCCTCGCTGCCGTCCGCGCGCGCGCGGACGGAGCGGGAGTGGGTCACGCTGCTGCGGCGCCTGGTGCGGCGACGCACCGCGCTCTTCGGGATGCTGGTATTCCTCGGCGTGCTGCTGGCCGCGGTGCTGGCGCCGCTCGTATCGCCCTTCGATCCGCTCGAGCAGGACATCGGGCAGCGGCTGCGGGCGCCGGGGTGGCAGGACGCGCAGGGGCGGGTGCACGCGCTCGGCACCGATCATCTGGGACGCGACATCCTGGCCCGCATCGTGTACGGCTCGCGGATCGCGCTGGTGGTGGGCCTCGCGGCGGTGCTGATCTCGGGCGTGCTCGGCATGATCATCGGGCTGGTGGCCGGATACTTCGGCGGGCGGGTGGACGACTCCCTAATGCGGCTGGCCGACATCCAGCTCGCGTTCCCGTTCATCCTGCTCGCGATCGCGGTGATCGGGGTCCTGGGGCCGAGCCTGCGCAACATCATCATCGTCATCGGGGTGTCGTCGTGGGTGGTGTACGCGCGGGTGGTGCGCGGCGAGGTGCTCTCGATCCGCGAGCGCGAGTACGTGCACGCCGCGATCGCGCTGGGCAGCCGGAACGGGCGGGTGCTGTGGAGCCACGTGCTGCCCAACACCTTCACGCCGTGGCTGGTGGTGGCCACGCTCGACATGGCGCGGGTGATCGTGACCGAGTCCGCCCTGTCATTCCTGGGCCTGGGCGTGCAGCCGCCCACGCCCACCTGGGGCGGGATGCTCGCCGACGGCCGCGTTTATCTCTCCACCGCGTGGTGGCTCGCGACCTTCCCCGGCCTCGCGATCCTGATCACCGTGCTGGGCATCAACCTGCTCGGCGACGGCCTCCGCGACACCCTCGATCCTCGGCTGAAGGTGTAGACCATGGCGAACGGCGAGACGCTGGTCCTGA
>DATFWA010000248.1:0-7193 GCA_035259825.1 Candidatus Methylomirabilota bacterium | reverse complement strand
CCGCGAACGCCGCGAACGCCGGCCCCGCCGGCGCCACACCGGCCGGCGCCCGGGCCGCCCTGCTGCAGGCCGCGCAGACCCACGCCCCGGGCCTCGCGAACGTCATGACCGGCGGCGGCGCCGGCGCCGGGATGGCCGCAGCGGGCGGCCATCGGCGGGCGCACTCGGGGCGCTGGATCCGTCGCGGTCGCCACATCGTCCTGCTGGGCGTGTAGGCCGCCGTGGCCAACGGGATCATCGCCTCGGAGAATCTGGCCTACGAGGGCCGCGCCCTGCTGGCGCGCCTGGCCCGCGTCAAGCCGTTCATGGTGACCGAGACGATGGTCCCCGCGGCCGCGATCTCGCCGCGCGCGCTGACCGCGATCGAGCGCTACCTGGCCAAGGGACGGCGGGAGCTGCGCGGGCGGGTGCAGTCCTTCCTGCGCTGGCTCGCCACCCCCGCGGCGAGAAGCCTCTCGCCGGCCACGCTGCAGCAGCGCTTCACCTTTCTGCGGCTGCGCTTCAACGCGGTGCTCACGCAGTTCGACATCTTCGCGGACGTGCTGAGCCAGCGGAGCCAGCTCGACAACGGGTTGGCCCTGTCGGGCCTGGACGTGTTCGCGGCCGACGCGCTGGCCCTGCCCGCCGGCTACGACAATCCGCCGCCGGTCATCTGCTATCTCGACAAGGGGCACGGCGCCGCGATCCGTCGCGAGCGCACGCGCCTGCCCGGCGGGGGCGAGAACCCGGTGGCGATCATCCGCGTCCCCCGCGAGCGGATGGTGAGCAGCGGCATCGCGTCGTCGCTGGTCCACGAGGTCGGGCACCAGGCCGCGTCGCTGCTCGACGTGGTCGCGTCGCTGAGAGTGGTGCTGCGCACGCGTCACGAGGAGGATGGCGCGGAGCGAGCGGCGTGGCGCTACTGGGAGCGGTGGATCTCGGAGATCTTCGCCGACTTCTGGTCGGTGGCCCGGATCGGCGTGGCCTCGACGATGGGGCTGATCGGGGTGATGAGCCTGCCCCGCGTCTTCGTCTTCCGGCTCACGCCCGAGGATCCGCATCCGGTGCCGTGGGTCCGGGTCAAGCTGAGCTGCGCGATAGGGCGGGCGCTCTACCCGCATCCGCAGTGGGACGCGGTCGAGCGGCTCTGGGAATCGTTCTATCCGCCGGTCGGCCTGGCCCCGGGCTACCGGGCCCTCCTCGCCGCGTTCGAGTCCACCATGCCCGAGTTCGTCGAGATGCTGATGACCCACCGGCCCGCCTCGCTGCGCGGCCGCTCGCTGGCCGAGGTCATGGACACGGCCACGCGCACGCCCGGGCGGCTGGCCGAGTACTACCGGGCGTGGGGTCCCAAGCTGGCCCGGCTCACCCGGGTGCCGCCCTCGCTCGCCTTCGCGGTGATCGGGCAGGCGCGCGCGGATGGCCGCATCACGCCGGAGGACGAGAGCCGCACGCTGGTCGACCTGCTCTACTACTGGGCGCTCCGCAGCACGTTCGACGACGCCAGTCGAGCGTCCGCCCGGCCCGTGTCGAAAACGAGGACGCGAGCGCTGGAACCAAGCCTCAACTAAGGAGGATGTCATGGCTGACGAGAAGAACCGCGAAACCCCCGACACCACGCTGGCAAAGGCGCGCCCCTCCGAGATGCGGGCGATCAGCGGAGGCTCCAACGGTGACGACATCACCACGGTGCGGCTGGATCGCGGGGCCGTCCCCGCGACGTCGGACCAGTCCCTCTGGACCGCGATCCGCTACGCCACCGACCAGCTCTCGTTCGACAAGTACGAGGCCTTCCTCGAGATCGTGATGTGCGCCGACGACGGCGCCCCGAAGGGCGAGGCCAAGGCCCGCGCGCTGAAGAAGTCGCTCCGCAGCGCCCGCGCGCTGCCCTTCCCCGACATCGACCCCTACCGGCTGCTGAAGGTCGCGACCGAGGTCTTCCTCACCGTGAACTGCGGCGTCGAGGTCGACCAGACCCCGAACGCCTCCATCGACAAGAGCCCTCTGAAGCTCACCCTCGAGCGGGTCAAGGAGGAAGCGGCCCGCTACTACCGCACCCTCGGGCGGGACGACATCTTCCAGGCCTGGCGCGACTACGGCCGGAAGATCGGCCACGAGCACGAGCCGCCGGACGCGGACGACGAGATCGACTACACGATCCCGTACCTGGCCATCATTCGGCGGAAGCTCGGCGACGTGCCGCTGCGGGACCGGCCCACCGACGACGGCGAATGGCTGGAGCTCTGCTACGGCATCATGAAGGAGAAGCTCACGAATCCATGCCTGCTCGAGCTGATCTGGTCGTACTGGCACGAGGAGGGCATGCTCGTGCAGACCATGAATGCCATCAGCCAGCGCTTCCAGAACATCCGCGGCGGCTCGAACAATCCGCTGGCCCAGCTCGAGATCTCGCCCCTGCGCCCGCTGAGCAACCTGCTCTGGGGCTACATCCAGGACGAGCAGCACCGCCTCACGGTGCGGCGCCGCGCCTACGAGTACGACCACCACTATGGGCTGTCGCTCTACGGCAAGGCGGTGCCCGAGATGACGACGGCCGACAGCCGGTCGAAGTTCCTCGAGGGCTTCCACAACCTGCTGCAGCTCTGCGGCGTGTTCTTCAAGCAGGACGATGACAAGACGGTGGGCGCCGACGGCTTCCCGGTCCTCAACGCGCTCAAGGACGTCCATCTCCTGCTCTCGGAAGGCCAGCACAACCAGTACGGCGATCTGCCGTGGACCGCGCGCATCGAGATGCTGATGCAGGAGTGGATCCTGGCCCGGACGGAGTTCCGCGAGTTCCTCCCGACACGCATCATGGTCGCCTACCCGGAGCCGTGGATGGACCGGGTCGACGCGATGAAGAAGCTCCAGGGATGGACCGACGTCTCGGTCCTCCACTTCCGCAACCTGGGTGTGTTCGGCGAGCAGATTCTGCTCTCGATCCGCTTCGGCGCCTGGAGCACGGTCAACGACCGCGACCAGGCCGCCAACTGGGCCCGCTACTGGAGGGCCGAGATCCAGGGCTACATCCACGCCTATCGCGCGGTCACCGGCGTGGACATCACCGACGTCACGGACACCACGGCGCGGCTGCGGTACGTGCAGCCGTCCGTCCATCTCCGCAACCGCCTGGCCGCTCAGCCCGCCGCGCTGTCCTCGGCTCAGCGAGCCAGCCTGCCGCCGGCCCGGCAGAGCGCGCTCCCGACGAGCGTGCCCGCGCCGAAGACCGCGCGCGAGGCCGAGTGGTAGACCGACGACCGCACGTGTGACGGCTCACCGCGACGGCACCGGCCCCGGCTGGTGCCGTCGCACCCGGCGGCGGGAGACCGCAATGGATCCATGGGTGACACCCCGCGCACGCGATGATCGACTTCACGTCCGCCCTCTACCTGGGCCTGCGCCATCCGAGCGAGACTCTCAGGCCGTGGCGCCGCTTCACCACGGGCGTGCCGGCCGCCCTCCGCGAGCCCGGCTCGGCGGTGTCGATCGCGCAGGCCCTTGCCGCGCTCGTCCACTGCGAGCGCGCTGTCCTGGGCACCTCCACGCTGCACCTCTTCTGGGATCTCATCCACGGGCTGGCCGACGGGCGCTCCATCATCTATATGGATGCCGGGCTCTACCCCATCGCGCGGTGGGGCATCGAGCGGGCCGCGGCCCGCGGGGTGCCCGTCCGGGAGATTCCCCACCACGACGCGCCGACACTGGGGCACCTCCTCCAGGATTCGCGCCGTCGACCCGTGATGGTGACCGATGGCTTCTGCCCGCGCTGCGGCCGACCGGCGCCGATCGGCGCCTACTTGGAGGCGGTCGAGCGCGCGGGCGGGCGCCTGGTCGTCGACGACACCCAGGCACTAGGCGTGCTCGGGCGCAACCCGCGCCCTCGGACTCCGTACGGCCGCGGCGGCGGCGGCTCGCTGCCCTGGAGCAAGGTGGCGAGCCCCGACGTGATCGTGGTCGCCTCGCTGGCGAAGGGATTCGGCGTCCCCCTGGCCGTGCTCGCGGGCAGCGAGGCCGCCGTCTCCCGCTTCGAGGCCACGAGCGAGACGCGCGTGCACTGCAGCCCGCCGTCGGTGGCCGCCCTGCACGCCGCCGAGCACGCCCTCGCGGTGAACCGGAAGCATGGGGACGCGCTGCGAGCGCGCCTCGTCGCCCTCGTGTCGCTCTTTCGCCGGGAGCTCTCGCGGGCCGGCTTCCCGGTCGTCGGCGGCCGGTTCCCGGTCCAGACGCTCGGCACCGTTCGCGGCGACGCGGCGGTGCGCCTGCACGGCGCGCTGAGGCGTCAGCGCATCCTCACCGTGCTACGCCGCGACGTCGAGGGAGTGGGCGGCCCGCGGCTCACGTGCCTGCTCACCGCGCGGCACACCGCGCGCGACGTGACCGCGATCGCGCGGGCGCTCGCAACGAGCGACCCGGCGCGGCTCCTCGCGCACTCGATGGCTGAGCCATGATCATCGACAGCCATTGCCATGCCGGCAAGGGGGACGGCCTCACCGGTCCCTGGGACACCGACGCCCCGCTCGAGGCCTACCTGCGGCGCGCACGAGAGGCCGGCATCGACCGCACCGTCATCTTCGCGGCGTTTCACTCAGACTATGGCCGGGCCAACCGGCAGGTCGCGCGGATCGTGGCGAGCCGCCCGGACCGCTTCTACGGGTTCGCGTTCGTGCACCCGGAGCGGGATCGCGGCCGCGTCGCCGCCCTGGTGAAGACGGCGGTCGTCGAGTACGGCTTCCGGGGGATCAAGGTGCACCGGCACGACGGGCACATCACGCGCGAGATCTGCGAGGTCGCGCGCGCGTACGCGCTCCCGATCATCTACGACGTCATGGGCGAGGTCTCCGTCGTCGAGCTGCTGGCGACGGAGTATCCCACCGTGCCGTTCATCATTCCGCACCTGGGCAGCTTCGCCGACGACTGGAGAGCCCAGCTCGCCCTCATCGATCACCTGGTGCGTCACCCCAACGTGTACACGGACACCTCGGGCGTGCGGCGGTTCGATCTGCTGGAGGAGGCCGCGCGCCGGGCCGGCGCGCGCAAGCTCCTCTTCGGCACAGACGGCCCCTGGCTCCATCCGGGGGTGGAGCTGGCGAAGGTGCGCGCGCTCCATCTCGCCGCCGCCGAGGAGCGGGAGGTCGCGGGCGGCACGATCCTCCGCCTCATGCGCGCGGTCCGCGCGCCGCGCGTCGAGCTGCAGATCGACGCGTTCGCCGGGCAGGTCACGACCTCGGCGGGCCGGGATCCGTGGCTGATCCAGTAAACGCGGATCCGCCAAGGCCGCCGCGGCGCGACGGAACCCGGCCGGTCAGAGACGCCTGACCGCGCGGAACGCCTTGGCGTAGTAGCCGGTGCCGTCGAGGATCGAGCGATGTCCCCGGTCGGCGAGGGTCGGCCCGTTCGGGATCTTGCGGCTCGAGAGGAAGCGGTGCGCTCCCTTGGTGTCGCGTCCCAGGAACATGCCGACGTGATCCAGCCGCCCCTGGTCGTCGTCCGAGGCATCGAAGAAGACGAGGTCGCCGATGTCGAACGTGTTGAGGTTCACGACCTGGCTGCCGGTGTCGGGCACCAGGATCACTCCGGGGCCTCCGACGTAGATCTCGAACGATCGGCGCGGCATCGTGCTGCCGCTCCGCGGCCGGAGCGAGAGCGGCAAGGTGTCGGGGTAGCCCGCCCCCGGCAGATGATGTCGGTAGCCCCAGATCATGCGCATGTAGCCGGAGCAGTCGAGGCACCGGCGCTGGGCGTGCTCCGGCGCGTCGGGTGGATCGGTCGGGTAGAGCCAGCGCAGCCCGAGGTAGTCGTTGAAGTCCGCGCCCTCCTGCCGCCGGCCGTCGGCCAGCGGGCCGTAGCCGGCGTCTCCAGCGATCTGGAGGTCGCCCTCCGATACGGCCGGCGCGCCCTTCACGTACTGCATGCCGATGGCCAGCAGGTCGGGGGTCTCGGCCCAGTTCGCGTCGAGCGCGTGAGACAGCCAGCGCTCGTCGATCGTGTGATCGGCTGGACCGGGCGCCGCGCGCACCCATGTGGAGTGCTTCACCGACGCGTGATGCGTCTCGCCGTCGACCTTGAACGTCTCCGAGAAGGTCCGTTCTGGCCCGGCGAGCGTCACCGTGTAGCAGCCTCCGGTGAAGGTCGCGATCCACTTGCCGCTCTCGGATACCTCGACGCGATCGGGATTGGTTCGCGAGTGGTACGTGTAGCCCATCGAGCGCCTCCTTTGCCGGCCGCCCGTCAGCTCGGGTGGCCGTTTTGCTCCTGCGCCTGCTCGCGCTGCAGCGCGCGGCGAAGCTGCAGCGCGCGATCCGTGACGCCCAGGCTCGACGCCGCCCGCTGCAGGTTGCCCTCGTGTTCGGCGATCGCGAGGCGCACCGCAGTGTCCTCGGCGACTCGGCCGATTTCCCGCAGCCCGACGCCCATCGTCAGGGCCATGCGGATGCAGGTCTCGAACGTCGTGTCGTGCCACGCTTCCCGGTCCTGCGGCGTGCCCGCGCGCTCGCCGGGCGGGATGTCGCCCGGCGTGATCGGGCCGGGGCCCACGTGCCGGTACATGATCCGGGCGATGCACTGGCGGAGGTCGCGCACGTTGCCGGGATACTCGCGGGCGAGCAGGTAGTCGCGGACCTCGTCGCTCAGCTCCGGCGCCTGGCCCTCGCCGCTGAACTCCTTCACGAAATGGCGCGCCAGGAGCAGGATGTCCTCCCGGCGCTCGCGCAGCGGTGGGAGCCGACAGGGCCAGTTGGCGATGCGGTAGTAGAAGTCGCTGCGGAAGGCGTCCCGCTCGACCTCGCGGGGCAGGTCACGGTTGGTGGCGCACACGAGTCGGAACTCCGTCCGGTGCCAGTGATTGCCGCCCACCCGCTTGTACATCCGCTCCTGGACCACGCGCAGGAGTTGGCCCTGGAGCGGCAGCGGCAGCTCGCCGACCTCGTCGAGGAACAACGTGCCGCCGTCGGCGAGGGCGAAGGCGCCTTCGCGCGTGCCCACCGCGCCGGTGAAGGCCCCGCGCTCGTGACCGAAGAACTCGCTGCCGGAGAGCTCCGGCACGACCGTGGTGCAATCGAGGACCACCAGGTCCTTCTTGCCGGGACGCGGGTCGAGGGTGTGGACCAGCCGCGCGACCAGCTCCTTGCCGGTGCCGCTCTCCCCGGTGATCAGGATCGAGGCGTCGGTGAAGCACGCCACCTCGACGATCTGGCGCATGAGGGACAGCCAGACCG
>DATFWA010000247.1:0-14348 GCA_035259825.1 Candidatus Methylomirabilota bacterium | reverse complement strand
CGAGCCCATGGCCGATCCGCTCTCCGCGATCCTCGACGCGACGCCCGCGCAGCGGCTGGCGACCGGATTCGTGTTCACGGAAGGGCCGCTGTGGCACCCCGACGGCTTCTTCTACTTCGTCGACGTGCGGGCGAGCATGCTCTATCGCCTCACGCCCGGTGGCGCGCCGGAGGTCGTCCGCGAGAAGACCGGCGGCGGCAACGGCACCACGTTCGACCTGCAGGGGCGGCTCGTCCTCTGCGAGGGCGACAACCGCCGCGTTACCCGCCGCGGTGCCGACGGCCGCGTCGAGGTGCTGATGGATCGGTTCGAGGGCAAGCGCCTCAACCGCCCCAACGACGCGGTGTGCCGGTCCGACGGGAGCCTCTACTTCACCGATCCCGGGCTGCGGGTGCCACTGGCCGAGCGCGAAGTCCCGCACGCCGGCGTGTACCGCATCGCCCCCGACGGGGCGGTGAGCCTGGTCGCGGACTTCGAGTACCCGAACGGCCTGGCCTTCTCGCCCGACGAGCGCCGGCTCTATGTGGCCAACACCCGCTGGGCCCAGTACATCCACCTGCTCGAGCTCGACGGCGGCGGGCAGGTGGTGCGCCGGCGCATCTTCGCCGACATGTCCTCGGACGAGACCGACGGCGTGCCCGACGGCATGAAGGTCGACGTGGAGGGACGTGTCTACTGCACCGGGCCCGGCGGCACGTGGGTCTTCGCCCCCGACGGGACACGCCTCGGGATCATCCGCACCCCGGAGGTGCCGGCCAATCTCGCCTTCGGCGGGCCGGATCTCCGGACGC
This sequence comes from Candidatus Methylomirabilota bacterium, assembly GCA_035259825.1. Classification (GTDB taxonomy): domain Bacteria; phylum Methylomirabilota; class Methylomirabilia; order Rokubacteriales; family CSP1-6; genus CAMLFJ01. The sequence continues at coordinate 13,557 of DATFWA010000247.1, read as the reverse complement.
TCTTCTTCACCGCCCGCACGTCCGTGTACGCGATGCGCGTGAAGGTGCCCGGGCAGCCGCACCCGTGGTATGGGAAGAGGTGAGCCGGGGGGACACCACGATGGCGCGTGGGATGTGGGGGCCGGCGCTCGTGCTCGCCGTCGTCACCGCGGCGGCGGCCGATGAGCCGCACGCGATCTGGAGCAGCTCGTCGGTCAATGGCTTCGACTGGACGGCGGGCAGCCTGTACTCATCGCGCGAGGCCTGCGAGCAGGCCGCGACGAGGCAGCGCCAGCGGGCCGCGAGGAACCTCGACATCATGCGGCGCATCGGCGCGGACTCCGTCGTGCAGAGCCTGGTCGGTGATCGCGTGTACGAGTGCCGGCCCTCGTCGAGGTCAGCTCCAGTGAATCCGCCCCGAGGCGGACCCAACGAGGCGCCCTGAGGGCGCGGGCCGATGAGCGAGACCATCCTGCTGGTCGACGACGAGGATGACATCCGGCTCGTGGTGCGCCGCATGCTGGAGGCCAAGGGCTACCTGGTGCTGGACGCGCGTGACCCGCATCATGCCCTGCGCATCGCGGGCCGCGAGACGATCGATCTGCTCCTCACCGACGTGATCATGCCCCTGATGCGCGGCACCGAGCTGGCCCGGCGCTTCCGGGCGCTGGTGCCGTCGGCGAAGGTGCTCCTCATGTCGGCGTACAAGATCGCCGAGATCACCGAGTCGCAGCTGCCGTTCATCGCCAAGCCCTTCACCCCGGAGGCGCTCACCGCCAAGGTGGGGCAGCTCCTGCGGCCGTCGAGCTCGCCGTTCACCCGTCGGCCGCCAACGCGCCCCGGTCCGCCTTGACAATGCCGCGTCGGCGGGCGCAGTCTTGGCCCGCCCCATCACCCGCGCGCGCTCCCCGTGCGAGCCGCGCAAGAGAGAGAGGATGCCAATGAGGCTGTTCCGGCGCCATCCGATCCTGACCTGGGTCGTGTTCGTTTCCGTCGTCTCCGCCATCGTGCTTGCCGGCACCGGGGCGTTCGTAGCCCGGGCGGCAGACCCCATCAAGATCGGGTTCGGCATGGCGCTGACCGGCGGCCTCTCGGCCAACGGCAAGCCCGCGTTGCTCGCCCTGCAGATCTGGAAGGACGACGTCAACAAGAAGGGCGGCCTGCTCGGCCGGCAGGTGGAGCTGGTCTTCTACGACGACCAGACCAACCCGGCGACGGTGCCCGGCATCTACAGCAAGCTGCTCGACGTCGACAAGGTCGACCTCATCACCTCCGGCTACGGGACCAATCTCATCGCGCCGCTCCTGCCGATCGCGATGGAGCGCAAGCTGCTGGTCATGGGCATCTTCGGGCTCGCCAACAACGAGAAGTACAAGTACCCGAACTACTTCCAGATCTCGCCCAACGGGCCCGAGCCGGAGACCAGTACCGCGCTCGGGTTCTTCGAGCTGGCCGCGCGGCAGAATCCGAAGCCGCAGACGGTGGCGATCGTAGGCGCCGACGCCGAGTACCCGCAGAACGCGTTGGTGGGCGCGCGCGAGCTGATCAAGAAGTTCGGTTTCAAGACGGTCTACGACAAGACCTATCCGCCCAGCACCACCGACTACACCCCGATCGTGCGGGCCATCAAGGCCACGAACCCCGACATCGTCTTCGTGGCCTCCTACCCGCCGGACTCGGTGGGCATGCTGCGGGCGGCGCACGAGGTGGGGTTGCAGCCCAAGATCATGGGCGGCGGGATGGTCGGTCTCATGTTCACCACGATCATGACCAGCATGGGCCCGCTGCTGAACGGCATCGTGAACTACGACTTCTGGGCGCCCGAGCCGCCGTTCCTGTCCATGCCCGGCATCAAGGAGTTCTTGAAGGAGTACCAGGCGCGGGCGGAGAAGGCAGGAGTGGATCCGCTCGGGTATTACCTGCCGCCGTACTCCTACGCGACCGGCCAGGTGCTGGCCCAGGCCATCGAGGCCACCAAGGGGCTGGACCAGCAGAAGCTGGCCGACTACATCCGCAACACCGAGTTCACCACAATCGTGGGCAAGATCAAGTTCGGCAAGAACGGCGAGTGGGCTAAGGGCCGCACCTTGATGGTGCAGTACCAGAAGATCCAAGGCACCAGCGTCGAGCAGTTCCGCGGCCCGGGCAAGAAGGTCGTGCTCTACCCCGACGAATTCAAGTCGGGCAACATCATCTACCCGTACTCGGCGGCGAAGAACTAGCGCGAGTCGCTCCCTGTTCTCCTGGGACCTGCTGGCGAACGCGCTGGTCGCCGGACTGCTGCTCGGGGGCTTCTATGCCGCGGTGAGCCTCGGCATCTCCCTGGTCTTCGGCCTGCTCGACATCGCCAACATCGCGCAGCCCGCCTTCCTCATCCTGGGCTCCTACGCGGCGTACGTGCTGAACAGCGCGTACGGCCTCGATCCCATCCTCACCGGCCTGCTCCTCACCCCGCTCTTCTACCTCCTGGGGGCCGCGGTCTATCGCGTCTACTACGGCGCCTTCGAGCGGCGGGGTGAGAGCGAGACGATGCAGGGACGGGGCCTTGTCTTCTTCTTCGGGGTCCTCTTCATCGTGGAGGTCAGCCTGAGCCTGAAGTACGGGGTCGACTACCGCCTGGTCGAGGCCGCCTACATCGGTAAGTCCATCGAGTGGGGCGGGGTGGGAATCGCCTACCGTCTGCTGGTGCCGTGCGTGGTGGGGCTGCTCATGACGCTGGCCCTCTATCTTTTCCTGGGTCGCACGTTCTACGGCCGCGCGATCATGGCGGTCTCGCAGGACGCGGGCGCGCTGCGCTTGATGGGCGCCGACCCGATCCGCATCAAGACCATCGCCTTCGGTATCGGCATCGCGGCGGCCAGTCTGGCCGGCGCGCTGCTGATCACGATCGCCCCGGTAGTACCGTCGTCCGACCGTGACTACATCGGCCGGATGTTTGCGATCACCGTGCTGGGCGGCATGGGCAGCATCGGCGGCACCCTGGTGGCCGCGGTGATCCTGGGCGTGGTCGAGAGCCTGATGGGCACGTTCTTCGGCCCGTCGTGGTCGCTCGCGGTCTCCTTCGGCATCTTGCTGATCGCCCTCGCAGTCCGCCCGGCCGGGCTGTTCGGGCGGTAGATGCGCCGGATCTGGATCCTCCTGGCGGTGGCCCTCGTGGTCGTGGGGCTGGGAATCCTGCTCGCCGCCCTGCGGGTGAACCCCTACGTCTACTTCGCGGGCTACGTGATCCTCCAGTACGTGGTCATCGCGACGGCGTGGAACATCCTGGGCGGCTACGCGGGCTACGTGAACTTCGGCACGCCCGCCTTCTTCGCCCTCGGCGCCTACACCGCGGTGTTCCTCGTCCAGACCGTGCGGCCGCCGCTGCCGGTGCTGATCCTGGCCGGAGGCCTGGTGTCGGCCCTGCTGGGCCTCGGCATCGGCTACCTTACCCTGCGCCTGCGCGGGGTGTTCTTCTCGATCGCGACCCTCGCCCTGTCCATCGTGCTGCAGACCGTCATCATCAACTGGGAGTTCGTGGGCGGCTCCCGCGGGCTCAGCGTCATCCGGCCGAGCGGGCCGCCCTTCGGCAACTACGTCACCTTCCTGTTCACGGTGATGGTCGGGCTCGCGGTGGTGTCGGTGCTGGTGGCGCGCTTCATCGAGCGCTCCTGGATCGGCCGCGGCCTCGCCGCTCTGCGCGACAACGAGGAGGCGGCCGAGTGCATGGGCGTGCCGACCCTGCGGCTGAAGCTCTTCGCCACCACGGTGAGCGGCTTCTTGCTCGGGGTGGCCGGGGCGCCGTTTCCCTACTACGTGACGTTTGTTGAGCCCAACTCCGCCTTCGCCCTCGACTACGCGGTGAACGCGCTCGCGATGCCGATGATCGGCGGCACCAACAGCTGGGTGGGGCCGGTGATCGGCGCGGTGCTGCTCGGCACCGCGCAGCAGCTCGCCACCGTGACCATCTCATCGGAGATGAACCTGTTCATCGTGGGCGTGGTCCTGGTCGCCTTCGTGGTGCTGGCGCCCGAGGGCATCCTCGGACTCGTGCGGCGCCTGCGGGGCCGCTGACCGATGGCGGGTGCCGGGCTCGAGGTCCACCGTCTCACCAAGCGCTTCGGCGGCTTCATGGCCCTGCACGAGGTGTCGATCGCGGTGAAGCCGGGCGAGCGCTTCGGCCTCATCGGGCCCAACGGCTCCGGCAAGACCACCCTGATCAACTGTGTGTCGGGCTCGCTGCCGGTGGACGGCGGGCGGATCGTCTTCGACGGCCGCGAGATCACGAGCCTGCCCGCCCACCGGCGCACCCGGCTCGGGCTCGTGCGGAGCTTCCAGATCCCGAAGCCCTTCGGCAGCATGACGGTGCTGGAGAACCTCGACATCCCGCTGGAGTACGCGGCCCACGAGCGCTCCGACGCGGCGGACGCCGACGCCATGGAGATCCTGCGAGCCATCGGGCTCGAATCGAAGGCCCACCTGCGGCCGGCCGGGCTCACCCAGATCGAGATGCGCAAGCTCGAGCTGGCCCGCGCGATGGCGGCGCGGCCGCGGCTGCTCATCTCCGACGAGGCGATGGCCGGCCTGTCCCACGCCGAGGTGGACGACATCCTGGCCATCCTGTTCGGGCTCAACGAGCGCGGCATCACCATCATCATGATCGAGCACATCATGCGGGCGGTGATGCGCTTCTCCGAGCGCATCGTGGTGCTGGACGCGGGCGAGCGCATCGCGGAGGGCACTCCGGACGAGATCGTGCGCAACCCGGACGTGGAGAGGGCCTACCTTGGCGAGTAGGATCGTGGTGCGCAACGTCGACGCCGGCTACGGCGCGGTGCGCGTGCTGCACGGCGTCTCCATCGAGGTGCGCGAGGGCGAGACCGTCGCGCTCCTGGGCACCAACGGCAACGGCAAGAGCACGCTGATCAAGTGCCTGATGGGGATCGTCAAGCCGGAAGCCGGCGAAATCTTCCTGGAGTCGGACGGCGCGCGTATCGACCTGGCCGGCAAGTCCACCGAGGAGATCGTGGCCCTGGGCATCGCCCTGGTGCCCGAGGGACGTCGGCTCTTCCCCAAGCTCTCGGTGGAGGAGAACCTCCTGCTCGGCGCCTACCGGACGGGCGCGCGCGCCGACATCCCGGCCAACCTGGCCTTCGCCTTCGAGGCCTTCCCGGTGCTGGCCGCGCGGCGTCGGCAGCTGGCCGGCAGCATGAGCGGCGGCGAGCAGCAGATGCTGGCGGTGGCGCGCGCGCTCATGTCCTCGCCGCGCATCCTCCTCGTCGACGAGCCCTCGGTGGGCCTGGCCCCCATCCTGGTGAGCCGGGTGATCGGCAAGATCCGGGAGCTGAAGGAGCGGCGCCAGCTCACGGTGCTGATGGCGGAGCAGAACTTCAACCAGGCCACCAAGATCGCGGACCGCGGCTACATCATCGTGCACGGCCGCATCGAGTTCGAGGGCCGCAGCACGCGCGAGCTCCGCGAGAACGAGCTAGTCAAGAAGTACTACCTGGGCGTGTGAGGCGGCCGGCATGGTGGGCACCGCGGACGCGGTCGTCATCGGGGCCGGCATCATGGGCGCCAGCACGGCGTACCACCTCGCGCGTCGTCGGTACGGTCGGGTGCTCGTGCTCGAGCGCGGGGCGGTCTGCTCCGGCTCGACCGCGCTGGCCAGCGGCGGCATCCGTCATCAGTACGCCAACCGCATCGGCATCGAGCTGACCCGGCATAGCATCGAGGTCTACGAGCACTTCGAGGCCGAGTTCGGGGTCGACCCGCAGTTCCACCAGAACGGCTACCTGATCCTGCAGCAGACCGGGGAGGAGCAGGCGGTCTACGCGGAGAGCGCGGCCCGGCAGCGCGCCCTGGGCGTCGACACGCGGGTGCTGGCGCCGGACGACGTCCGCGCGCTCTGCCCGTACCTCTGGACCGGCGACCTGGTCTCCGCGACCTACTCGCCCCGCGACGGCTTCGCCGACCCGTACCTGGTAACCACCGCGATCGCGGCCCGCGCCCGCGAGCTCGGTGTCGTGATCGAGCAGGATCGCGAGGTGACCGGCTTTCTGCGTAGCCGACGCGGCGCGACCGTGCGCACGCTGCAGGGCGAGATCGAGGCGCCGGTGGTCATCATCGCGGCCGGGTGCTGGTCGGGCCTGGTCGGCCGGCTGGCCGGCGTCGAGATCCCGATCTTCCCGCGTCGTCGGTGCAAGTTCATCACCGGGACGGTGCCCGCCGAGGCGATCCCGCTCGAGACGCCGTTCATCATCGATCACCACGACGGCTTCTCCATCCGGCGGGAGGGGCCGGGAATCATGGTGGGCTACGGGCGGAAGGGTGAGGCGAGCACGTTCGACACCGCCCCGGATCTGGACCTGGTGCCGACGGTGGCCGAGCGTGCGGTGCGGCGGGTTCCCGCCCTCGCGGACGCGCCGGTCATGCGGGCCTGGGCCGGGCTCTATGAGATGACGCCGGACCAGATGGGAATCCTGAGCGTGATCCCGGGGCTCGACGGCTTCCACGTGATCGCCGGCTTCAGCGGCCACGGCTTCATGCACGGACCAATCGCCGGACAGCTCATGGCCGAGCTGGTGGCGGACGGACGGGCGCGCACCGTGGACATCGCGCCGCTCGATCTCGAGCGCTTCCGGGGCGGACCCACCCCGGTCGAGGTGATGACGTTCGTCTAGGACCCAGAGAGGAGGACGCACCATGTGCTTCATCGATACCGACGGTATGACGAGGCGCGGATTTCTCGGCGGCGGGCTGGCGGCGGGCGCCGCGGCGGCCGCGAGCGTGGGCCGCTCCCTGCTGCTCCCCGGCATGGCGGAGGGCGCCGAGGAGCCGGGAGCCAGCGGAGGCCCCGGGACGTCGGGCGTGCGCTTCAAGTGGTTCGGCACCAACGGCTGGGAGATCAGCTTCGGCAACAAGACCATCCTGATCGATCCCTGGCTCAATCGCTTCGAGTCCGGCTTTCTCCAGAACAAGCTGAACCACGACGCGGTGCTGCCCACCGACACCGTCTTGATCGACCAGCACGTGAAGAAGGCCGATCAGATCCTGGTCGGGCACGGCCACTGGGACCACATGGCCGACGTGCCCGCGATCGCCAAGAAGACCGGAGCGATGGTGATCGGCTCGGAGACCCACTCCAACGTCATGCGCGCCGCCGGGGTGCCCGAGGGCAAGATCGTGCAGGTCAAGGGCGGTGAGTACATGCAGTTCGACGGCTATACGATCGAGGTGTTCCCCAGCGTGCACTCGATGGGCGGAACCAAGAAGTACGCCGTCCCCGGCCACCTCGTCTCGGTGCCCTCGGCGCCGCCCACCAAGGTCGGCGATCTGCCGGAGGGCGACACCCTCGTCTACGTGCTCACCATCGGCGGCAAGTTCACCGTGTTCTTCATGAGCTCGGGCAACTACGTGGAGCGGGCCATCGCGGGGCTCCGGCCGGACGTGGCCCTGGTCGCGCCGCTCTTCTCCAACAACACCCACGCCTTCACCTTGCGCCTGATGAAGGCGCTCAACTATCCGAAGGTCGTGCTGCCCACCCACTGGGACAACTTCGAGGCGCCGCTCTCCGGACCGGCCCAGGACCTGCGCGGCATCTACGGCGATCCGGCCAACCTCGATCTCTGGGTCAAGGAGATGAAGACGATCGCCCCGCGCACCCGCATCGTGACCATGAAGTACTTCGATTCGTACGCGCCGTAGCCGGGCGTCCTCCGGCCGATGACGATCCGCCTGGCGGCGGCCTGCGTGCTGGGGTGGGCGGCCACCACCAACTACACCAATCACGCCGCGATCATCCCGCTGCTCATGACCGAGCTGTCATTCGGCCCGGTGCAGGCCGGCGTCCTGTCCATGGTCTTCTTCGTCGTTCTCGGGGTCTCGTGCATCCCGGCCGGCCTGCTGAGCGACCGCTTCGGTCCCACCGGCGTGGGCACCGCCGGCATCGTGGCGGTGTTCGCGAGCAATCTCGCGCTGGGATACGCGCGACACTTCCCGGATCTGTTGCTCATCAAGGTGGTGGGCGGTCTCGGCTGCGGCCTCGCGTTCGTCGCGGGCATGCGCTACGCGGCCCTGGTGGTGCCGCCGGCCCGCGTCCACCGCGCGCTCGGTATCTACGGCGGCCTGGTCCAGCTTGGCGGTGGCACGTCGCTCTACCTGATCCCGCTGCTCACGAGCCTCATGGGCTGGCGCCGAGCCCTGATCGCCTCGTCGGGACTGATCGCCCTGTCGGCGGTCACCTGGCTCCTGCTCGCCCCGCGCGTTCGTCCCTCGCAGGCCGCGGCCCCGCTCACCGAGGCCGCGCGCTCGCGGACGGTGTGGACGCTCGGCCTCGTCCACACCGCGACGTTCGGGCTCGCGGTGCTGGTCGGAATCTGGGTCACTACCTTCCTGGTCCACGACTTCGGCTTGTCGCTGGTGAGCGCGGGCGCGGCGGGCTCGGCCATCCTCGCCCTCGGTGTGATCTCGCGCCCGCTCGGCGGATGGCTGATCGACCGGGGTGTGGTGAGCCCGCGCCTGGTCATGAGGCTGACCGTGCTGGCCGGCGCCATCGGACTCGCGGTCCTCGCCTGGCCCGGTCGGCCACTGGCGGTGGCGGCCATCGCCATCGTGGCTCTAGGCGTCGCGTTCAACGCGCCCTATGCCGCGGTCATGAACACCACCGGGGCGGTGCTGCCGAGAGCGCCGGGCGCCGCCGTCGGGCTGGTCAGCGGTGTCGGGGTGATCGCCATCGCGGTCGGCGCGCCGATGGTGGGCGCGCTCTTCGCCTCGACCGGCAGCTTCACGATTCCGTTCGGCTCGCTGGCCGCCTTCTCGCTGCTGGTGTTCTGGGCGCTCTTCTCGCTCTGAGCGCGGCGCCCGCTGCAGGCGCGCTCAGCCCTTGACCCCGCCCGAGCCCCAGCCCTGCACGAGGTAGCGCTGCACCGCCGCGAAGAAGCACACGGTGGGCACCGTGATCATCACGCCGGCGGCCATGATCATGCCCCAGTCCACGATGGTGGCGTTGAAGAGGTCGTTGACCCCGACCGGGAGCGTCTTCAGCTCCTCGGACGTGATCAGCACCAGCGCGAACAGGAAATCGTTCCAGGCCAGGATGAACGTGAAGATCGCCGCCGCGATGAGGCCGGGCAGGGCGAGTGGCAGCACCACGTACCACACGGTGCGGCCGCGGCCGGCCCCGTCCACCAGGGCGGCCTCCTCGAGATCCAGGGGGATCGACTGGAAGAAGGCGCGAAGCACCCAGAGGCAGAAGGGCAGGCAGAACGTGGTGTAGGAGAGGACCAGCGCCAGGTGCGTGTTCACGATCCCGAGCTGCTTCACCAGGATGTAGAACGGGATGATGATCATGATCGGCGCGAACATGTAGGTCAGCAAGATGAGCCCGGCCACCGTGTCGCGCCCGCGGAAGCGGTAGCGGGTCAGCGCGTAGGCGCCCAGCGACGAGACCGCGAGGGTCAGCAGCACGGTGGCGCCCGCCACCAGCACGCTGTTCCGGAAGAACACGAAGAAGCTCGTGTCCGCGAAGAGGCGCCGGAAGTTCTCCAGGGTGGGATGGAGCGGCACGAAGCGCGGGGTGGCAAAGATCTCGCCGGAGGGCTTGAGCGCGGTCGAGAGCATCCAGAAGAGGGGGAAGGCCGCGGCCAACAGCAGGACCAGGCCGGCGCCGTACAGCGCTCCCGCGCGCCTCACGAGAAGACCTCCTCGCTCCTGAACATGCGGAAGTACACCGCGGTGGCGACCAGGAGCATCGCGAACATGATCACGGCCAGCGAGGCGCCCATGCCGGCCTGCAGGTAGGTGAAGCTGCGGGCGTAGGCATACACCGGCAGGGTTCGGATGTAGCGGCTCACCCCGCCGTCGCCGGCCAGCAGCCACACCGTGTCGAACTTGGTGAACATCCAGATGCTGCGCAGGAGCACGATGACGAAGAGCACGCTCGCGGTCTGGGGCAGGGTCACGTGCAGGAAGCGCCGCCACGCCGAGGCCCCGTCCACGGTCGCGGCCTCGTACAGCTCGGGCGCGATGGTCGAAAGGCGCGCCAGGTACGTCACCACCACGAACGGGAAGAACTGCCACACGCTGGTGACGATCAGCGCGGTCATGATGTAGTCGGGCCCGAGCCAGGCCACCGGGGCGCGCACCGCGCCCGCGTTGACCAGGAGGTAGTTGACGAGACCGTAGGAGTCGTTGAGCAGCCACTTCCACAGGATGACCGCCACGATCGTGGGGATCATGTAGGGGAACAGCACGACGCCCCGCAGCAGGTTGCGCCCGCGAAACGCCTCGTTCAGGAGCAGGGCCGCCGGCACGCCCACGCCCAGCTGCAGCACCATGGTCGCGCCCGCGTATACGCTGCCGTAGTAGAAGCTGGTCCAGAACTCGGGATCGCTCGCGAAGTAACGGTAGTGCCGGAGGCCGACGAAGGTCTGTACCGGCATGAAGGCGTGCTTGTCGAACAGGCTCAGCCAGATGTTGTAGAGGACGGGAAAGACGACGAGCCCGCCCAGTAGCAGCAGCGACGGGGCGAGGAGGAGCCAGCCGACGAAGGGGCTTGTCCTCACTCGCCCCGCCCGGGACTCGCGGCTACGACCAGCGCTTGTGACCGAGCTGGGTGAGCAGCTCCTCGGCCCGCTTCTGGGCGCGGTCGGCCTCCGCCTTCGGATTCTTGCCGCCCACCATGACCTCCACCACCATGTCGGCCACGATGCTCGAGCCGTCCAGCTCGGCCAGGAAGGGCAGGGTGTTGTCCTCGGGCCGGGTGAAGCCGATCGGCAGGAACCGGTTGCCCTTGAGCCCGGCGAGCATCACCTCGTGCCACGCCTTCCACTTCTTGATGCGCTCGTTGGCGAGGTAGGCCGGGTCGTTCAGCATCGAGCTGAAGATCGGCGTGAGGTGGATCGGCACCGAATGGCAGTACTGCAGGTAATAGTCCTTCTTGTAGAAGAGCCGCAGGAACTCGAACGCCTCGTTGGGGTACTTGGACTGGCTGAACACCGCCCAGTTCTCCCCGTCCAGCGCCGACATGCCCACCTTCCCGGACGGCCCGTGCGGCCGCAGCATCGGCATGTAGTGCTCCGGGTCGCGCATGTTCTCCGGCGCGTACTTCTCGATGTAGCCGATGGCCCGCGCCCCGGAGAGATAGCTCATCGCGATCTTGCCGGTGGCCAGCGCGGCCTGGGTGTCGAGGTATTTCTGTCCCGACCAGCCCTGCGATTGGAACTTGTTCAGCTTCTGCAGATATTCGAGGATCTCCAGCATCGCTTTGCTGTTGAGCTGAGGCCGCCACGTCTTGGCGTCCACCCACGAGCCGCCGTTGCCGGCCAGCCACTCCGCCGGGTGCACGAAGCCCATGTAGAGCTTCTCGCCCGGCATCTGGAAGGCGTAGCGCCCGTCCTCGGTGAGCGCGGCGCAGAGGTTCAGCATGTCGGCGTAGGTCTCGGGCGCCTTCAGCCCCTTCTTCACCCGGAGGTCCCGACGCTCGCAGAAGTACGTGGCGCCCATCGCGTGGGTGATGCCGTAGTACTTGCCGTCGAAGAACTGCAGCTTGCGGGTGGCCTCGTGGATGTCGTTCTCTCCGACCGAGCGGATCACCTCGTCCATGGGCCGCAGCAGGTTCTTGGTGTAGAGCGAGGCGGTCATGAACGGGTTCAGATGCGTGAGGTCGGGCGGGCTGCCCGCCGCGAGGGCCGCGAGCAGCTTGGTGTTGAGATCGCCCCAGCCCAGCGCCTGCTGCTTGACCTTGAAGCCGGGGAACTTCTTCTCGAATTCCGCGATCGACGTGTCCTGGATGACCTTGACGGTCTGCGGCTCGACCTCGGTGTGCCAGACCTGCAGCTCGCGCACCTGCTGGCCGATCACCGCGGGCGCCCGGCCGAATGTGGCCACGCCGGCGACCGCGCCGGCACCGGCCAGGAAGCGACGACGGGAGACGCGAGGCGAGGGGGCGGGCGGGCGGTGGGGCATCAAAGCCACTCCTTCCGTGGTGCCTTCGTTGGCCTTCTGAAAGTAGTCGGTGTGCCGCGACGCTGCCGAGTCTACTCGGCCCGGGTCGGGTGTCAAGGCGGACGGGTCCGGCCGGCCGGTACGGAGATGATGCCGGGATGCGCGCGGGCTACGAGATGAGCGACGAGGGGCCGCCGCGGTCGCTGCCGCGACCGCCCCTCGCCGTCACCCCGCCGCTCAGCCCCGCGCCTCGAAGACGAGGTTGAACGGCGTTTCGGCGGCGCGCCGGAACCGCGTGAACCCGGCTTCGGTGGCCACCTTCCTGAGACGCGACTCGCCGGCCTGAGCGCCGAGGGCGGCGCCCACGTTCTGGGACAGCGAGTTCGGCGTGCAGAGCATCGTGGAGGCCGCGTAGTACATCCGGCCGACCGGGTTCAGGTTGTCCTCCAGCCGGTCGTGGGCGAACGGCTCGACGAGGAGCCAGGTGCCGCCGGGGGCGAGCGACCGGCGGACGTGGCGCGCGATTCCGACCGGATCGCCCATGTCGTGCAAGGAGTCGAAGAATGCGACGAGATCGTAGCCGGCGGCAGCATAGTCGGTGGCGCCCGCCACCTCGAAGGTCACGCGGTTGTCGACGCCGGCGCGCCGCGCAGCCTCGCGCGCCCGATCGATCGACGGCCGATGGTAGTCGAAGCCCACGAAGCGCGACCGCGGATAGGCTCGGGCCATCAGGATGGTGGAAGCGCCGTGCCCGCAGCCGACGTCGGCGACCAGCCCACCGTACTCGAGCTTCAGCGCAACGCCGTCGAGGGCCGGGATCCAGCGCGGGACGAGATTGGCCGCATACCCCGGGCGGAAGAACCGCTCGGTGCCCTCGAAGAGCGCGGAGTCGTGCTCGTGCCAGCCCATGCCCTCGCCGGTCTGGAACAGCTCGGTGATCCGCGGGCCGGACTTCACCGCGGCCTGGGCCAGCAGGAACGCCCCCGGGAGATCGGCATCCAGGAGGGCCATCGCCTGCTCTGCCGAGAGCGAGAACTCCTCGGTAGCCCGCTCGTAGCTCACGTAGCCACCGGCGGCCATCGCGGCGAGCCACTCGCGCACGTAGCGCTCGTGAGTGCCCGTGTGCTTGGCGAGGTCCGTCGAGGTGACCGGCCCGATGTCGTGCAAGGCGCGGAACAGGCCGAGCTGGTCGCCGATGACCATCAGCGCGGCGTGGAAGTTCGCTCCGATGTCGACGACCGCGCGGCCGAGTAGCGCGTCGAGCTTCGTCTGATCGATCGCCATAGGCACCTCCGGGGCTGGAGAGGGTGCTGAGCCCGGCCGCCGCTCGTCCCACCGAGCGGCGCGGCTACTGCATCACAGAGCATCGGCGATGCCATCGCGCCCACCTCCACAACGACGCGGTATTGGAGCGGTCGATGGCGAGGCAGGGCATGGCATCATGCCCGGCTCGGGCGGGCGCGAGTCCAACCGAGCCCGCGCGCGACGGTCCAGCCCGTGCTGGCGCAGTAGGCACAGCCCGCGTCGTCGCCCTTGACACGACGCGGGTTTGGCACGATCGTCGGGCGCACTGCATGTCGAGCCAGGGTCACCGAAGACGCCACGGCTTCCTTCCCCACCGCATCGTGTGGTCGCGGCCACGCCTGTTCTCCT